>SXNL01000359.1 GCA_005777185.1 Myxococcales bacterium
CGGGGCCGGGCACCACCCCAGGAACGGGGCCGGGCACCACCCCAGGAACGGGGCCGGGCACCACCCCAGGAACGGGGCCGGGCACCACCCCAGGAACGGGGCCGGGCACCACCCCAGGAACGGGGCCGGGGACGCGACCAGGCACCGGTATCGGACCTGGAACCCCGGGCACGAGCACCGGACCCGGAGCGCCAGGCACCGGAGCGCCGGGCACGGGCACCGGCACCGGACCCGGAACCCCGGGCACGAGCACCGGACCCGGAACCCCGGGCACCGGAACGCCGGGCACAGGCACCGGCACCGGCACCGGAACCCCGGGCACGAGCACCGGACCCGGAACCCCCGGCACCGGCACCGGACCCGGAACCCCGGGCACCCCAGCCGCGCCCACGACGCCCGGCGCGAAGAACGCCCGCGATCTGCTCCGCCGCTTCGCCCTCCTCGAGGAGCAGCGCGGCGCGTCCCTCTCCGCGGTGCAGGCCTACAAGCAGCTTCGCGACGCGTTCGGCCTCGACGGCACCGACGCGCGACGCTCGGGAGCTCTCCTATGGCGCCTCGACGATCCCCACGCCGCCTTCGACGTGATGCTCAGCGTCCCGGCGGAGGCGCCCGGGAAGGATCTCCCTTACTGGACGCTCCTCGCCGAGCTCGCCGAGGAGCTCAACGAACGGCCCACCGCCCTCCAGGCGCTCCTCCAGATGCGCGCCCTCGGCGACCCGTCCGCTCCGCTCCTCCAGCGCCTCGCCACGGTGGAGAGCGCGAGCGGCCACCACTCCGAGGCGGCGTCGTACGCCGTCGACGCGTACCGGACGCAGCCCAACGCGCGCAACCTCTTCTTCGCCGCCGAGCTCCTCGAGAGGGTCGGCCGGGATCGCACGGTGGTCGCGCTCCTGCGGCACGGCGCGGCCAAGGACAAGGAGATCCTCCGCCTCGACCTCTACTGGCGCACCCTCGGGACGTCCCTCCGCCGCATGGGTCACGTCGAGGAGGCCTGCTCCGCGTTCGACCAGGCCCTGCGCGTGGATCCGAACTCGTCCGTGGCGTTCGAGAGCGCGCTCCACTGCGCGCTCGAGAAGCACGACTCCCCGTCTCTGGCGCGCTACGTCGACGGTCCCTGGCGCGTCAAGGCCGAGAAGGAGCCGGAGCTCCTCGGCCCGATGGCCCGCGCGCTCATCCGGCTGAAGCGGCACCGCGAGGCGGTTGTCTACCTGACGCGCCTCGTCCGCGCGAAGCCGAAGGAGTACACGTGGCAGGTCGAGCTCGCCGACGAGCTCGACTTGATCGGGGACCACGCGCACGCCTACCGCGTACGTCGCCGCGCCCTGCTCGACCTCGTGCCGCGCGCGCTCATCGCGCTCAAGACGCCCCCCGGCGACACCGAGGCGAACGCCGTCATGGCCGCGAGGGCCCAGCTCGCCCGGCACTTCCAGGGCGCGGACAACGCCGCACGGTGGCTCGATCACATGATGCCGCGCACCCAGACCACCATCGAGGACCTCACCGTCGCCGACCTCGCGCTCGCGTTCTACCTCGCGGACAACAACCCCGAGGCGGTGAGCCGCGTGCTCTACATGTCGCGCCGGGTCCGGCTCGGAGCGGACCACGACACGCTGCTCACCATCGCCATCCAGCAGAACGACAGGATGCGCATCTCGCGCCTCCTCGCCCAGCCGTCCGACCGCCTCGCGAAGGACACGGATCTCCACATCGAGGCGCTCCTCCTCGTCGCGCGCGAGAAGGAGGCCCTCCGCGCGATCGACGCCGCGCTCGACAGCACCGTCGTCGACAACCAGCGCGACGCCGTTCGCGTCCTCACGGTGGACCGGGCAGAGGTCGCCCAGCGCGTCGCGCCGACCGTCGGTGCGCAATACAACTACGACGGATACGGGCCCCTCATCGTGCACGGACCGCGCGTCGAAGGCTTCCTCCAGCTCGGCAGCGTCGGCCTCGACGGCGACTTCAAGCAGAACACGATGCTCACGAACAGCACCGACTTCCCGGCCGGGAACTACTCCGAGTACGAGGGCAACGTGGGCGCGCGCCTCCACGGCCCCCGGAGCGAGGCTCGCCTGTCGCTGGGCGTGAACACGCGCCAGGGCGTGACGTCCCCGCTCGGCACCCTCTCCCTCGATCGCGAGATACTTGCCCACGGCTCGTCGATCGATGCAAAGTTCCGATTTCAGGCTGTCCCCACCGACACCCCGGTCATGCGCGCTGCGGGCGTACGCGACTCGGCCGAGGTGGGCGCCATCCTGGGCTTCACCGAACGCGACCGCTTCGAACTCCGCGCGATCGGCTTCCGGGAGCGCACCCTGAACCAGCACAACCTATCCATCGGGTACCTCGCGGATGTCGTCCTGGAGCACGACATCGTCAGGGCGCGCCCCCAGATCAGCGTGCTCGCCACGGGGGTCTTCCTCGGCCGCCGGCACGCCCGGCAGGCGGCGAACGCCCTCAAGAGGATCGGCATGCCAGACGAGCTCGGCCCCGAAGACCTGCTCCCGAGCACGGCGCAGGTCGGGACGCTCGGCGTGCACGTCCGCAACGGCGATCCGTCCACACCGTGGGGATCCGCGTCGTTCCCGCGTTACTCGGTCGGCTTCGACGCGGGCCGGCTGTGGCCCCAGGATCAGTGGGTCATCGAGGCGCGCGCGGCCGCCGGGATGAAGCTGATCGGCCGCGACATCCTGGGCGTCTCGGGCAACTACAACATCGGCGTCCTCGGGGCGCCCGACGATCCCTTCTACGGAGTCTCGATCCACTACGCACGAGGTTTGTGATGAACGGTCAAAAGGTGTTTGGTCATCCGCCGCGCGGCGGCGGTGCGTGGCACGCGTTGCGCTCCGTCGTGCACGGGTGCCTCATGGCGCTCGTGCTCGCGCTGGCCTTGTCGGCGTGCACCACGACGCGGGCGTCGAAATCTCCCCCCATGAAGGCCAAGGCCAAGTGGGTGGTCCTGCCGGCCGCGAACCGCTCCACGACACCGCAGGCAGGCGAGCGCCTCGAGGCCATCCTCCTCGCGGGGATCCGGACGCGCGGCGTGACGGCGGTCGACCCGTACGTCTCCAACAAGGACGCCGAGGCGCAGATCCTGGAGAGCGACGATCAGCGCATCCTCGCCGCGCAGGAGTACGCCCGCGCGCACGGCTACCAGTACGCCCTCGCCGGCACCGTCCTCGAGTGGGGATACAAGGGCGACGGTGACGCGGCCGTCGGCCTCTCGGTCCGCGTCATCGACGTGCCGACCGGCGCCACCCTCTTCGTCGCCACCGGATCGCGGACCGGCTGGGGCCGGGCCAACGTGACGGGTGACGCCGTGACCCTGACCGACGAGCTCCTGGACGCCATCAAGATCGAGCCATGACCCAGGCCGCGCCGAAAGCGGGGGGAGCGTCGCTGCGCCGCATCAAGGCGCCGCCGCCCACGCTCGACTCCCAGCTCCGAGCGTTCCTCCGGAGCCCGGAGTCGCGGCGCTACGCGGAGTCGCTCGGCATGACGGCGCTGGCGCCCGTCGTGGGCTGGCTCGTCCAGCCCATCGATCCCCTCTTCCTGAAGAACCGGTTCTCGTGGCTCATCGTCCCACCGGTCCTCATCGCGCTCCGGCACGGGTTCGGCCCCGGGACGACGAGCGCGCTCCTTCTCGTCGCCGCCGTGGTCTTCCGCAACCAGTCGCGCCCCGACGGATCGGGTCTCCCCACCGAGCTCCTTTTCGGCATGGTCGTTCTCGCGATGATCGTGGGCGAGATCGCCGCCTCGATGACGCGGCGGCTGGCGGCGATGGAGGCGGAGAACGACCACCTGCGCACGCAGTTCGAGGGCTTCTCGCGCAGCTACGCCCTGCTCGAGCTGTCCCACGAGCGCATGGAGCAGCGCTCCGAGGCCACGATCACGCCGCTCCGGGGCGCGCTGACGTCGCTCGCGGCGTGCACGAAGGACACGGGGGATGCCGCGCCGACCCTCGCGGCGCTCGCACCCAACACGCTCCTCATCATGCAGGCGTATGGCAACGTCCTCTCCGCGGCCATCTACGCCGTCGGCAGCGGGGGAAAGATCGAGGGTGATCCGCTCGCCACGCTCGGGAAGCCCGCGCCGGTGCTCGCGACCGACCGCCTCGTCGCGGCCGCGCTGGACACGGCGGCGGTCACGTACGCGGCCCCGGGGATCAACGCGGACGAGACGCCCCTCCTGGTCGCCGTGCCCATCATCGACGCGAAAGGCACCCGCCTCGGCGTGGTGGCGATCCACGCCATCCCCCTCTTCTCGCTCGAGTCGCTCAACCTGCGCCTCCTCCACGTCGTGGCCGGCTACGTCGGCGATCTCGTCAGCCCGAGCCGCTGGGAAGACTCCGGTGCGAAGGACGACTGGGCCCGCCTGCAGCGTCACCTCGATCGGGCGTGCGTCGAGGCGAGCGCCGGCCGGCTGCCCGGCGTCGCGATGGCGTTCTGGTGCAAGAAGGGGGATCGTGGGACGTCCGTGCTCGAGGGGTTGCTCGCGAAGGACCTCCGCGTCACCGACTTCGCCATCCTCCAGCGGGACTCGGACGGGAACCCGATGATCTTCGCGGTGATGCCGCTGACGGACGAGCAGGGCTCCCTCGCCTTCCTCGCGCGCCTCGAGGGCCTCTGCCGCCAGCGTCTGGGCGCCGGCGTCGCGGCTCTGGGCATCCAGTCGCGCACGTGGATCCTCGGGGCGGAGTCGAACCCGAAGGCGCTCGTCGCCGAGTTCAAGGACTGCCTCGCACCGGGCGCCGGGCAGAAGCTCGCCTCCCGCACGCCTTCGGCGTCGATGACCTCATGAAGCGGGAGATCTGGATCCTCCTGCCCTTCGTCGCGGTGGCCACCGACGCCGTCGTGATCGCGATCGCCTTCGCGGGAGCGCGGGGACTGCCAGGGCTCGCGACCGCGACCGTGCTCCACGCCGGCGCCGCGGCGTTCTACGGGTGGGTGCTCGATCAATCCCTGCGCCGGGTGGGCCGGAAGAGCGACCTGTTCGTGTTTCTCCTCGGCGCCACGGTGGCCTTCTTCATCCCCGTCTTCGGAGGCGCGGCCCTCACCGTCGCGCTCCTGACGGTCGCGACCGCGCGGCCCAAGGAGGACAAGAACCCCGTGCAGTACCTCACCCTCCGCGCGCTCGTGGACCGGCAGCCGCCGACGCAGATCCACAGGCGGCGCCCCGCGGATCGGCTCGTGCACGTCGTGGGCGCGGGCCGCGCGGTCGACGACCGCTTCGAGGCCGTGCTGGCCGCGGCCTCGGCGACCTCGGCGACCACCATCGCGGTCCTCAGAGCGGCCCTCGCGGACGCGTCCGAGGAGGTTCGCCTCTCCGCGTTCAGCAAGCTGGAGACGACGACCCGCGACCTCGAGAAGCGCATCGAGGAGGAGCGGGCGCTGCTCGAGGGCGCCTCGAAGGCGCAGGCGCTGGTCGTCCACGCGACGCTCGCCCAGCTCTACTTCCAGATCGCGTACCTCGGGCTCGCGGAGGGCGAGGTCTTCCGCCACACGCTGAAGACCGCGGCCACGCACGCCGAGGAGGCCCGCAAGGGGACCTCGGATCCGCAGATGCTCTGGCTCCTCGGTCGAATCGCGCTCCTGCAGGCCACCCCGACCGAGCACCCGGAGGAGGCCAAGGGGGCGTTCGAGGAGGCCGTCGTCGAGGGCATTCCCGGCGGCGCCGTGCTGCTCGATCGCGCCGACGAGGCGTTCAGGCGACGGGCGTTCAAGGAGGTGCGAAAGGTCCTCTCCGAGGGCGCGGACTTGCCACACGACGACGTGGTCGTCAGAAGAATCCAGGAGTTCTGGCGTTGAGCACCGACACCAAGACCGCGCCCAAGAAGATCGAGAAGCCGAAGTTCGGCAAGCCCGACGTCAAGCTCAAGCGGGGCCAGAAGATCGCCGTCATGCTGGTGCTCGAGGGCACCTATCCGTACGTCAGCGGCGGCGTCTCGAGCTGGGTACACCAGATCGTCGGCGGGATGCCCAACATCAAGTTCGGGATCATCTTCGTCGGGGGAGATCCCGACCTGTACCAGGACTCCAAGTACAAGCTGCCGCCGAACCTCGTCCACCTCGAGGAGCACTTCCTCGCCACGGGCGCGATTCGCGAGCAGCCGCATCCCCACCACGGCGACGCCGAGTTCTTCAAGGTGTCGGGTGAGGTGCACGACTTCTTCCGCGATCAGACCGGGTGCCTACCGGCGCAGCTCCTGAAGACGCTGGCGAAACCCCTTGCCGAGCAGCCGGAGATGGCGCTCAAGGACTTCCTCTACAGCGAGCTGTCGTGGCAGGAGATCACCCGACGGTACCACCGCAACTGCAGCCACCTGTCGTTCGTGGACTACTTCTGGACGATCCGGTCGGTGCACGCGCCGCTCTTCACGCTGGCGCGCGCGGCGAAGGTGGCCCCGAAGGCGGCCGTCTACCATACGGTCTCGACGGGCTTCGCGGGCTTCTGCGGATCCATCCTGGGACAGACCACCGGCCGCCCGCTCATCCTCACCGAGCACGGGATCTACACGAAGGAGCGGCGCATCGAGCTCCTCGCCGCGCAGTGGCTCGCGGAGGCCGCCCCGGAGCTCGGAGCCGACGCGGCGGGCGGCATCGACTACATCCGCCGCCTCTGGATCCGGTTCTTCGAGGGGATGGGCCGCCTCACGTACACGGTCGCCAACCCCATCATCTCGCTGTACGACGGCAACCGGCAGCGCCAGATCAAGGACGGCGCCGCGGAGGAGCGCGCGAGCGTCATCCCGAACGGGATCGACCTCGCGCGCCTCGTCCCCCTGCGCGCGAAGCGCCCCGCCAAGATCCCGCGCGTCGTCGGCCTTCTCGGCCGCGTCGTGCCGATCAAGGACGTGAAGACCTTCATCCGCATGATGCGCGTCCTCGCGAACTCGATCGAGGACGTCGAGGGCTGGATCATCGGCCCGGACGACGAGGACACGACGTACGCCAACGAGTGCAAGAGCCTCGTCGCGAGCCTCGACCTCGAGAAGCACGTGAAATTCCTCGGCTTCCAGCGCATCGAGGACGTCCTTCCCAAGCTCGGCTTGATGGTCCTCACCTCGATCAGCGAGGCGCAGCCGCTCGCGCTCCTCGAGGGCTTCGCGGCCGGCGTGCCCTGCGTGTCGACCGAGGTGGGCTGCTGCCGCGAGCTCGTGTACGGCACGACGGCACAGGACCGCGCTCTCGGCGCCTCGGGCCGCATCGTGCCCATCGCGAAGCCCGAGGCAGCCGCCGAGGCCGTCGCCGAGCTCCTCCTCGATCCGAACGCGTGGAGCCTCGCCCAGCAGGCAGGCATCGCACGCGTCGAGAAGTTCTACACGCTCGAGAAGATGATCGCCCGATACCAGGACGTCTACCAGGAAGCGATCGCGCGCAGATGGCAGGAATAGGCTTCGACCTCAGGCGCCACCTCCGCAAGGAGACCTACGTGGGCCTCCTCCGCGCGTACGGCCTCGCGGCCGTCGTGGGATCGGGGCCGTGGGTCGTCGCGATCGTGGGCACGATCGTCATCGGCCTCGCGGCCCTCGTGTACCGGTCGACGGGCGCCGACGTGACGGTCTTCTTCGCCACGGTCACCCACCTCACCGCCGCATCGCTCGTCACATCGGGCCTCCTGCAGCTGGTGTTCACCCGCTTCATCGCAGACCGGCTGTTCGAGAAGAACCCCGACATCGTCGTCCCCAACCTGCTCGGCGCGCTCCTCGTGACGACCGCGGCCTCGGGCGGGCTCGGCGGGCTGTTCGCGCTGTTCGCGTTCAAGGGGATGTACACGTACCGGCTGCTGTTCATGCTCAATTTCGTCGTGCTGAACAACGTGTGGATCCTCTCGGTGTTCCTCACGTCGTTGAAGTCCTACCGCTCCGTGGTCATCCTCTTCCTCGGCGGGTACGGCACGGCCTTCATCCTCGCGCTGCTCCTCGCGCCGAAGGGCGCAGAGGGCCTGCTCCTCGCCTTCTTCGTCGGCCAGGCGATCCTCTTCTCGGCAACGCTCTGGCTGGTGGTCCGCGAGTACCCGACCTCGTTCCGCGTCGAGTTCCGGTTCCTCGACCGGCGAAAGGTGTTCCCGGTGCTCGCCGGGACGGGCGCGCTCTACAACGTGGGCGTCTGGATCGACAAGGTCATCTTCTGGTGGGCGCCCGAGACCGGCATCGAGGTCGTCGGACCGATCCACATGTCACCGATCTACGACGTGCCGATCTTCCTCGCCTACTTCACGATCATCCCGGGGATGGCCGTGTTCCTCGTGCGCATCGAGACCGACTTCGCGGACGCGTACGACAGCTTCTACAAGAGCATCCGCGAGGGTGCGTCGCTCGTCACGATCCAGCGCGGAGGGGACCGCATGGTCAAGGCTGCGCGCGACGGGATCTACGACATCTTCCGCGTGCAGGGGATCACGGTGGTCCTGTTCATCCTCATCGCGCCCCGGATCCTGCGCGCGCTCCACATCCCGCTGTCCTACACGCCGCTCCTCACGGTGGACGTGATCGCGACGGGGATCCAGGTCGTGTTCCTGGCCATCCTGACGGTGCTGTTCTACCTCGACTACCGCAAGCTCTCGTTCACGCTGAACGTGCTGTTCTGCATGGCGAACCTGATCCTGACCCTGCTGTCGATCCAGCTCGGGCCGCGGTTCTACGGGTACGGGTTCGCGGTGTCCCTGCTCATCGTGAGCACGGCGGGGATCGCGATCCTGACGCGGCGGTTGAAGCGGCTGGAGTACGAGACGTTCATGCGGTGACGGCGCGGAGCCGAGCCGTCGCGGGCGAAGGTTGATCGTGACCGGCAACACACCCCTCGCGTACGCTGGCCAGAGATGAAGACCGCGCTCCTCACGGCCGCACTCGCCTCCTCGCTGCTCCTCGCGACGCGCGCCCATGGCGAGGTCGCGACGGTCCCCACCGATTGCCCGCCAGGCGCCGTCGGCAAGGCGACAGGCGCGTTCGGCTGGTGCGAGCCGACCGTGTGCCAGAACGATGTCCAGTGCCCGGGTGGCCAGGTCTGCCGCGCCGTCGGCCTCTGCGTGCAGGTCGGGAGCGTCGCGGCGGATCCGAGCGCGAAGCCGTCGACCCGGGACGCCTCCGGAGACAGGCTTGTGGCGACGGGCCGCTGCGGCCCGGACGGCGAGTGCCCGAAGGACACCGTGTGCAACAGGAAGGAGCGCTGCGTCGATCGGGCCGTGGCCGATCGCATGGCTCCGCTGGCCGCGCCGTCCGCCGCCGCCCTCCCCGCCACCACGCCAGCCGCCGACGGCGGAGGGAAGAAGTGTGGCTGTGACGTGCCCGGATCCCGCGCCATGTCCCCCTCCGCCCTCGCCCTGGGCTCGCTCGCCCTCGCGGCCCTCGTGGGCCGGCGCCGCCGTCCGGTGGATCGCGCTCTACCCAGGTAGAGCCACGTGAAGACCTGACGCGTCCGCTTTTCCCCGAGCGATGCGACGCACCTACATTGGCACACCTCTCGCTTGGGGAAGGTCATGCGCTCCTTGGTCATCGCCTGCGCGGCCATCGCGGCCCTCGGCGGCTGCGCCCTCCCCGCGAGCGAGGAGGACACGGGCTCGGTCGGCGAGGGAGAGAACGAGGTGAAGGTCGACACACGCACTCCCCTCGCCCGCGCGCAGTACGACGCCAACGTCGCGTTCGTGCGGAGCTACACCGCGCGCTGCAAGACGACCGGGAACAACCCGCGCGCGCTCGTCACCGGCTTCGGGCGCTATCACGGACAACGCGAGCGGCCGCGTGGTGGCGAGCCTCGTGCCGGACGCGCGCTACCCCGAGACGACCGCGCCGCCGCCGGGCCGGATCGATCCGCCGGCGCCGCAGCTCTCCGTCGGGACGAGCACCGTCGACGTCCCGGGCTTCGGCCCTGTCGACGTGTGCGGGATGATCCTGCCGGTGTACTGGGACGTCGCGTCGATCCTGATGGCGAAAGAGCTCGACGCGTTCCGCCCGGAGGTCGTCGTGATGAACGGCGTCGCGGGGCCGCGGCAGCCGATGTGGCTCGAGCTGGGGAGCATGAACAGGGCGGCGCGGAACGACGACGGATCGAACCACCTCCGCCCGGCGATCGCGCCGGGGGAGGCCTACGCGCCGATCGTGGATCGCGCCGACCTCGCGCAGCCCAACCTGATGACGTGGGGCAAGGTGCAGGCGGCCGCCGAGCAGACCCTCCTCCGGCTCGCGCACGAGCGCGCAGAGGGCGCCGAGCTCGGCGAGATCCTCCAGGGTGTCCGCCTCGCCGGCTTCCCGCGGACGTCGAACACGTACCTCTGCAACAACGTGACCTACGCGACGGGGCACCTGATGTCGCACCCCGCCAAGCGCGTCACGCTCCTCCGCGCGAGCACGAAGGCGCGCGGCGTCCCCAACCAGGTCGACGTGACGATGGCGGCCGACCACCGCGCCACGCCGCGGATGTTCGTGCACTGGCCGAGCGCGCTGTCCCGGGGCCATCACGCGCACGCGGCCGAGATCCTCGAGGCGATCGTCGGCGCGCAGCTGTCGGCCCGCCGCGACGGGCAGCTTCCCACGCCCGGCGACAACGCCCAGGCGGCCCCAGGTCTGGTCGGAGGGTCATTCTTCTAGCCTCGGAAGAATTTTCCTTGCTCACGCACCAAACTGAGTCATACCTGCACTTACCTTTCCGTTCATAGCGAGGTCCGCACCGCGATGTCCCAGTTTTCCCGTTTTTTCCCGTTGTTTCCGGCCGTTGCACTGCTCCTCGGAGGCTGCGTCGCCCCCATCGAGGAGCCGACGGAGGAGCTCGAGGAGCCGTTCTCGAGCGACATCGCCACCCTCATGAACTTCGAGTTCGACGGCGAGCTGGCCTCGAGCACGAACGCGAACCCGGCCGGGCAGATCCGGGCGCAGCTCCTCTACACGGTGGGCCACCTCAACGCGAACAACAGCGTGGCACGCCTCGGCAACCTGACGCTCACGGGCGTGACGACGACCAGCGCGGCCGGCGTGTACCGGATCAAGTACCACGCGAAGCTCCCCGTCGCGTGGGGCTCGAAGGCGAACCTCCCGGCGTCGTACGCGCTCGCGCTGCCGATGCGGCTCGACGACGGAAAGTTCTTCGACACGTACGCGCGCAGGTGCAGCGACGAGCCTGGTTCGACGACGACGGCGAACTTCTGGTACCACTACCGGCCGCGGCAGCAGGGCTGCGCGCTGGCGACGGGCGCGGCGATGACCTCGACCGCGCGCGTCACGGTGAGCACGCAGAACACGGTCGCGAAGTACCCCGAGTACCAGCGCGTGTGGGAGGACGACGAGCTCGCGGTCGTCGCGGTGTTCGGCAAGTACGAGGTGGGCGGCGGGGTCGGCGACGCGGGCGTGGACGCGTACAACGAGTTCATCTCCACGATGAACGCCGAGTTCTCCCGGAGCGGCGTGACCACGACGCCCGCGGCGCTGCCGGCGACGCCGTCGACGGTGGGGGACGTGACGTTCAAGGTGGCGCTCCCGAACGGGCGATCGATCACGCTCGTGGCGCTGCTCGTGGACGTGCTGAGCGGCGAGAACCCCACGTTCGACAGGCGGTACGCCGAGCTCACCCCGGGCGCGGATCTCATCATCTACAGCGGCCACGCGGGCCTGGGCGCGAACGTACGCTCGCTCGCGAACAAGGGGCGCTTCTTCCCCGGAAAGTACCAGGCGTTCTTCATCAACGGGTGCGACACCGAGGCGTACGTCGACAACACGCTCGCGACGCGGCGCGCCGCGCTCAACGCCGACGATCCGTCGGGCACGAAGTACATGGACATCGTCACCAACGTGATGCCCGCATACTTCGTGTCGATGCCGAACGCCTCGATGCAGCTCGTCCGCGCGCTCGCCAACCCGGCGACGCCGAAGACCTACAACGCGATCTTCAAGGGCATCGACCCGTCGCAGGTCGTGGTGGTGAACGGCGAGCAGGACAACACCTTCAACGCGTCGTACACGTGGCCCGCGAAGTGGCGCTCCAGGCAGGCGGGGACCGTCTCGAAGGGGCAGACCGTGTCGTACTCGACCGAGATCTTGCCCGCGGGATCGTACGTGTTCACGATGACCCCGGACGTGGCCGCTCCGGGCGGGGACGCGGATCTGCACGTGCGCGTCGGCGACGCGCCGACGTTGACGTCGACCTACAAGTGCCCCTCGTACCTGTACAACTCGAACGAGCGCTGCAGCGCGGTCACCCTGTCGGCGCCCGCGAGGATCTTCTACTCGGCGACGGGCGACAAGACGGGCGTGTCGTCGGGGTACGTGATCCGCGCGTTCGCGCGGTAGGCGCCTCTCCCGCGATCCGCCGTCAGGCGGCGGCGCTCCGTCCGATCACGTGTCCGACGAAGAACGGGCCCATCTTGGCGATGAACTCGCTCGTCTGCCGCGTCTTCCGCATCGCCTGCACCAGGTGGCTCAGCGGGTGGAGATCCTTGCCGACGAGGCCGATCACGAACTCGTTGTCCCCCGCGTCGATGCCGTGGCAGGCGAGGCGGACGTCGTGGGCGAGCTCGGCCTGGCCGTAGGCCATGCCGAGTGCGGCGTGCTCGCGGAGGATGTGGCTCTGGTCGATGCCCTCGAGCTTCGCGAACGCGCCCGTGCGCCGGAGCGGGTACCAGACGTGCCAGGGGAAGGCGGCGTTCGTGACGTTCCGGACGAACCGGTAGAGGAGCGCGTCGAGGAGGTCGGGCTCGTGGCCGGTCGAGTAGCTGCGGCCGATCATCGCGTAGTCGTGGCGGAGCTCCGCCTCGCGCAGGCGCGCGTTGGCGTTGAAGGCGTCGCGGATCTTCGTCGCGAAGTGAGCCGGGTCCTCGCTCCACGTGAGGAGGCCGTAGCCGAAGGGGTTCATGGTGTCCGCGTAGAGGACCGCGTCGAGCGCACGCTCGCGGAGATCCGCGAGGATCTCGTCGCCGTACGCGCGGCTCCCCTCGCCGCCGTCCCACACCAGGAGCTGCATGAACAGCCGCCGGTTCGTCGCCTGCCGCTCGCCGTCCTTCTTGCCCCCGTACTCGGAGACGTCGATCACGGGGAGGCCCTTCGCTTCGGTGGGTTGGCTCATGGTGGGGACGATTCTACGATCTCCCGGTACGCGATGACGAACCGATCGCGCAGCGCCGCGTCGTCGAGGCCACAAAAGTGCCCGCCCGCGTTCGAGCGGCCGAGGTGCTCGTGCGCGATGCATGTGCACGTCTCGTCGCGCTTGTTCGGACAGTCCGCGATGCGGCGCTCGATCACCTCCAGGAGCGGCTGCGGGAGGCGGTAGCCGTGGTGGTCGACGGCCTCGTCGTCGAGCGAGCCGCGACGCGACTCGCAATAGGTCGCGACGCCGCGGAACGCGCACGCCCTGCAGGCGATGATCTGCACGTCGATCTCGTCCCACATCCAGCCGGGCTTCACGGCCAGCGTCGCGTCGACGCCGAGGCCGACATCGCCGCAGTCGGGGCAGACCATGCCTCTCCGTACGCGCCGCGCCATCCAGGCCTACACCAGCGTCTTCACCGTGCCGCGGAAGAAGTCGCGGGCCACTGTGACCTCGTGGACCTCGTCCGGGCCGTCGGCGATGCGTGCCGCGCGCGCGCCGCGGTACCAGGTCGAGAAGGGCATGTCCTCGCTGAAGCCCAGCGCCCCGTGGAGCTGGATCGCATCGTCGAGCACCTTGCACAGGAGGCGCGCCACGTGGGTCTTCGCCATCGAGGAGTAGGGGCGGGCCTCCTTGTCGAGGCCCTTCTCGAGCATCGACGCACAGTGGAGCGTCATGAGGTTCCCCGCGTGGAGACCCGCGACGTTGTCGAAGATCATCTTCTGCACGAGCTGATGGCGCGCGAGCTCCTTGCCGAAGCTCGTGCGCGCGAGGAGGTACGGCTTGCACATCTCGAGCGCGCGATCGGCCAGCCCGAGCCAGCGCATGCAGTGGGTGAGCCTCGCCGGGACGAGGCGCGCCTGCGCGAGGCGGAACCCCTGCCCTTCCCCGCCGAGCACGGCCGCGGCGCTCACGCGCACGCCGTGGTACTTGATCTCCGCCTCGCGGTGGGCGAGCAGGGACGGCGCCATCACGGGCACGTCCCGGACGTGCTCGACGCCCTCGGCGTGGCGGTCGACGGCGAAGAGGGTGGCGCCCATGCGCGGATCGTCGCTGGTGCGTGCCATGACGATCAGGAACGCCGCGTCCCCGCCGCCGGTCGTGAACCACTTGTGGCCGTCGAGGACCCACCCGTCCCCCTCACGGCGCGCGGTCGTGCGGAGGTTCCCCGGATCGGAGCCCGCGCCCGGGGCGGGTTCGGTCATCGAGAAGCCGCTCGTGATCTCGCCGTTCACGAGCGGGACGAGCCACCGCTCGCGCACCTCGGGGCTCGCGACCCGGATGAGGAGATCCATGTTCCCCTGGTCGGGCGCGTCGCAGTTGAACGCCGCGGCGCCCACCATCGAGCGTCCCATCTCGCGGAACAGGGCGCACATGCCCATGATGCCGAGGCCGAGGCCGCCCAGGTCCGCGGGCAGGTGGGGCGTGTAGAGGCCCGCCGCCCTGGCCTTCGCGCGCAGGGCCCGCAGCGTGGTGCGATCCTTCGCGCGGTCCTCCTCGACGACGCGGGCCTCGACGGGGAGGACCTCGTCGTCCATGAAGCGGCGCACCTGGTCGCGGAGGGTGGTGAGCTCGGGGCCGAGGTCGAAGTCGATCATGGTCCGATCTCCCCCCCGACGACGAACCGCGGGCTGTTCACGGCCAGCTTCTCGATCAGTGTATTCTGCACGTGCTTCGTCACGAGGGCCTCCTCGTCCGGCGAGAGCCCCTCCCGGATCTTCGCGGCGAGCCGGCGGTTCCCCTCGGCGATCGCCCTCTTCATCGCGGGCATCGCCGTCGCTTCCGGCAGATCCGGGAAGATGCCCCGCAAGCGCGCGAGTTCCTCCCGGTTCTGCGCGTCCTCGCCGTCGCACTCCTGCGCCACGCTCGCGCAGAGGTGCGCCGCGATGAGGAGTCGGAAGGACACCTTGGGATCCGTCACGAGCGGCCGCACCTCCTGCCCGAGGAACCTCGCGACCGCGAGGAGGATCGTCTCGCGTGTGGGCTCGTCCTGCATCTACAGCCTCCCTCGCTCGATGAGGCGCAGGGCCTCGTGCTCCATCTCGGCGGCGCGGCGGCCGATCGCGACCAGCTCGAAGTCGGCGGCGCCGCCGTGGACGTACCGCTCGCCCTGGTACACGCTGCCCACCGCCCAGTTGAGGTTGCCGAACACCTCCCAGTAGTGGAGGAGCGCAAGGTCGAGGTGCACGCCGGACGCCGCCTCGTACGCCTCGTAGAAGGGCTCGCGCCTGGAGAAGCCACCGACCGGGAGGTCGTTCTTGCCGAAGCGCCAATCGCGCACGCTGATCCAGGCGAGGTCCTCGTAGCGCGAGCCGAAGTGGGCGAACTCCCAGTCGAGGATCGCGGAGAGGCCATCGGGCGTGACGAGGAAGTTGCCCGTGCGGAAGTCGCCGTGCGTGAGGACCCACGGCTCGGGCGGCGGCGCGTGCGCGAGGAGCCACCGGTGGATCAGCTCCAGCGCGGGGCGCGGCGCGTGCATCGCGTCGATCGACGTGCGGATCCGCGCGAGGTGGATGTGCGCAGCGCCGGCCGACGAGCGCTCGGCCTCGCTCGCCGCCGTGGCGCCGTGGACCTCGGGCGCGCTCCCCGGGGTGATCTCGTGGATGCGCGCGAGCTCGCGGGCGAGGGCACGCGGCAGCTCCTGGCGCGCTCCGGCGAGGTGCGGGGCGGAGACGACCTTGCGGCCGATGGCCTCGCCCTCGGCCCAGTCGAGGAAGTAGAAGCCCGCCCCCTCGCGGAGGAGCCCCTCTCCGGGAAAGCGCGCACGCGGCGTCTTCACGCCCGCGCGGACCGCCGCCTCGATCGCGCGGAGCTCGTCCTTCCGGCGGAGGCTCTGCGGCAGCGACGTCGCCGCGTCGCTGCGGAGGGCGAGGCGGCACCTCTCGCCGTCGAGGACGGCGTCGACACGCAGGTTCTCCTGGCACGCGCCCCCGAGGAGCGGCTCGACGGAGGTGACGTCCACGGCCCGGCCCGTCGCGGCGGCGAGGTGGCTCGCGATCCTCGCGGGGAGAGAGCGGTCAGGCTCCATGGAAGCGGTGGTGTATCACGCCTGAGCGGCGGACGTGTATCTTCGAGCCCGATGAAGCGGCTCGCACCCCTCCTCGCGCTGCTGACCCTCGCGATCGCCTGCGCGTCGCTCGATCCCATCCCCCACGGCGAGTGCGGGAACCGGGTGATCGAGGCGCACGAGGACTGCGACGTCTTCGCGGCCGGACCGGGCACGGTCTGCCGTGCCCCCGGCGAGGAGGGTGAGTGCCGCCTGGACTGCGCGCGCGGGAAGTGCCCCGGGGGCTGGGGTTGTGGCGTGGACCGGATCTGCCGGCAGCCTTCCGGCGCCTTCGTCGAGGGCGGCGTCCTCGCGTCGGGCGTGAACAAGCTCCGCGTCGGGGATCTCGACGGCGACGAGCGCGCCGACGTCGTCAGCTCGACGGCGCTCCTGCCCGACGGGACCGCGAAGACGCGCGTCCACTTCGTGGGGAGCGACGGAAGACCGGACGGCTCCCTCGACATCGGGCGCATCGGCTCCGCGGAGGTCGTCCCCCTCGGCCGCGGCCGCGCGATCCTCGGCACCCGGATCGGCGCCGTCCACTTCACGGTGGACGCGGCGCGCGAGCTCGTACCCGCGCTCAACCCGGTGGCGATCACGGAGGGCGCGGCCGTGTTCTTCCCGGTGTTCGTCGATCCCCGCCGACCCGCGCCCGAGGGCGCGAGGGATGTCGTCTCGGAGCTCTTCGTCGCGCGGGCGCTACCGGACGGCGAGGTCGTACTCGAGGACGCGGCGACGACGCCCCACGAGATCGCACGCCTCGGGCGCGTGGACGTGAAGCGGGTCCGGTTCCTCACGGGCGCCCCGGGGCGACCGCTCCGCCTGACCCCGTCGAGCTCGATCTGCGGCGACATCCTGGCCTGGGAGATCGGCGGACGGAAGGTCACGCTCGCGTCGCCCTGCGTCTTCGTGACGAATGCGTCGCCCGCCGTGCAGGCCGCGACCGGCAGCCCGGTGATCACCTACGAGCTCCCGAGCACCTTCGCGCCGACCACGGGCATCGAGTCCGTGTTCGTCGGCAACGCGTTCGACGCGACGTCGCAGGAGATCTACCTCGCGGGCCGCGATCTCACGGACGGCCTCGCGCGCCTCTTCACCATCGACCCCCTGCGCGGCATCTCGTCGTTCACGAACCGCACGACCGCTCTCCCGCTCCGCACGGGCGTCGTGGCCGTCGGCGACCTCGACGGCGACGGCAAAGGCGACGTCGTGACGTCCCAGCGCCTTCTCCTCTCGCGCGGCGCGAGCGCGGCCCCGGCGGATGGGGGCGCCCCCGCCGCGGACGGCGGGTCGCCGCTCGCGGTGTCGACGCTGATGAAGCTCGACAGCGCGTGGACGGAGGCGGTCGTCGGGGACTTCGACGGCGACGGTCGCACCGACGTCACGGCGCGCGTGGCGGGCAAGGCGGACCTGGATCTCGTGACGGTGCACGGCGTCGGGCCCACGCTCGCTGCCGTCCGCACGGAGGGCGCGCCGGAGATGCTCGCCGCCGGCGACTTCGACGGCGACGGCGTCTCGGGCGTCGCCTATGCGGAGCCGGCACCGAGCGTCGGCGGGGCACCGGCGTCGCGGGTCCGAATCGTCCATGGCAGCCGCGACGGGGGTCCCCGTGGAACGGTCACCGTCGGCGTCGTCACGAACCTGGTGGCCCTGACCAACGCGGGCGCGCTCGACGGCGGCGCGATCCTGGGCGCGCTCGACAACCTCCTCGTCACGACGATAGGAGCGGACGACGACGGCCGCACGCGGACACGCTCCTACCTGGTCCTCGGCTCGGCGGAGCGCATCCCGACCGCGCCGATCCTGCCCGTGGGGGGCATCTCGGCGGCCGCCGTCGCCGCGAGGCTCGGGTCGCGAACGGCGAGGGACGTCCTGATGCTGCCGTTCCTCCTCACCCCGTGCACGTGTGATGGATCGCTGCTCCAGGACCACTGCGTGCGGGGCGCGTCGTACGCGCCGGTCGCCCTCTCCCGGAGCTCCCCCACCGGGAGCGAGCACTGTGGTTCACGGCCCGCGCCGTGGCCCATGACAGCGGCACCGCCCCAGATCCGCCTCCTTGCGTCGAAGAAACCCGTCGACTGCCGGATCGGGGACTTCACGACGGTGTTCGCCCTCGACGCGGTGCGCCTGGCCGCGGGCGACCTCGACGGGGACGGCAGGGACGAGGTCATCGTGGTCGCGTCGACCAACGACGCCATCGGCGATCCGCAGCCGAAGCTCGGGCCCGGGCAGGTGTTCCTCGTGCGTCAGCGCGCGAGCGCCCCCGAGGAGGACTGTCGGCTGGCGTCCGCGGCGAAGTTCGGAACGCTCGAGACGACGCCGATCGCCACGCTGACGCGGGCCATCGATCGCGACGCGGACCTGGCGATCGCCGACGTCGACGGAGACGGCAGGAACGACGTCGTGCTCGTCCAGGGGATCTCCGACGCGCGCGAGCTCGTGGTCCTGTTCAACGAGGGAAGCGGGAAGCTGGCGGCGCCCGCCGTCGTGGCGAAAGCATCGGCGTTCGGCTTCGCGCGCGTGCTCGCGGGCCCGCCGTCCCTCGTCGCGGCCGTGACGCAGGAGTCCGGCGTGGCGCTACAGAGGCTCGACATGAAGCGCGGCGGCGTGGCGACGAACGTGCCGCTCGCGCCCGGCCTCGATCGCGCGATCACGGCGGTGACCCTCCAGATCGGCCGGCCGCTCGAGGCGGTGTCCGCCATCGTCGGGGGCGACGTGGACGGGGACGGCGTGGACGACCTCGTCGTGGTGGACCGCGGCGAGGCGCGCGTCTTCCGCGGACGGGCCAGGGATTGAGGAGAGGGGCTGGCCCTCGGGCGGAACAGCTGCGAATTACCGCTAGCTTCCGGCGCCCGCCGCGCTAGAGTCCCGCACCCGAAGAGGTGCGCCGTGACGATCAAGCCTTCCGATCTCCATACGATTCCTCTCTTCCGCGGCATCCCCGACGCGCAGCTCGCCGAGCTTCTGGGCGCGTTCGAGAAGGTGAGCCGCAAGCAGAAGACCGTGATCTTCCGCGCCGGTGACACGCCCGACCGCTTCGAGCTTCTCGTGAAGGGGGAGCTCCTGGTCGAGGAGGAGGGGGCCGCCAGGTTCACGCTTCGGCCCGTGAGCCCCGTGGGCGAGCTCGGCGCGCTCACGCACATCCCGCGCAGCACGACGGCCACGGCCATCACCGACGTCGAGCTCCTCGAGCTCCCGGTGACGGATCTCCTCGGCTTCTTCGAGAAGAACGCCGACATCGGCTTCGCGTTCTACCGCAACCTCCTGGGCGTCGTGAGCGACAAGGTCCGGCGCGACCGCCGTCGCATGGACGAGATGCGCGGAAACATCATTCGCACGCAGAAGGCGATGAAGTCCATGCGCGAGCTGGTCCTCGCGGCGCACGAGACCGAGCTGTCGCGCCCGCTCTTCGAGCAGCTCGACGACCTCATCCAGAACAACCGGCGCGCGAACTACCGCGTCACGCCCGCCCCGGGCTACTCGGCGAAGCTGCGACTCGACGACGGCAAGTTCCTCGACGTGCTCGAGGTGAGCCAGGGTTACCTCAAGCTCGACGGCAAGACCGCGGAGCTGACGCGGGACCGCTCGTTCTGGGCGGGCGTGCTGGTGCTGCCGACGGACGAGATCCTGGTGTCGGGGAGCATCACGCGCGAGGCGAAGGACGGCGTCGTCGTGAAGCTCGACACCCTGGTCGACGAGTTCAAGGCGAAGCTGGACGACTACACGACGAAGCTGCAGCTGCTCGATTTCGTGGTGTAGAACCGTCGGCGGTCCGCCGATGTTCTACTACCTATCGAAGATCCTCGACCTCGGGCTGTCTCCGCTGACGTGGACGCTCGTCCTCCTCGCGCTCGGGATCCCGTGGCGCCGGCGCATGCGGTGGAGGCGCCGGCAGCGGCTATCGCTGCTGCTCGCCTTCTTCGTGCTCCTCTTCTTCTCGCTGGAGCCGGTGTCGGCGCGCCTCCGCTGGCGTCTCGAGGCCGACGTACGCCCGGCGACGCTCCCGCCCGGTGAGACGTACGACGCGATCATCCTCCTCGGCGGTGTCGTCGACGAGCGCCCCGCGGAGCAGTGGCACGCCTTCGCGTTCAACGAGAACTCCGAGCGCCTCCTCGCGACCTTCGACCTCCTCCGTGAGGGCCGCGCGGCGGCGGTCATCATCACCAGCGCCCCCACCCCGGGGATCGCGGAGGAGGCGCGCGAGTCCCCCGTCCTCGGCGCCCAGCTCGAGCGCTGGGGCATCCCGCGTGAGCGCATCGTGCTCGAGGAGCGAGCGCGGAACACCCGGGAGAACGCGGTCTTTTCCGCCGAGATCGCTCGCGCCCGCGGGTGGTCGCGCCTGCTCCTGGTGACGAGCGCGTTCCACATGCCGCGGGCGCTCGGGTGCTTCCGCAAGGTGGGGCTCCCCGTCACGCCATTCGCGGCCGACTACAAGGCCTACGATCCGGCGCGGTACCCGCTCTCGTGGGAGCCCCGATCGAAGCACTTCGAGCACAGCGCCTCCGCGCTGCGAGAATTCTCGGGGATCTGGATCTATCGACTACGCGGCTACTCCGAGTGAACCCGATTTGCTAGCTTGGGGGCATGCGCCGCCTTGCCGTTCCCGTGCTCGTCCTGTCCGTCGTCGCCGCCTGCTCCTCCGCCGATCCGACGCCCGCGCAGAAGACCGATCCCCCCAAGCCTGCGACGCGCACCTTCAAGGCGCTCGAGCCGCTCGCGAGCGCGAAGACCACGCTCGACGTGACGTTCACACCGAAGATCGCGCGGCGGCTTTCGTCGGCGGGGCAGAACCCCGTGAAGCCCGACGCGCTCGACGGCTACCTGAAGGAAGGAGCGGGCGACCAGACGACGCTCCCCGGCGTGCCGCACGCGACGCGCGTCATCGACGCCTCGACGCCGCCCGCCGCGGGCCCGAAAGCCAAGCGCCTCACGCGCTTCGTGCACGTGCCCGACTTCCAGATCGCGGACGACGAGTCCCCGACGCGGCTCGCCCGCTTCGACACCTCCGAGGGCACCGACGCCGCCGCGCGTCCGCAGGACGCGTACCAGTGCCGCGTCCTCAACGCGACGGTGCGCACGGTCAACGCGCTCCACAAGAAGGACCCGATCGACTTCGTCCTGCTCGGCGGAGACAACGCCGACAGCGCGCAGCAGAACGAGGTGGAGTGGGTACTGGGAATCCTCGGCGGCGCCGCGTCGGTCCAGTGCGACTCGGGCGACGACACCGACATGATCGCGGGGCCCGACAACGACGGGAAGGATCCTTTCAAGCCCGAAGGCCTGCTCATGAAGTGGCTCTGGGTCACGGGAAACCACGACATGCTCGTCCAGGGCAACGTGAAGGTGGACGAGGGCACCAAGCTCAAGGCGGTCGGCAACACCACGGCCGGCGGCACGCGCAACTACAGCACGGACAAGCGCGGGCCCATCGAGTCCGGCGACTTCATCGTGCCCGACCCGAAGCGCGCGCTCCTCGATCGCAAGGCGCTGATGGCGAAAATCGCGGCGGACGGCGATGGCCACGGCGTCGGCGCGAAGCAGAAGGAGCTCGGCAAGGCCATCTACACCCACGACGTCGCGGGCACGCCCATCCGCTTCCTCGTGCTCGACACGGGCACCGAGACGGGCGGCGACGCGGGGATCATCCGGCGCGGCGACCTCGACGGGGTCATCAAGCCTCTGCTCGACCAGGCGAAGACCGAGGGCAAGTGGGTCATCCTCGCCTCGCACCACGCGGTCGGGAGCCTCACCCTCGACGGCGGCGCGCTCGGCTCGAAGCAGGCCGACGCGGTACCGCCCGACGAGTGGGTCGAGGTCGTGGGCGCGTACCCGAACGTGATCTTCAGCATGGTCGGGCACACGCACCAGCACAAGGTGGCGCCCGTGACGCCGAAGGCAGGGCACGCGTGGTGGGAGGTGATGACGAGCGCGATCGCGGACTACCCGCACCAGTTCCGCACGATCGAGGTCTTCGACCAGGACAACGGCTGGATCATGATGCGCGCGACGTGCGTCGACTACGCGACGGACGGAGATCCGGTGGCAGCGGAGGGGAAGCGGCGGGGGGTCATCGATTTCGTCTCCGGGTGGCTGCCCGACAACGGGCCGGGCGCGGACAAGGACCGGAACGTCGAGCTGTGGATCAAGAAGCCTTGAAGAGGGTCGTGGCCTTCGTCCTCCTCGGCGGCGTCGTCGGGTGCGACAAGCTCACGACGAGCTGGGCCGGACCGCCCGGCACGGTCGTACCGCTCTCGAGCGGACAGCCGGCCCCTGGCGCGACCGGCAAGCCGATCCAGGCCACGGCGCTCGCCGCGATCGACGCGGGGGCCGAGCTGTCGGACTTCGCGCAGGCGAAGGAGTACCGGAAGAACGGTCAGACGTGGATGGCGCGCATGCTCGTCGAGAAGAAGGCCCTCTCGGACGCCGGAACGAAAGAGGATGTGCAGTTCCTCGCGGAGATCTGCGCCGATCAGGGCGACACGAAGTGCGTCGACGCGTGCAACAAGAAGCTGGGGACCAAGATGTCCGCGAAGACGAAGGGGTCGGCCGCGGTCGACCCCGGCCTCCCCTCCGCGATCCCCGACGACGACCTCGCGAAGGCGCGCGAGGCGCTCCACCGCGGCGACAAGAAGCGGGCGCGCGCCATCCTCGAGCCGCGGATGCTGGAGAACAAGGCGTCGCACGACGAGATCCAGCTGCTCCACGAGCTGTGCCGGCTCGAGGACGACAAGATGTGCATGGCGCTGTGCAAGACGCGGCTGTAGCGAGCGGGACGGCCGGGCGAGCTTCGGCCCGGCGGCGCTAGGGGGTCCGCTTCAGCGCGGTGATCCGGAGCGGCCCGTCCTTCGTCTCGGTGAAGGTGAACTCGACCTTGTCGCCCGGCTTCACGCCGACCATCTGGTCCCCCGACACCGCGAAGCCCATGGTCATCGCCTTCATGTAGCCGGGGATGTCCTCGTGGGCGATCCGCACTACGCCCGTCTTCGTGTCGAACGTCTGGACCGTGCCTCGCGTGGAGCGGACCTCCAGGTCGGCGGCGGCCGGGGGCGCATCCTTCTTGCACGCGGTGAGGACCTCGCCCGAGAGGGCAAGGACGAGGAGGGTCCCCGCCGCGAGCGTGGAGGAGCGCGTGATCATCGCCCGTTCACCAGGTCGTCCAGATGGTTCATCGCCTTCTCCAGTGTATCCTTGTGGGGTCCGAACGAGAACCGCACGTAGGACTTGAAACGCGACGGGCGGCCGCTCCGGCGCTTGCCGGGGTTCACGTCGAAGAACTCGCCGGGGACGCAGATGACCTTCTTCTCGAGCGCCGCGCGGAAGAAGCCCATCCCCTCGGAGAGAGGCGCCGGGAGATTCGACACGTTGCCCCAGCAGTAGAACGTGCCGTCCGGGACGCGGTCGAAGCGAACGCCGATGCGCTCGAGGCGCGACAGCATGCGGTCGCGCTTGTCGCGGAAGGCGGCGTGAATCGCGAGGGTCTCCTGCACGACGTGCGCCTCGCCGAGCAGGGGTACGGCCGCGCGCTGGAGCGGCTTCGATCCGCCGCCGTCCAGGAAGGAGCCCGCGCTCGCGAAGCCCTCGATCACGCGCCGCGGGCCGACCGCCCACGTGATGCGCCAGCCGGGGTAGCGCCAGTTCTTGGTGAAGCCGTCGAAGATCACCACCGGATCCTCCTCGACGTCGCGGACGTAGCGGGCCGCGCTCTCGACGGGGAGCTGCCCTGGCCGCACGCGGTAGATGTAGTGCGAGTAGAACTCGTCGAGCAGCAGCGTGCAGTCGAGGTCGCGGGCGGCGGAGACCCACCGCTCGAGGTCCTCGCCCTCGACGAGCTTGCCGGTCGGGTTGCACGGGTTCGACAGCAGCACCGCAGACAGGCCGCGGCCGAGGACCTCGCGGCGGAGATCGTCGGCCGTGAACGAGTACCCGCGCTCTCCGTCGAGGAGGATCGGGATCGAGGTGAACGCCTTGAAGATGTCGAGGAGCTCCTCGTACGCGGTGTAGTCGGGGATGAAGTGCCCGAGGTTGATCTGCCCGAGGCTCGCGGCGGCGCGCGTGAGGGCGGCGCGCCCTCCGCCCGAGACGCAGACGTTGTCCGCCGTGTAGCGGCTGCCGCGGCCCTTGCGGTAGAGCGTGTTGTAGAGATCCGCGATGGCCTCGCGGAGCTCGCGCAGACCACCGACGGGCGCGTACTCCTGGTCGTCCACGTGGATCTCGATCGCGCGAACCCGCGCCGGCGCGCCGTCGAGATCGGCCGTCTCCGGCTGGCCCTGGCCCAGGTTGCACCAGTCCGGATCCTGCGTGGAGAAGCCGAGCTTGTTGGCCTCGCTCGTCACGTAGATCACCCCCGTCTTCGGGACGGGGCGGAACGCGTGGGGTCCGGGGTCTTCGGCCATGTCTCGCAACCGATTGTAATTACAATGGTTTCGCCGTGTCAATCGCGGCGGAAATTTCGGGTGCCCCGCCGGCGACGGATCGCGGACCATGTTCGCGGCCCTGCTCATGGACAAGCCGTCCGCGCTCCCGCCAGCCGCGACCGCACGGGCATCGGCGCCGACGCGCCGACGCTTCGAGGCCGAGGCGCGCGAGCTCGCGCCGCTCGTGCGCGCGGTCATCGCGGCGGTGCTGCGCGAGGGCGTGCACCACCCGGACGTGGAGGACGCGACGAACGAGACTCTGCGGCGCGCGCTCGAGAGCGAGAGCACGGTCCACGGCCCGATTCGCCCCTGGGTGCTCGGCATCGCGCGGCACGTCGCGCTCGACGTGCACCGCGCGCGCAAGCGAAGGCGCACGCGCGAGGTGGAGGAGCCGCACACCGAGGAGCCCGCGAGCGTGCGCTTCGTCGAGGGCCTCGCGGATCCGGGCGCGCGGCAGGACGACGAGTTCGCGCGCAAGCAGCAGCTCGAGAAGATCGTGAGCCTCCTCGACACGCTGCCCGAGGGCCAGCGCAACGCGCTCGTGCTCTTCCACGCCGAGGGACTCGGGTACCAGGAGATCGCCGCGCGCCTCGGCGTGCCCCTCGGGACGGTCGCGACCTGGGTGACGCGCGCGCGCCGGGCCCTCGCCGAGGCGCTCGAGGACGAGGTTCTGGGGGCGAAGGATCCACGCAAAGGAAGGAAGCCATGAGACAGGAACTCCTCCCGCCCGAGCTGGTCTGGGGTGAAGGCGGTCACGTGAGCGACGTCGTGCTCACGACGATCGGCGACGGCGAGGCCGGGGTGCCGCCCGACGCCCGCGCGCACGTCGACGGGTGTGTGAAGTGCAAAGCCGCCCTCGGCAACGTGGCTCTCCTCTCGCTGTACGCGCACGAGAACATCGTCGCCGCGCGGGATCTCGGGATGCTCGACGCGAGGGCGAAGGACGCCGCGGCCGCGACCGCGACCGCGAGCTTTCGGTTCCCGTTCGGCGCCGTCGTCTTCGCCTTCGCCCTGGCGCTCGTGACGTGCATCCCGGGCATCCTGGAGGCGCCCGACGACGCGCGGAGCGCCGGCGAGTTCGTGCAGCGCAACCTGCACGTGCTGATGCACCACTTCACCACGTCGCTCCGCGTCTCCGAGGGCGCCGCCTCGCAGGGCGCGCTCGTCCTCACCGTGACGTCGACGCTGTTCCTCACGTTTCTCGCCCTCCTCGTCGCGCGCCGCAAGGCCGCACACCACCCGGAGAGCCCGTAGATGTCGCGCCTGGAGAGTCCCATGTCCGTTCGATCGAAGCAGTGGTTCCGTAGGCTCCTCGTGGTGATCGCGCTCGCGGTGGGCGTCGGTCTCCTCTCGCGGGGCTCGCTCGCGAGCGTCACCGCGGCAGGCGCGTGGCCCGAGCGGGAGAAGAAGGTCTCGGTGCGCCTGGCGGGCACGCGCACGGAGGCCATCGAGAAGCTCGCGGACGTGGCGGGCTGGAGCGTCGTCCTCCCGACGAGCCTGAACGAGGACGGCGAGAAGCTCGACGTGGTCGTGAAGGACCAGGCTCCGCTCGACGCGCTCGAGGCGATCCTCCACCCGGGCGACTTCGTCGCCACGCGCAAGGGGCAGATCGTGACGGTCCGGAAGGCCGAGGCCAGGGACGCCGACGCGACCACGGTGATCGCGACGCCTCCCACCGCTCCGACACCGCCCACCGCTCCGACGCCGCCCACCGCTCCGACGCCGCCTGCCACGGTCGACGCGCCGGTCGACGCCGCCGTCGCGAGCAAGACCGACGCGAAGGAGCACGGTACGCGCGAGGGCGAGGATCGCACCGTGATGGGCGGGAACCTCACCATCGGCAAGGACGAGGTGGTCGCCGACGTGGCCGTCCTCGGTGGGAACGTCGACGTGTACGGCACGGTGACGGGTGACATCGCGGTCACGGGGGGATCCGTGAAGGTCCACGACGGGGCGCACGTGCGCGGCGACGCGACGGCCATCGGCGGAGCGCTCGAGCTCGAGCGCGGGGCGCGCGTCGACGGCGACGTCGGCGTCGTCGCAGGCTACCTGAAGCGGCACCCGGGCTCGATCATCCGCGGGAAGATCGTCGACAGCGAGGGCCCGCGGAAGGCGCGGTCCTCGGTGGGCGAGGGGAAGCAGGGCCCCGATCACGACGTCGAGCCCGCCGCGGAGCCATCGTTCCTCTCGCGCGTCCACGACAAGATCGGCAGCTCGCTCCGGCGCGCGACGCTGCTCTACGTGTTCGGCGTGATGATGCTCGCCGTCGCGAGCCGACGCATGGAGTCGCTCCGGATCGAGGTCGCCTCGCGGCCGATGCGCTCGGTCGCGCTCGGCGTCGTGGCGGGGATCGGCGCGGTCGGCGTACTGGTGCTTCTGTGCATCACGATCATCGGGATCCCGCTCGCGGCGCTCCTCGCGCTCGGCGGCGTGGTGGCCGTGTACGCGGGCATCGTCGCCGTGCTGACCACGATGGGCGCCGGGCTCCTCGGACACCGAACGAAGAACCCCTACGTGCACCTCGCGGCCGGCTGCGTCCTGTTCTTCCTCATCGGCGCGCTACCGTGGGTCGGAGGGCTCCTCACCACGGTCGTGACGCTGATGGCGATCGGCGTGTGCGCGAGCACGCGGGTCGGAGGTGCGGCGCGACGGGTCACCTCGTGACGTCGAGCGTGCCGGCCAGCTTGCCCTTCGGGTCCCGGCACCTCCAGCATGTAGCGGATCGCCTCCACGGCGAAGGCGTTCGTGGCCAGGTCCCAGAAGGCCAGATCCCGCGCGGCGAGCGCCAGAGGGACCGCCTTGGTCTCGCCGGGCTCGAGGTGCACACGGGCGAACGCGCGGAGGTCGCGCGGCGCTCGCTCCACCCTCGAGCCCTGCGCCGAGACGTAGAGCTGCACCACCTCGTCGCCCGCGACGTTGCCGGTGTTCGTCACGTCCACGGTCGCTGTGACGGTGCCCGACCTCGGGATCTCCGCCGCCGAGAGGCGCAGCCGCGCGTACGCAAACGTCGTGTACGAGAGAAAGCCACATTCGACGCGTGCGGAGACCCTGTCGAACGGAGGAAGCTGGGCCTCGTCCCGCGGGGGGGCGCCCGCGCGCCCGTCAGGAGCCGAGCCTGCGTCGGTTCCACGCGTGCTCCCGCTGCATGCCCTCCTCGGTGAGGCGCGTGATGTGCTTCTCGAGCTGCCCTCCGATGAGCGGGATCTCGCACTTGACGGCGAAGGTCACGACGTACGAGGAGCCCGTCCCCCGGGCCTCGATGGCAACGTCCCCCGTGATGGTCGTCCGCGCCGACGGGATGGAGACGGTCATCCGCGCCTTCCTCGCCTCGGGATCCCAGGTCTTCGTGTCGGTCACGCGGTTCCGCGGTGCGAGGAAGCGCTTCGCGAACGGAGGGACCTCCGCGAGGACTTCGCGCGTGTTCGTGACGGTGGTGCCGGTGGAGCTGACGTCGATGCTCGTGTCCCCGAAGGCCTCGCTGCGCGCCTGGACCGTCGCCGAATCGGAGAGGAGCGCGTAGACGACGTCGGGGGCCTGGTCGTAGGTGAACCGCAGGGTCGGCATGGTCGTGGAGCGTAGCAGGATCACCGGTACCAGCCCGCGTCCATCCAGAGGTGCGAGGCGCCGCCGTCCAGTAGTGCTGCCCGGTCGCGACCGGGACGTTCCACGACGCGACCTTGGCCTCCACGCGGGCCTTGACCGGCTTGGCCTCGGCAGCCTTCGGGTGGTCGAGGTCCGAGAGGTCGGCCTTTGACCTCCCCCGCCCGGCGGTACCAGGGAAAATGTCAGCCCGGTTCGAGGCTGAGCAGGTCGCCGGCGAGGTGGTACACGCGGTAGCCGGCGCCATGCGTGACCAGGTCGAAGAGGGCTGCCCCCACGGTGAAGCTGTGTCCGCCGACCTCGATGTGGAACGTGTCCGGCGACCGCGAGTGGCGCACCCGCGTCTTCGACGCGGGCCCCTCCGCGAGCGCGCAGCCCCCCCCATCGTACTGCCGGCGCCGCTTGCCGACGCTCAGGAACTGGAACACCGCCAGCGCCGCGAACACCAGGGACAGGAGGACGCCAGCCCCTGCCATCGCGTAGACGGCGTTCATGTCGACGCGCTCGACGGGCTCGCGGAGCGTGCTGTAGAAGAACGCCGCGCCGCCGGTGCCGCCGAGGATGGTGAGGATGGCCAGCAAGACCAGGAAGACCGCGCAGCCGATCCCGGACCTCCGGCCCCGCGACGTCTGCGAGGGGTGAAGCCGCCCCGCGCGGTTCATCGCGAGGTGCTCCCGGCCGAAGCCGTGAGCGCGGCCCAGCTGGTCGACGTACGCTTGCAGGTTGGGTGCCGGCATCATGGCGTCACGCGACCCGGGCGCGGGCGGACGCGAGCACGACGTGGAGCGGGATCTCCAGGTCCTGGAGGCTGCTCGGATCGCGCCCGAAGGAAAGGCAGATCTCGCCGCGATCGTACGACAGCGCGTACTCGCCCACCGGTAGCGCCGCGAGGGCCGCGCGGACGTTGGGATCGACGAGCGCGCGGGCGGCGTCGGGCACATCGCATTTCATCTGCACGATCCGATCGAAGGCCGGATCGCCGGTCGGCACGGCGTGGAAGTGAGGTTGGAAGCCATAGCCTCGTTCGATCTGCACGTTGAAGGCCCGCTGCGCGGGGGCATAGGCGCGGGCGTGCGCCCGCGTCCCGCGCCGGTGCATGCGCCCGCTCTGCTCGTGCGTGAACACGAGCCGGACGGGCGTGCCCTGCACGTTGCCCTCGAGGATCTTCGAGCGCGTCGACGGGCCCGTGAAGCTCCCGCCGTCCTCCTCGCGGAACGCGATCCCGAACTTCTTCGCGCACGCGGGCCAGATCGCGTCCTGCGCCCGGAGGAAGCGGACGATCGCGATCACGATCCCGATGAAGACGACGCCGCCGGCGACGATCATCGCCCACTGCTGCATCTCGTAGGTGCTCATCGCCAGCAGCATGGCCGCGAATTTTGCCACGTTTGCGACGCGTCAACAACCGAACTGGTGACCAAGATCAGTCCTCGCAGCGCTCGTTGGTGACCTTCGGGAGGAGCACGCGCGCCCGCCTGAGCGCGTCGGGCGTCGGACTCGAGCCCGAGGCCAGACGGAGCGTCATCTCCCTCCTGCCAGAGGCCTCGACGATGGCCGTCGCGAGCGGGGCGCCGCCGTTGTCGAGGACGTACGCGACGCCTCCCCTCGGGGAGCGCGCCGTGGTCGCGACGGTGAACGTCGGAGCCGAGACCTCCTTCACCATGTCGGCGAAGACATAGCCCTTCGGCGCCACGCCGCGCACTTCGGCTGGCTTCGAGACGGGATCGGGACCGTAGCAGCGTGCCTGCCTCAGGTTCACGACGACGCGGTAGCGCGTGTCACGATCGAACTGGTCCGAGCGCAGCCGGAGCGTGCTCGCCCGCCTCGTCGCGGTGAGGACGGTGAAGTACACGCGGTCCCCGCCGGTCTTCTCGAGGAAGCCGGTGCTCTCGGGGCGGACGCCATCCTCCTCGCCGGCCCCGATCATGATGCGGAAGGCCCCGTCGACGATGTCGACGTTCGTGATGGGCACCTCCGCGACGCCCGCGGGCGCGGCGCTCGTGTTGCCGGCGTCGATGAGCACGTACTGGCCCACGGCCTCGGTGGCCGAGAACCCGCGCTCACCGAAGGAGGCCCTCAAGGTCGAGGTGGCGTCGTCGACCGAGCGTACCTTCCCGCGGCCTCCCGCGCGGAGCGCGCCGTCGCAGGTCACGAGGTAGACGTCCTTGCTCCGATCGACACGTAGTCCCTTCGGGTTGGAGAAGGCGATGCGCGCCTCGCCGCTGGTGTCGGAGGTCTCGATCTTGCCGAGGATGTGGCCGTAGGGTGTGGCGGGAGGGCCCGCACACCGAGGGGCGGCGTGGGCGAGCGGGGTCGAAGCGGCGAGCACGAGCGCGGGGACGGACACGAACGAGAGGATCTTGTGCATGAGGGGCCCCCTCGCAAGGCGGGTGCCAGGCGAACGGCCGTGGAGATTCGCAGGGATCGCGCGTACCCGGCGGGGCGCGCCCGGGCGCGCCCAGGGGTCAGGCGCCGCGGAGCACGCGGGCGGGTTCGAGGCGTGAGGCCCGAAAGGCCGGATGGAGGGACGCGGCCACCGTGGCGATGAGCACGACGAGCGCGGGCTCGTAGAAACCAGACGCGGAGAGCACGGGCCGGACCACGAACGAGTCGGACTCGAAGATGGGGTGCGACACGAACCAGCGCGCGACGCCCCAGCCGAGCGCGCAGCCAGCGACGACGCCGAGGAGCCCGATCGCGAGCGCCTGGAGGACGAACGCGAGGAAGACCTCGCCGCGAGAGAAGCCAATCGCGGACAGGAGCGCCACGTCGCGGCGGCGCTGGAGCACGTTGATGTAGAGCAGGGACCAGATGGGGATGGTCACCGCGATCACGACCATCGTGTGCGACACGGTGCCGAGCGTCTCGTTCGCGCGGATCGCGCTCTTGAGGATGTGCGAGTCCTCCGCCCACGTGAGCGCGCGCGAGCCGGGCAGCGCGGACTCGACGGCCCTCGCGAGGCCCTCCGCGCGGCGCGGGCCGAGGCGACTCTGGGTGACCACCCCCTCGTCGCGTCGGTGCTCGCCCGCGTACACGAACACGCGCGACGCCGCCCTCGGCTGACCGAGCGAGGAAGCGAGCCAGGCCCTGTCGACGAACACCGACTCGAACGCCCCGAACGCTCCGCCGACGATTCCTTGTATTCTGCATGGTTCGCGCAGGTAGCCGCCCTGCTGGCTCTGCTCGGCGTCGTCGCCGGCGTCGGGCGGCGGGAGGAGGACGGCGAGGTCGATCGTGTCGCCCGTCGTCACGCCGAGCCGCGTGGCCAAGGAACTGCCGAGGAGGAGCGTGCGGTGCGACGGCGTGGAGCGCGCGAGCGGGCCGCCGTCCCGGAGGGTGAACGGGAAGGCCTCCGCGCCGGGATCCAGCCCGTACACCTGCGCCGCGAGGACGTTGCCCCCGCGCGACACGACGCCGGGCAGCACGAGCGCCGGCACGGCGGCTCGCACGCCGGCGACCCCACGGATCGCGCGCGCCGCCGCCTCGCCGTCCTCGAGGACGCGGCCGGTGGCGGGCTGGACACGGACGTCGCCCTGCCCGTGCGTCACGGCCTGGTCGATGAGCTCCGCGGTGTAGCCGACCAGGTTCGCCGTGTTGGGGATCTGCAGGCCGACCGCCGCGGCGACGGCGGCGACGAGGAGCACGAGCGAGAGTCGGCTGTGGAGGAGCGAACGACGGGCGAGGAAGAGGAGCAGCGAGGCCGGTGCGCGCATCAGGAGGCGCCGCGCGGGCGCTCGAACAGGTGGGACAGGCCGAAGTAGACGAGCGCGTTCCCGAGCTTCATGCGCGCGGCGTAGATGCCGCCGGGGCGCCGGCCCCGCCGCACGTAGGTGAACGCGAACGTGATCCGCGTCTCGCCCTCGCGGAGCGGAGTCACGCGGTGGTACGCCCGTGTGCCGCAGAAGAAGGCGAAGGTGCCCGGGCGGGTACGCATCGATCGCGTGAGCGGGCCGCCAGGCTCGTCGCGCCGGGTCTCGATCTCCAGGCGACTCTCGGTGTCGTCGACCAGGCCGACGATCGTCGAGAACGAGTCGCCCGGCTCGCACCCACACTCGTCGTAGTGCCAGTCCATGAAGTCACCGCCCTTCGTGTACGTGTAGAGGGCGGAGGCATGGGCCTCGGCGGCGTCGCGGTGATCCAGGGGCGTGCCCGTGACGCGCTCGAACACGGCCAGGAGCTCGGGCGACCGGTGCAGCGCGTGGAGCGCCGGCGCTTCGCGAACGATCGTGGGGTGGGCCACGGCGCCCGCCTTGCGCACGAAGGGCGCGTGGATGCGGACCGCGCGCGGGAGGAGGGCGCGCGCCTCGGCGATCATTTCGCCGAGCAGCGGCTCGGGGATCGGCGCCGGCAACACGACGACGCCACCGTCCTCGCTGTACCGCCGCGCCATCTCGCGCTCGTCGAGGGATCCCACGAACGCGCGCAGGAGGGACTCTCGATCCGCGGCGGGCGACGCCTGGGTGGCCAGCATCGGACGATCATGGCACATGAACAGGTTCTCCGCCTAAGCTCGGAGCGATGCCCGACACGCCCGACCTCGACACGGCGTCCTGGTACGCCCTCGGGATCCCGCTCTACTTCCTCTACGTGGGGATCGAGATCGCGCTCGCGCGCCGCCGGAAGGAGCAGATCTTCGGGTTCGCGGAGACCCTCTCGAACCTGAGCGCCGGCCTCGGGACGCTCGTGATCGGCCTCTTCGCGGGCCCCTGGGTGCTGCGCGCGTGGAATCTCGTCCACGACCACGTGGCGCCGTGGCGATGGCCCACCACCGGGGCTTGGAAGCTGCCCGCGGCGCTCGTGATCGCGGACCTCTGCTACTACGCGTATCATCGCGCGGGCCACAGGTTCGCGCTGTTCTGGGCGATTCATGGCATTCACCATCAGCACGAGCACCTGAACTCCTCGGTCGGGTTCCGCCTCGAGTGGCTCGCCGATCCGTACGCGGCCCTCTTCTTCGGGCTCATGCCGCTCGCGGGCATCGACTCCACGACCGGGTTCGCGGCGCTCGCGCTCCTGTCGTTCTACGCCCTGACGGCGCACTCGGCGGGGGTCCCGCGGCCGTCGTGGGGCTTCCTGATCTCGCCCGCAATCCACGGCTCGCACCACTCCCGCGACGCCAGGTTCGCGGAGAAGAACTATGGCGCCATGCTCGGCATCTGGGACCGGATGTTCGGCACGTGGCTCGAGCCCGAGCCGGGGGAGGCGATGCGGCGCGACGTGCCGTCCATCTCGCGCACGCACGACGGCGTGACCACGCAGTTCACGCTCGTCCTGGAGCTCGCGAGAGCGGTCCGCGCGAAGCGCAGCCTCGCAGAGCGCGTCGCGCTGCTGCTGTCGAGGCCCGTCGTGGCCGGCCCGCACGCGCCGCTCCGGGAGGACGCGGAGCTGGATCGGACGACGCGCGGGTACGCGCTCACGCATTTCGTCGCGCTCGCCCTCCTCGGCGTGTGGCTCCTCTCCGTGAGGGTCGTGCGCCCGCTCGCCGTCGAGGTCGTTGCGTCCGCGACGATCCTCGCAGGGCTCTACACGCTCGGTGGGATACTCGACGGGAGGGCGCGGGCGCGTGAGCACGAGCGCGTTCGCCTCTTCCTGACCGTGCTCGCCGGCGCGGGGCTCGGGCTGCATGCGCCTGTCGTGGGGGCGCTCGTGGCCGCGGGCGCCATGGCCGGTCTCTTCGGATGGACCCAGCTCGATCGGCGCGGGTCGCAGCGGACGTCCTGACCCTGACGCGGCGTGGCCGTGGTATGCCCGCCGCATGCCGAACCTTCGCCTCCGGCAGAAGACCAACCTGTCGTCGTTCCGCCGCATCGCGATAGGCACGTGGCGGACGTCCTACAATCCGGCCGTGTACGGCGCGCTCGCGCTGCGCGCGGAGCGGGTGCTCGCCTACGTCGACGAGATCCGCCGGCGCACCGGCAAGCGCCTCACGCTCTCGCACCTGATGGCCAAGGCCGTCGCGATGACGCTCCACGAGATGCCGGACGCGAACGCCATCCTGCGGCGCAACCGCATCTACCTCCGCGAGGACATCGGGGTCTTCTTCCAGGTCGCCCTCGAGGACGACAAGACGGGCGAGATCGACCTCAGCGGCGCGACTTTGTTCGATGCGCACGAGAAGTCCATGGTCGAGATCGTCGACGAGTTCGAGGCCAAGGTCGGCGCCGTGCGCAAGAGGGAGGACAAGAACCTCGAGGGCTCGCGCAACCTCTTCAAGAAGATCCCGTTCCGCTTGCTCAACGCGGCCCTCGATCTCCTGGGGTGGCTGAGCTTCGAGCTCAACCTCGACCTGCGCTGGGCTGGCGTACCCAGGGATCCCTTCGGCTCCGCCATGGTGACGAACATCGGATCGCTCGGGCTGGAGGAGGCGTTCGTCCCGCTCGTGCCGTACAGCCGGGTGCCGCTCCTCCTCGCGCTCGGCGCGGTGAAGGAGGAGGCGGTCGTCGAGGGGGGGGAGGTGAAGGTCGGGAAGGTGATCCGCGCGTTCGCGACGTTCGATCACCGGGTGCTCGACGGCATGCACGCGGCCCGCATGTCCAGGACCCTGAAGCGAATCTTCGAGGATCCCGAGAGGGAGCTCGGACCGCTGCCGCCGGAGGCACCGCCCGCCTGAGCGCGCGCCCCGACCTCGCAGGTCAGCGGCAGCTGGGCGTCGTGTCGAGACGCTCGGTCGAGGCCATCTCGTTCCACTTCCCGAAGATCTGCGTCGCGAGCCGGTGGCTCTCGGTCGCACCCTGCGCCTTGTCGCTTGGCTCTACGGTCCACGACCGCATCGTGAGCGGCACGTGACGGACGCCGTTGACGGTCACCTTGCCGTCGGCGCCCCTGGTGAGGCCGAGATAGAGCACGATGGTGGTCTTGCGCGCCAGAGCCGTCTGGCCGCTCACGAAGTTGCCGAGCGAGTAGACGACGAACCCTTCGCGGCCATCGGGGGTCAGGTGCTTCTCCCACGGCTGCAGCACGTGGGGGTGGTTGCCGACGATCGCCGTCGCTCCCGCGTCGAGCAGCCGGTGCGCGAGCTTCTTCTGGTCGGCGCTGGGGTTGTGCTCGTACTCGTTGCCCCAGTGCGGCGTGACGATGACCGCATCCGCCTCGCCGCGGGAGCGCAGACCCTTGATGACCTCCTCGATCTCGGACGTCTGCTGGAAGCAGAGCAGGACCTGCTTCTTCGCGTCGGGGATGCCGTTGGTGCCGTAGGTGCAGGCGATCCAGGCGACGCGCACGCCGTTTCGCTCCGTGACGACGTGCCACGGCCGCGCTGGCTCGTCCGCGGGGCGCGTCCCGGTGAAGGGCAGACCGCCGGCCGTGAGGGCGGCGATGGTGCGATCGGCGCCGGCCGAGCGGCGATCCAGCGAGTGGTTGTTGGCGGTCGAGACGACGTCGATCCCCGACTCGAGGAGGCTCGCGACGAGCGAGCCGTGGTAGTTGAACATCGGGTAGCTCGTGTAGACGACGCCGTCGAACACCTTGCCGGGATCGCGGACCGTCGCGCCGGTCGCGGTCGTACCCGCGGCGGACGGTCCCTCGAAGTTCGCGTACGCGAGGTCGGCCTGCTTGATCAGCGGCTCGGCGCCCCGCCAGAGGCTGTGATGCCCGTCCTCTGCGGTGTAGGCCTGCTTCTGCAGCGGCGAGTGGAGGAGGACGTCTCCGAGCGCGGCGATGGTGATCCGCGTACCCGGGCGGCACGGATCCGTGAACGTGAGCGGGCCCTGCGCGACCGGGAGGGACAGCGCCTCGGCGGTCGTCGGCTCGGGGCCGTCGAGGGTGTCGTCGTCGGACCCGGCGTCCACCGTCGTGCACCCGCCCGCCGAACCGGCGAGCCCGAGGGCCAGGGCGAGGACGGGGATCGCGCGTGGAGAAGCCACGGTCGATCCATACCACGGCTGCGCTGCGAGCGGACGCCGTCAGCCCGGATCCCTGCAGCAGCGAAACCCGGTCGAGTAGTCGTGGTACCCGAACCCGTGCGCGATCGTGCGGTAGGCGCACCCGTCGCCGTGCTCGCGCGTGTCGAGCCAGAAGCCTCCCTGGAAGGTGCCGTTCGGATCCGCCGTCCACTCGTGGAGGTTTCCCACCATGTCGAACACGCCCTGATCGCTCACGCACCGCGGGTACGATCCCGTGGGCGCGACCGTGCCGGGGAGCTGGTCGTTCATCGGGTCGTTCAGCTCGGCCATGCCCCAGCCGCGCTTCATCGTGTCGGCGTGGAGCTGCATCATGGGCGCGGCGCCCGAGTCCTTGCACTGTGCATGTATTCGCTTCGGGCCGTACGGGAAGGAGTAGCCCTGGCTGCCCCCGCACGCGGCGCGCCACTCGACCGGGTGACAGAGGCGCTTGCCCGCGCGCTTGCACGCGGCGTCGGCCACCGCCCCGCTGATGTACGCCTGAGGAAGCACGCCCGGGACGCTGCGAGCGACGAACGCGCGATCGCCGCCGGGGATCTCGTGCGCGGGCCACCGGGACGTCGCGCCGTCGTCGCCGCGCACGACCAGAGATCCCTCCCAGCGGTCGACGCAGAAGCGCCCGCCGATCGACGCCATCTCGGAGGGACAGGCGCCCGCGCGGGCCGGCGGCAGCGTGCCCTCCGCCACGGGCCAGAGCCGCGGCGGCGCGTAGGCGAGGATCGCGTGCTCGATCGTGCCCGGCGCGCCCTTCGCGACGCCTCGCCCCGGGGCGACGAGGCACGGGTCGAGCGCGAGGAGGGCGTTCGCGACCTGGGCGCGACACTCGGGCGGCACCGTCTCCGGCGCCGCCGCACGCGCTGCGGGGAGCGCGAAGCCGAGGGCGAGGAGCGGCAGGAGGAGGAGTCCGCGCGTGAGCCTCACCATGCGTGAAACGCTAACAGACGTGCGGGCAGTCCGCACGAAAGCGGCCTCAGGGGAGGCCCGCCGCGAACCTCGGAAGCGAGGCCCATCCGGCGCGATGCGACAGCACGGCGCACGCGTCGATCCACGGGCCGCCGCCGATCGGCGCGTCGTAGTGGCCTGTGACCGCGACGAACGCCGCGCGTGCGCGCCCTTGCACGACGGGGGAGGCGCGGAAGCGGACGTCCAGGAAGGAAGGGGAAGCGAACGCGACGCGGTCCCGGTCGCCGGAGCGGACCCTTCGCGTCACCTCCACGGGCGGGCCTGCAGGGGACGTCAGCGCGGCGGCCGAGGGGGACATCGGGACAGGGTCGAGGGTGGCCTCCGCGCGGCGCGCGAGCGCCACGTCGTCGATCCGCCAGAAGCGCCGCGTGCCCTCGAGCCGGATCTTCACACGGGCGCCGTTCGTCGGGAGATCGAGCGGGAGCGCGACGCGGCGCCCGGCTCCGGGGCCGATCGCGCGGACGCTCCACGTGCGTGCGGCCTCGCCGCCGACGGTCGCCGTCACGGCGAGCGGGATGCCGAGCCGCACGGTCTCGTCGTCCATGACCTCGCGGCGACACGCCGCCGAGCAGTCCTCGCCGGTCACCCACCGCATGAACGGCCCCATCCCCTGCCCCATCCGCGCGAGGTACCGGGCGAAGGCGTCCTCCGCGAAGGGCGTCATGCTCGCCGTGAGGACGATCGCCGCGCGCGCCTCCACGGCGTCCGTCGTCACGGTCCACGCCTCGCGCATCCCCCCCTCCAGCACGTCGCGGTCGAGAGGCAGCACCGAGGGCTCGGCGGCGCGCGCGATCGCCACGATCTCGCCGTCCTCTCCCGCGACGGGGTCCACGCCGGGCTCGTGATCGAGGACGAGGAGCTCCACGCGATCGATCCGCGCGGTCGACGCTCCCGACGCGTCGATGCGGACGCGGTACTCGCCGTCCACGTCGCCGAGGCGCCCCACGGCGACCCTGTCCTCGCGCGCAGCCCACGGGAACATCGACCCCGCGAGCACCGCCACGGGCGCCCTGCGCCCGGTGGCCTCCTGGCCGGTGACGCGCGGGCACGAGGCGGCCGGCGCTGCGCGAGGGGGTCGCCGCGCCCGCGTCGACGCGAGCGCGATCGCGAGGAGGACCGCCCCGACGGCGATCCGGAGGGGCGCCTTCACCGGCCCTCGTCGCGCGAGAGTCGCCGCTCGATCAGCCGCCCGCCTGCGCCCCGTACGAACCGGACGAAGTCCTCGTTCTCCTCGAGCGATGCCCCGAGGGCGTCCGAGAACGCGTCGATCTCCTCGCCGCTGACGACCAGCGGCGGCTCGATACGGAGCACGTTCGGATCGTGCGCCGGCACCTGCGTCAGGAACCCTCGCTCCAGCATCCGCTGCGCGATCCAGTAGGCGAAGAGCTCGCGCGCGATCCGGTTCGGGATCCCCAGCGTGAGCACGGTCGCGACGCCCTCCGTCGGCGGCGCAAACTCGACCGCCCACATGAGCCCCTTCCCGCGCGCCTGCCCGAGCGTCGCGTGCCTCCGCTCGAGATCCGCCAGGCGTTGCCCGAGCCTCGCGGCCATCTCCCCCACGTGCGCGAGGAGCGTGGCGTCGATGAGCTCCAGCGTCCTGCGCGCGACCGAGCACGCGAGCGCGCCGCCCCCGTACGTGTTGGCAACCAGCTCGCAGTCCTGCATCCGCCCGTACGCGCGCCGCTGCCACGCCGGGCTCGTGGAGTACCCTCCGATCGGCACGAGGCCGCCGGACAATGCCTTCGCGTAGCAGAGGACGTCCGGCGCGACGCCCATGCCCTCGTACGCGAAGAGGGTGCCCGTCCTGCCCAACCCCGTCTGCGCCTCGTCGAACACGAGCGCTGTCCCGTGCTTCGTGCACAGCGCGCGGAGCCCCACGAAGTACGACGGATCCGCCAGCCTCACGCCACCCTCGAACTGGATGGGCTCGACGATGAAGGCCGCGAAGCGCTCCGTCCGGAGGTTCCGCTCCGCGGCGTCCAGGTCGCCGAACGGGACGGCCTCCGTGCCCGGGAGCGACGGGAACGGCTCGCGCATGCGCGACGATCCCATCACCGAGAGCGCGCCGAGCGTCACGCCGTGGTAGCTCCGGTCGCAGTGGAGCACGCCCGGCCTCCGCGTCGCGGCGTACGCGAGCTTGAGCGCCCCCTCGACGGCCTCCGATCCGCTGTTCACCAGCTGCGCGCGGGACAGATCCGGGTGCAGGCGCGCGGCGAGCGCCTCCGCGAGGAGCCCCGCTTCACGCTGCGGCGCGAGCTGCACGAACGACGGGAGGTTCGCGCGGAGGGACGCCTCGGCCGCGCGGACGATCTCGGCGTGGTTGTAGCCGAGCGGCACCGCGCCGCAGCCCGCGAGGAAGTCCACGTAGACGCGCCCCTCGGCGTCCCACATGCGCGTGCCCTGCGCGCGCACGAACAGCCGCCCATACCCCAGGAGATCGAGGGCCTCGGTCCACTTCGGGTTGATGTAGCGCGCATGCCGGTCGAAGCCGCGGCGGGTCTCGCCGGGATCGCCGCCTCCGGGCGGCGAGCCGACGTCATCCCTTGTAGTATGCATACTTCGACGCCGACGCGGCGATGCGCGACTCGACCGACGCGCGTGACGCCGCGTCCAGCGGGGTGGCCCGGCGCCCGATCGCGAGGTTGCCCTCGACCTCCGCGACCGAGGAGCAGCCGATGATCATCGTGTCACAGAGGGCCATCGCGTAGCGGATCGCCTCGTCGGCGGTCATCACGCCGTCCTGGACGAGCATGCCCCGGGACAGCACCTTCATGCCGATCACGGCCGCGCCGATGCGGCGCGCCTCGGGGATGACCGTCGTGATGAACGGCGCCCGCGCGGGGTCGGCGGCGTTGATCGGGAGGAGAACCGCGTCGAACGGAAACCGCTGCAGGGCCGCCGCGAGCACGCCCGGATCATGGTGACCCGTCACGCCGATGAAGCGGACGCGCCCCTCCTTCTTCGCCTGCTCCGCCGCACGCACGGCTCCATCCGGGGCGAGGATCCGATCCACGTCGTCCATCGAGCGGAGATCGTGCATCTGCCAGAGGTCGAGGTGGTCGGTCCCGAGCCGCTTGAGGCTGTCGTCGAGCAGGGCGAGCGCGCCTTCCTTCGTGCGCTCGTGCGTCTTCGACGCGAGGAACAGCCTGTCCCGCGCGCCGGGCGAAGCGCGAAAGGCCGCACCGTAGTAGTCCTGGCTGGAGGCGTACGCGGGCGCGGTGTCGCAGTACTTCACGCCGGCCGCGAACGCGGCCTGGATCACCGGGACGGCCTCTGCGGCACGCCCGCTCGTCCGCAAGACCCCCTCGCCGCCGAGGGAGACGGCCTCGACGGCGACACCGGTGCGGCCGAGCATGCGAGGCGCGGCCGGCGCCGAAGGCGGTGACTCGGGCGGGAGCGCCGTCGTCGTGGCGGCCTTCGGGGCGTCTCGCGCGCGATCGCACGCGGCGCCCAGAACGAGCGGGAGCGCCCCGACGCCGAGGAGGATGTCTCTGCGGCCCTGCGTTCGGAGGTCTCGCGCCATCGGGGAAGCGTAATACACATCGACGCGATCATCTCGAATGACGTGCTAAGCCACGCTTGTGAACATCCTCCTCGTCGGGGCCGGCGCGGTCGGCCAGGTGTACGGTCACCACCTCAAGAAGGGCGGCGCGAAGGTGAGCTTCTTCGTGCGCCCGAAGGCCGCGGCGGCCGTCCGGGAGAAGATGGTTCTCTACCCGCTCACGCGACGCGACGAGCGGACGCCGGTGACCTTCGAGGCCGACGGCGTGTTCACGTCGACGGAGGAGATCGCGGCGGCAGGAGAGAGGGAGCGTTGGGACGAGGTGTGGTTCTGTGTCCCCGCGAACGCCCTCGACGAGGCGTGGCTCGCGTCGATCGCCGCGGCGGTCGGGGACGCCCGGATCGTGGCCCTGCCGCCGGGCCTCACCGCCGAGGAGAAGATCCGTCGCGCGTTCCCGGGACGCGACGTCGTGCCCGGCCTCATCGGCATCCTCAGCTACCAGGCGCCGCTCCCCGGCGAGGAGGTGCCCGAGCCCGGCATCGCCTACTGGTGCCCGCCCGGCTCGCCGACCGCGTTCGGCGGACCGCGTGGCGCGGAGGTCGCCGAGGAGCTCGACAGCGGCGGGTGCCCCGCGGTCGCGAAGAAGGATGTCGGCGCGACGAGCGCGCTCGGAGGGTGCGTCTTGATGCCCACGATGGCGGCGCTGGAGGCCGCGGGGTGGTCGTTCGACGCGTTCCGGCGAGGCGAGATGCCGCAGATGGCGGCGGCGGCGGCGCGCGAGGCGCTCGCGATCACGGCAGCGCGCCTCGACGTGGGCGTCCCGTTCTTCGCGTTCTTCGTGCGAGGGTGGGTGCTCCGGCTCGTCGCGTGGCTCGCGCCGAGGTTCGTGCCGACCGATCTGGAGGCGTTCCTCCGGCACCACTTCAAGAAGGTCGGCGGGCAGACGCGCCTCTTGTTCGCGGACTTCCGCAAGGACGGAAACGAGCGGGGGATGAAGACGGAGGCGCTCGCGGCGCTCGCGGCGAAGCTGGTGTAGCGGGCTCAGAACAGCACGCCGACGCGCAGCAGATCGATCGTCGGCGTGACATTGTTGCCGAGGGCGCCGGCGACGCTGGCGATGCCTGCGTCGATCTGGAAGGGCAGACCGTCAGGGAGCGTCGTCGAGAGCGAGGGGCTGATCGGGATGTGCACGCCCACGTCCACGCCGATCGAGAAGCCGCTGCGCATCGTCCACAGCGCACCGATCCGGGGGTTCACGAACCAGGTCTCGGCCTCGGCGGACTGGGAGTACGAGCCCAGCACGCCGAGGTTCGCCGTGGCGGTCGCCTTCATCGTCTGGTGCCCGGCGCGGAGACCGATGAAGAAGGCGTTCTGGAAGGGGAAGACCCGCGCGTCCGCCGAGATCGCCGAGAGCTTCGCCTCGACTCCGTAGACCGAGGTCTCCGGGAGCAAGCTGTACTCGACACCGAACGCGGCCACGCGATCCAGCTTCACCATGGCCTCGATGGCCAGGGGACGGGGGAAGCCGACGCCAGCGAGGGCACCGACGCGGAAGCCGGTTGCCTCCTCGCTCGGGCGATCGACCGGGGCCCCGGCGGGCGGTGGCGGTTCGGAGGACAGCGGGTCGGCAAGGGCCGAGGGAGACCAGAGCGCGGCCGTGGCCACGAGGGCCAGGGCCATTGCGGAGCGTTTCAATGTGCACCTCTCCGCTTCCTCGTGCGAGGCGCGGGGGAAGATCGATCACCCACGCGAGAATTTTTCGGCGGCGCCGGACCTCCCGTCAGTCGAGGCGCTCGAGCACGACCTCGGGCGCGCCGGGCGGGCCGTACGGCCCCTCGAAGCGCGCGACGCGCCACGGACTCGCCAGCTCGAACCACATGCGGTACTTCGGCGCAAACGGCTTCGCCAGGCGCGACAGGAGCGAGCCGAGGGCGACCCAGTCGTTCAGGTCCGGATACATCACCGCCTCCTCGACGTCGATCGAGCGACCGCTCGCCGTCTTGATCGTGGTGCGGCCCACGCGCTCGAAGTACACCTTGGCGACGAAGCGATCGTTGATCCACGCGTAGACGCTGCGGCGGTCGTCGTCGCGAGGAAAGTAGCAGAGGAGGAACGGGAGGAAGACCTCCGGGTAGGTGGCGCGAGGGAGCCCGATCTCGTCGTGCAGGAAGTCCTCCACCTTCTCGTCGCGGACGACGCGCCCGTCGGTCTGCACGCTCCGCCGCGCGAGGGCGCGCGCGAGGAGGCCGTCGGGGCCCTGCGTGCAGGAGAGCGACTCGGTGAGCGTCCCGTGGAGGATGGGGTGGTCCATCTCGACACGCAGGCCGCCCGGCTCCGCCACGTGGCGGACCACGCTCACGGGGTCGGCGCCCCGCGAGATCATCCGATGCGCGTCGAGGATGGTGTGGAAGGACCGCTTCTCGCGCGCGCGGATCGCGTAGCGCACCTCGCCCTCGAAGCCGACGGGCGGTCCGGGGACCTGGGTGACCTTGGCCACGGCGGACATGTAGTCATCGCGGGCCGACGCGTCAACGTCGGAGCGCGGGCGCGATCATCGCAGCACGGACTTCGGGAGCGGCAGCTCCCCCGAGCCGAGCTTCGTCTCGTTGTCGATGAACGTCGTCTCCTTCGAGACCCGCACCTCGGCGGCGCCGAGATCGCCCGTACGCCCCGACTCGACGAGGAAGGACCCTCCCTGCACGTGCACTGCGACCTTGTTCCTGTGAAACGTCCCACCCGTGACCTGCGCCCGGCCACCCGCGGCCGCGAGGCCGATGAGCGCGCTGTCGACCACCTGCGTGTCCTCGAGCGTCACCGTCGTGTCCTCGCCGAGGATGACGCCGTGGCCGAAGCCGAAGCCCGGCGCGGCGCGCGTGCGGGTCACGGTCGAGCGCGAGAGCGCGATCTCGGCGCCACCCCCGCGCACCGCGAGCACGCCGACGCCCGTGGCGCGGTCGATCGCGCTGTTCGACAGCACGATCTTCCCGCCTTCGCCCACCGAGAAGCCCGCGCCGGTCCCGGTGGGCGTCGCCTCCGTCGTGTCGCGCACGAAGAGGGCGGTGCCCGACAGCGTGCCCGTGCGCTCCACCTCGATGCCCGCGAGGATCGCGTGCGCGATGCTGAGGTGATCGATCGTCGCGCGGCCGCCGCTCGCGACGATGCCTACCGCGTAGCTCACGCCGGGGGCGGTGATGGTCCGCGTGCCGTCGATGAACGTGCGCTTCACGTCGAGCACGGCGTCGCTCAGGAACATGCCGATGCCGTGGGTCCCCCACAGCACGGAGCCCTGCACCGACAGCTCGGCCTTGTCCGTGATCTGCACGCCGATGCCGCTCTTCGTTCGCGACGTGGAGCTCCGCGTCGGGGACCTGCGCGCTCGTCTTCGGCCCGAGGATCACGACGTCGGTGAGGTCGACGTGGCTCTTCTCGTTCTGGGCGATCACGCCGACGCTCTCGTGATCGGCGATCGTCGTGCGGGCCACGGAGGCCGACCCCGCGAGGAACGCGATCACCCCGTGGCCACGCGCGAGGGGCGCGCGTACCCGGGAGCCCCGCAGGACGGAGTCCTCGACGACGGCGGTGCCACCCTCGGCCGCGACCGACGCGTCGCCGACGACGTCCCGGACGATCGCACGCCTGAGGACCACCTTCCCGCCCTGGGTGACGCGGACCCCGGACGCGCGGCTCGAGCCCTGCGGCGCCTGCCGCGCGATCACCACATCCTTCAGCGTGGCGAGCGTGCCGCCGGTCGCCACGAAGACGCCGTCGGTGCCACCGATCACGGTGGCGCCCTCGACCTCGAGCGTGCTCTTGCCGCCCACCGCGATGCCCCAGCCCCACTTCCCCGCGGCGTCGAGCGACGCGCCCTCGATCTTCACGCGACCGCGCTCGAGCCATCGACGTACAGGCCCGCGCCCGCCGCGGCGTCGGGGCCGGCGGTCCCCGGCGGGGCGGCGCTCGTGGAGCTACAGGCCGCGAGGGCGGACGCGAGGGCGTCGACGAGGGGGAATGCGCGTGTCCGTGTCACGGAGCGAGTGTGGCATTTCCGCGGCCTCGCGCCATCCCATCAAACCCCCGCCACCGTCACGTGGAGCGTGCGGCGGTGCGGGGTTGCGCGGTGCTCCCAGAGGTAGATCGCCTGCCCGGTGCCGAGCGCGAGGCGACCGCCCTCGACGGGTACCACCTCGCTGGTCTTCAGGAACGCGGCGCGCGCGTGCGCCGGCATGTCGTCTGGCCCCTCGTCGTCGTGTTCCCACGGGCCGAAGGCGGGGGATTCGGGAGCGATGGCGTCCAGCCAACGCTCCAGATCGCGCCGCACCGAGGGGCTCGCGTTCTCCTGGATGACGAGGCTCGCCGACGTGTGTCGCAAGAAGACCGTGCAGGTGCCGGCACGGACGGCCGACGCGCGCACGACCTCGGCGATCCGCTCGGTGACGTCGAGCATGCCCCGGCCAGGCGTGCGTATGTCGAGGGTGACCTGGTGGATGCGGGACATCGGCGAGCGGAGCGTAACACCGCGCCTGCCGTCCGTGGTCCGCCGTCCGCCGTCCGCTGTCCGCTGTCTGCGCCGGCGCCGCGCGCGTAGGATCGCGCCATGCCGCACCCTCCCCGTCCACGATGCCGCGTGCGCGCCACGGCGCTCGGCGGCGCGCTCGTGCTCCTCGCGAGCACGCCCGCCCGCGCAGACGTCGCCCGCGACGACACGGATGCGCGCTACGCGGAGATCCTGGCGGGCTTCGAGGCGAACCAGGGGGCCGAGGCGCTGTGGTGGAACGGCTGGACGTTGTTCTACGGCCTCGCCGCCACCGCGCAGGGCACCGTGGCGCTCGCGGCGACCGATCCAGGCCTCCGCGTCGACGCCAGCGTGGGCGCGACGAAGGCGACGCTGGCGATCGGAGGGATGCTCCTCTTCACGCCGCGTACGGCGATCCGCGCGACCTCCGTGTTACGCGGGATGGACGGGAGCAGCGCCTTCGCGCGTACACGAAGGCTGGCCGTCGCGGAGAAGCTCCTGGAGCGCGCGGCGGAGGACGCCGCGTTCGGCACGTCGTGGGTCGCGCACCTGAGCGTTGCGCTCGTGAACCTCGGCGGCGCGTACGTGCAGTGGGTGGGCTACCGTCGCACGGCGGAGGGCTGGCTGGGCCTCGCCGTCGGCCTCGCGGCCGGGGAGGCCGCGATCCTCAGCCGACCGACGGGCTCCGGGAGGCTGTGGAGGGGGTACTCGCGCGTGCACGGGTGGACGATCGCGCCGACGGCCGAGGGGGTGGTGGTGATCAAGACCTTCTGACGGCAGTCGCGCCATGCGACGTCGGGCCGTGCGCCGGCGCTGGCCCCCAGCAGCGCCCGTGCGATGCGGGCTGTCGTCTTCCTCAGCCGCGGCACATGGCCTTGATGCGCGCCACGCCGACCGGCTTCGGCGTGAGGGACGCGGCGAACGCGCGCGCCTCGGCCTCCGTGACGAAGTAGACGCCAACAGCGAGGGTCTCGTCTGGCTTGCGGAGCGCGGCCGCCGCCCCGACGTCGCACCCCAGTGAACCGACGCCGAACGTGACCCCGAGCTCGAGCCCGCGACCCTTCAGCGCGGCGATGGAGGCCTTCATCTCGGGCGTCTCCTTGCCGGCGCCGAGCGCCGTGTACACCGCCCAGTAGGACTCGCCATGGCGCTGACGGACCGCCTTCGGGGTCCCCGCGGTCCTGGCGTCGCCCGGCGCGGCCGCGTACGCGCAGACGGAGAAGTCGGAACCCTCCCAGCAAGCGGAGTCGGCCTTCGAGCGACGTGCCTCGCCCCACCTCGAGTTGATGCCGGCGGCCGTGAGGCCCCGCACCTCGGCGACCCCGGGCGATGTGATGCTCACAGTGAGCACGGTGGCGCCCGACATCGCCGGCTGATCGAGGGGCGTGACGCTGAAGCTGCCGCCCGACCCCTCGGGGCGGAACGTGCACGCGCCGTCGTACCGCGTCTTCCCCTGGCCCGTGACCTTGCAGCGTGCAGGCGGCTTCGCCCGATCCGCGTCCGCGCTCGCGCTCACGGCCGCGGTCGACGCGCTCACGGCCGCGGTCGACGCGCTCACGGCCGCGGGGACGGCCGATCCGGGGACGCTCGTGGAGGAGGCCGCGGCGGATGCCATCGGCTGTCCCGTGGCGGCGGGCGCCGGGCCATCGCAGGGTCCCAGGAGGAGCAGGGCGGAGAGGAGAGTGCGCGAGGAGGAGAGCAAGCTCATCGCGCGCCTTCTACCCAATCGCATCCGGCATGACCAGCCGGGTCGACGGACCGCCTCTGGCCGCGGTCACGCCGCGACGCTCGACCCGCGCCCCACCTCCTCCAGCCGCCTCCCCAGATCACGCCGCGTCCTCGCGTACTCCTCCGCCTCCAGCAGGTGACCCATGATCCCGTACCGCTCCCACTCGCCGCCTCGTGCGCGCTCCGGGAGCGAGGTCCGCATGTCATCCGGCAGCGCGGCGAGCGCTCCGCGCAGCGCCGCCACGATCGGCGCGCCGCCCTGCTCCACGCACCAGAGCACCACGTCCCACCCGTGTGCCGCGTGCCGCCCTTCGTCGCGCGCGATCTCCCGGAGCACGAACGCGATCTCGGGCCGTTCGCACCGCCTCGCGAGCTTCGCGATGATCCTCGCGGAGACCCCCTCGTGGAGCGCTCCGTCGATGAGCGAGCCGGTGGCGAGCGTCGCCAGCGCGACGATCCGTGGCCTGGGCACGCTCGCGTTCGCCTTCGCCCCGGGGAAATCGCCGGGCTCGATGGCGCGCCCATCGATCGCTCGCGCGAGGGTGAAGCACAGCTCCGTGTGGCGGATCTCGTCGATCGCGTCCTCCTGGGCCGCGCGCACGAGCGCGGGCGGCGCGCCGAGCGTCATCAGCTCGAGCGTATGGCGGGCGAACGCAGCGACCGAAGCGTGCTCGGTGCGCCCGTTCTCCCTCCACGCCCCGGCGAGCTCGTCGCGCACCACGACGGGCAGGTCGAGCGGCGCGCGATCGCGGAGCAGCCACGACTGCCCGGTGCGCACCCGCGGCAGCAGCACGCGCCCGAAACTCCGGATCTGGCGCCCGCGCGAGAACGTCATCGTCGACAGAACGGCGGCGAACGCGCCGAGCGTGGACATGATCGCACCGGCGGCGACGCCGAAGATGGCGACCGACGAGGCGAAGACGGTGTCCACGGGCACCGGATCGCGCGCGACGCCCATCAGGTAACGCGCGCCGGACATCACGCCAGCAAGCGCGAGGCCCGCCGAGACGAGGAACGCCGTCGTACCCGGGAAGCTGCCGGTCGCCGCCACCCCCAGCACGAGGCCCGCCGCGAGCACGAGCGCGATCGCGACAACCCCGGCGAAGTTGGCGCGCCCACGCGACGGAACGCGCGAGGCGGCGTGGGTGGGTTCGAGGTGGGGAGGCGTCGTGGAGGAGGAGCCGTCGGCCATGGGTGAGAGACGACCTTGCGGGCGGTTTTGTTCCACGGCCGACAATCGGCGGGCGGCGGCTCCGACCAGGGACGGCGGACGGCGGCCAGGGTTCCGTGTCACAGTCCCCCTGCCCAGGCGACCTACCCACCATGGCTCACCGCAGATCCACCCGCGCGCTCGTAGCCTTCGTCTCGCTCGTCGCCCTGGTCGCGGGTTGCCACAAGGCGGTCCGTACCCCGGATCGCGCCGCCATCGTGAGGCTCCAACCGGCGGAGGAGCCCGCGGACGCCGGCGTCGAGCCCCTGCGCTCGATCCGCGTCGAGGACGGCGGCGCGTGCCAAGGCGCCACCGCGCTCTCCGAGGCGGAGCGGTCCGTCGCCGAGTGGAAGAGGGCCGAGATGGCGGCGCGAGACGCACGGGGCGGTTCACCCGACGACCACGGCATGAACGATCACCGCGTCTCGTCGAAGGACGTGTGCGCCCCCGCCGAGACCAACCTCTCCGCCGAGGCGCGACGAATCCTCGCCGCCACGCACGGCCCCCGCGTCGCGGCTTCCCCCGCGTGGAACGGAAAGGCACCGCTCGCGTACATGGATCGCATCGACGGTCGCTACCGGCTCACCGCCCACGAGAAGGAGCTCCTCGCGCGGAACGGATTCGTGGCCACCGAGCGCCTCGTCCAGGACTCCTACGGGATGGCGTTCCATGACGTGTTCCAGTCGGAGCTGCCCGTGTTCGTGTCGATGGACGCGCTGTTCCACGCCGTCTCGTCCGCTCACGACGCGGTGATCGGCGACTTCGAGGAGCGCCGCCTGAAGCCCGCCCTCGAGGAGCTCGTCGCCCGCCTGCACTGCGCGCTCCCCGCCCACAAGGACGCGTATCCGCCCGAAATCGCGAGCGATCTAGACCTCTACCTGACCGTCGCCCGCGCCCTCGCGGGGCAGATCTGGGAGCTCGACCACGATCCCGAGGCGAAGCGCATCGTCGCGCTCGCCGGCGCCGCCGAGGGCCTCGCCGGGATGCCGGACGCAGCGGAGCCGTTCGTCCTTTTCGGGCGGCCCCGGGTCGTGGACTTCTCGGTATACCGGCCCCGCGGTCGCTACGCGTCACGGCCCGCGCTCGGCAGCTACTTCCTGGCCGCCACGTGGCTGTCTCGCCTCGAGCTCAACCTCGTCTCGCGGTCGAGCCGGAGCTCGCACCCCGCCGCGTCGCCCGATCCCACGGAGACGCCGCGAGAGGCCACGCTCGCACTCGCACTCGCCGACCTCGTGGAGAAGGCGGGCGCGCTGCCGCTCGTGGAGATGCTGGACCGTGCGTGGTCCCTCCTCGGCGGCAAGCGCGAGGACGTGTCCATCACCGACCTCGTCGCGCTGCGGAAGAAGACCGGCATCGCCTCGCTCAAGGATCCCGCGGCCGTGCAGCGCGCGCTCGCTCGCGCCATCGGCGCCGACTTCCGGCGGACGGCGCGCCTGCACTTCATGCCGGAGAACAGCCCCGAGCTCCCCGCGATCGCCACCGTCCTCGGGCCCCGCGTCGTGGCCGATACGGTCGCGACGCGCACGCTCGTCCACGACGAGACGCCGCAGCGGTACATGCTGCACGCGGCGGACATGGCGTACGCGCTCGGCCACGATCGCGCCAAGGCGTACCTCGCACCGGACCTGACCGCCTTCCCCACGCTCGGAGCCCAGCTCGACAAGGCCCGGCACATCGTGAAGAGCGAGCCCAGGGACGGCGACCTCTACCGCACGTGGCTCTCGGCCGCGAGCGCGCTCTCGGAGACGCCGCGGGAGGGCGTGCGCCCGGGCTTCATGGGCAAGCCCGCGTACGCGGACATGCGGCTGGGGTCGGCGATCGTCGCCTTCGGCCAGGTACGCCACGCGTACGTGCTCGTCGCCGGCCAGGGCTACGACGCGTACGGCTGCGAGATCCCCGACGGGTACGTCGAGCCTGCGCCGGAGGCGCTCGATCGGCTCATCGCGTACGCCCGCACAGGGGAGACCGCGTTCACCGCGCTCGACCCCGTCGACATGGGCGAGGCGCGCGCCTATTTCGCGAAGCTCGGAGAGACGCTGTCGGTCCTGAGGAGGATCGTCGAGCACGAGCTCGCGGGGACACCCCTCTCGGAGGCCGAGAAGCGCTGGCTCGGGATGATCGCGGAGTACACGCCTGTCGACCCCACGTGCATGGACAGCTGCGCCCCGCCTCAGTACTCGGGGTGGTGGTTCGGGCTCTTCCCGAAGCGCAAGGACGGCCTGTCCGACGGCCAGTTCATCGCCGACTACTACACGTCGACGAACCATGGCCAGGTGGCCTACGTCGGCGCGGAGCGGCCCGTCATGGGCTTCTTCGCCGTCGAGCAGGGCGGGCGCGCGCGCCTCTTCGCGGGGCCGCTCGCGCGGGGCTACGGGCACACGGGCCCGATCGACAGGCGACTGACCGACGAGGACGCCCTCGCCCTCCCGACGGGCGCGCGGGTGCGCCCATGGACGGACAGTTACCTCGCGCCGCGGCCCGCGCCGCCGGACGTGAAGGTGACGCTCATCGCGGGGGGGGCGACCCGGCCCGACTCGGTACGCGGCGACCGCAGGCCACCGCCGTCGCGGACGGTCACGTGGACCTTCGAGGTCGAGGGTGTGGTGCCCCTCGGCGCGTTGTCGCTCACGATCCTGGACCATCACCGGAAGGCGATCGCGGAGAGGCAGCTCACGGGGGGGGCGAGGGTCACGGCGTCGTTCACGCTGCCGCGGGGCGTGCGCGTGGAGGGCCTCCGGCTTCGCGTCGGCACCCACGAGCACGTGCACACGGACGACCAGGGGCAGGGCCTCTCCTTCGGGCTGGGCAAGCTCACGCCAGGCCCCCCCTGACCCACGATGCCCCGTGCTATCCTCGCGACAGAGGGGGAACGACCTACCCGTGACCGACGACATCGCCTCCCTCATCACCGCGCTCCGACAGGCGCGCACCTTCGAGGACGCGGCCATGACGACGCTCACCGCGATGCTGGACGTCGGGACGGGCGCGCTCGCCGCGTCCTCGTTCGCGGGGCGCGGGCGCATCCTCCGCGGCATGGTGCACCTCCGGCCGGGCGACGGCTACAGGCGCCTCGTGGTGGCCGATCTCGGCAACCCCGCGTCGAGCTCGCCTGCGGTCCAGGCCGCCCACTCGCTTCCGTCCACGTCGGCGTGGCGCTGGGTGGTCGAGCGCGGACTGCCCGTCGCGATCGACGTGAACGTCGGCGTCGTCGAGGCCGGCGGCTCCGAGCAGCCCATCCAGTCCGCGGCGGGGGGCGTCAGCCAGGAGACGCGCGCGCGCCTCCTCGACCGCGAGGTGACCCACCTGTTCGCGATCCCCCTCCGCGCGCCCGGCGGGACGATCGACGGCATGATCTCCATGGAGGCCGACTGCCGTGCCGCGATCGGGCGGCCGTTCGTGTTCACGACCTGCCAGGACACGCTCCAGCAGATGACGGACGTGGCGGAGCTCTTCCTCTGCACGCTTCCTCTGCGGACCACCGCGGCACCCGTCCCGGACGAGCACCTCCCCGTGATCGGCGCGTCGATGGCGGGCGTGATCCAGATGCTCGGCGTCTTCGCGCAGCAGGAGGAGACGCTCCTCCTCTCCGGGCCCACCGGCTCCGGCAAGTCGCGGCTCGCGCGGTGGTGCCACGCCCGGTCGGCCCGGAACGGCAAGGTCTTCGAGACGCTCGACCTCTCGACGGTCCCCGAGGAGCTGCAGATGGCCGAGCTCGTGGGGTGGCGAAAGGGAGCGTTCACCGGCGCCGTCAAGGACACGGCGGGGGCGCTCACCCGCGCCGAAGGCGGCTCCCTCTTCATCGACGAGGTCGACAAGCTCTCGCTGAAGGCTCAGGCGGGCCTCCTCCGCGTCCTCGAGGAGCGCCGCTACCGGCCGCTCGGCGACAGCGCGACCGAGAAGGCCGCGGACGTCCGCTTCCTCGTCGGCACGAACACCCGTCTCGCGGAGCGCGTGCGTAGCGGAGCGTTCCGGGAGGACCTCTACTTTCGCATCAACGTGCTCCCGCTCCGCGTGCCGCCGCTCAAGGAGCGCCGCGACGAGATCGCCCTGTGGGCCGCCCACATGCTCGCGCGCAGGCAGAACCGATCGATGGGGGGCGACGCCAGTCTGTCCGAGCAGGCAAAGGATCTCCTGCAAGGGCAGCCGTGGCCCGGGAACCTGCGGCAACTCGACAACATCGTGCGCCGCGCGTACGCGCTCGCGCTGATGGACATCGACGCGGCGACGCATCCGCTCGTCATCGAGGCGCTCCACGTCCAGCGGGCCCTCGCGTACGAGGAGGGTGCGGGGAACCGCTCGCTGATCGACCTCTTCCAGTCCACCGCCGCCGAGTTCGTGAACGAGGCGGAGCGACGGCGCGCGGCCGGGGGCGTGCTCGACCTCGACTTCGCGGACGCGCTGCGGGGGTTCGCGGTGGGCGTCGCGATCGAGCGCGAGGGGAGCAAGGAGGCGGCGCTGCGCTTGCTCGGCAAAGGCGTGATCGTCGACCAGCGCAACTACAGCAAGCTCGTGCAGCGCGACCTCGCCCGCGTCGAGGCGTTCTGCCGCCTCCTCGGGGAGCGCTCCCTCCCCGCGTTCGTCGCCCCCGAGGCGGAAGGCTCCGGGCGCCCCGGCGGCGGGCATTCGAGCCACTAGCGAATAGAATCGTCATTTCCAGCACTTGAAAGGGCGTGCCCGAACGTCATATCGCGGGCGCACGGACGACATTCACGCTATCGTGTCGGAGGAGGCCTGTTGCCCGACCTTCGAGTGCCCGACGCTGTGAGCGTGCAGCGGTCGTCTCTGGACACAGAGGCGGGTGGGGTCCTGCTCGCGGACGACGAGGTCGCGGCGGCCCGCCCGCGCATCGCGGATCGCTACGATCTCGCGTACAACCTGGGCGTCGGCGCGCACGGAGTCGTGTGGGAGGCGCACGATCGGCTGAGCGGCGAGACGGTGGCGATCAAGCTCTTCGCGGCGCAACTCGAGGCGCGGATCCGGCGCGAGATCGTCGTACTCAGGCTGCTGCGCCTCCCCGGCGTGGTGCGGCTCCTCGACGAGGGGGTCGATCAGGGGGTCGCGTTCATCGTCATGGAGCGCGTGGAGGGCGACCCGTTCCCCGCAGACGGGCGGCCCTGGGAGCAGATCGAGGACGCGACCGTCACCTTGCTGGAGACGCTGGCGCGGGTGCACGCCGCGGGCGTCGTGCACCGCGATCTCAAGCCAGCCAACGTCCTCGTGAGCGACGCCGGGCAAGTCACCGTGCTCGACTTCGGCATCTCCTACTTCGGGGGGCCACGCGAGGAGCTCGCGCCCGGCGACGACGAGCTCCTCGGGACGCCGCTCTACTTCGCGCCGGAGCAGGTCCGCGGGGAGGAGGTCTCGCCAGCGACCGACCTGTACGCCCTCGGCGTGATGCTGTTCCACGCGCTCTCCGGGGAGTTTCCCCACGAGGCCGAGAGCGTCGCCGACCTCCTCAGACAGCGCCTCCGCGTGCCCGCGCCCCGCCTCGACACGTCCCGCGTGCCGCCGCACGTCGCCGCCGTCGTCCACCAGATGCTCGAGCGCGAGCCCGACGATCGGCCGTCGTCCGCGATGGAGGTGCTCCGGGCGCTCCGCGGTGAGCCGGCGGCGAAGCTCGACGTCCTCGCGGCGCTCCCTCCCTCCGCGGACGGGGTCTACTCCGAGGAAGCGCTGCGCGGCCTCTTCCTCGGGCAAGATCGTCTGCTCCACCTCCGCGAGGACGCGGCGCGCGCCCTCTGGGTGCGGACGCGCGGTCAGGAAGCGCGGGTCGCGAGGGAGCTCGCGGCGTGGGAGCGCGCGCGGCTGGTGCGGCGCGCCGGATCGGGGATCTTTATCGACCGCGACGCGATCGACCGGCTCGAGGCGGGCCTCTTCGTGGCAGAGCCGGGTGAGGAGCCGCGCCTGGGCCTCTTCGCGAAGGTGATCGACCTCATCGTGACCGGCGCGACGGGCCCGTCCATTGCCGCGGCCGCGAGCGACCTCGCCGCCGAGCTCGCGCGCGAGGGCCTCCTCGGCAAGGCCACCATCGCGCTCGCGGAGGGCGTGCACGCGCTCCGGTGGTGCGGCGACCGGGACGCGGCGATGCTGGTGACACTGCTCGGGCGGTGGCTGGAGATCGCGCTCGTCGAGGAGACGCCCGCGGCCCTGGATCGCGTGCTGTACGAGATCTGCCGCGCGCCGATCGACGATCCACGCATCGCGAACCTGGAGGCCCTCGCGCGGGCAGGAATCGCCGTCCTCACCGCGCCGCCTTCCCGCGCCATCGATCTCATCGACGCGGTCCGTCCGTTCGACGACCTGGGACTCGAGCGGCTGCGCCACGGGCTCCGCGCCGCGGTGGCCCAGGACGGGGGACCGGACTGGCACGAGATGGTCCTCGCCGACGTCGCGCGGTGGGCGGAGCCCCTCGACGATCCTCGCACCAAGTCGAGCCTCGCCTTCTGGCGCGGGCGGCTGGCGCACCAGAAGAACGACTTCGAGGCTGCAGCCCGCCTCTACTTCGAGGCCGCTTCCGACGCCGCGTGGACCACCGAGCGGGTGACCCGCATGATGCACGGCGCGCTCGCGCTGATGGAGACGCTCCAGCACAGGCGCGCGTCGATGTGGGCGGGCGCCGCGACCGACCTCGCCGCCCGGTGCCGGAACCCGCTCGCCGAGGCGCGCGGGGAGGCGGCGGTCCGGTGCGCCGCGTACCGTGCGGGCCTGCTCACGGAGCCGGATCTCGACCTCGTGGACGCCGTGGGCACGCTCGGCGTGCCGGAGGCCGAGGCGCAGATCTGCTTCATCGAGGCCACCGTCGCGTGGCGTAGCGGACGACGAAAGGTCGCGCTCGACCTCGCGGCGCGCGCCCGAAGGCTGTGGAGCGTCCTCGGGAGGCCGTGGAGCGTGCTCCTCGCGCGCGCCCTGATGTTCGCGTCCGGCGGCGCGGTCGCGCCGGGCGATCTGGATCTGATGATCGAGCGAGCCGCGGCGTGCCCGGCGCTCGGTGTGGGCATCCAGGTGATGGGCCTGCTCGGGCTCGGCCTCCGGGATCGCGGCGTGGGCACACTGCGGTGCTCCTTCCGCCGGCGGCTCACGGCCGGGATCCCGCGGGAGCGGTGGGGCGAGCGCGTGGACGTGCTCACGGTGAACGAGGCGCTGGACGTGTTGACCGACGACGTCGAGGCGACGGGCGAGCGCGCCTACGGCGGCGCGCCCACCTCGGACGCGGACTCGGGCGTGCGGGCGAACATCCTACCCGACGAGGCGGGGGAGACGACGGGGTAGGAGGGAGGCGGGCGCTGGGCGGGCGAGGCTTCGCCCCGGTCATCAAACGGTCATTTCCGCCACGGGCTCGGCTCGGCTCGGGCCTGAGTCCGGTACGCTCGACAGCACTCTGCCCATGCCGTTCTCGTTCACGCTCGGTCCCACCCCCGAGACGGTGCCGCCCCCAGGGTACGAGTACCGATCGATCGATCGATCCGTACTCAAGCCGCTCTACGATCGCTTCTTCGTGAAGCCGCTCGTCCACCGGCTGACGGATCGCACCGCGCCCAACGACGTGTCGCTTGCGTCGCAGCTGTGCGCGCTGGTCCCTGTGGTGGCCGCGCTCCTCCTCGGGATCTTCTCGGCGCGGTGGGTCTGGTACCTCGTGGTCCCGCTCGGGTACCTCGGCTACATCGTCCTCGACTACGCCGACGGAGCGCACGCGCGGCGGACCGGCACCTCCTCACCCCTCGGCGAGCTGGTCGACCACTGGTGCGACGCCTGGAACTCGGTGCTCCTCCCCGCGGTGTGGGGACACGCGCTCGGCGCGCCGGCCTGGGTGTGCTGCCTGCTCGGGGCGCTCACGGGGCTGGCGTACGTCCAGGCCATGGTCGACCACCGCGAGACGGGCACGATGCGCATGGACTTCCTGGGTGCCGGCGAGGCGATGACGTTCATGATGCTGTCGATGATCCCGCTGGGCGTCGTCGGCCGCGAGGCCATGGGCCGCATCGAGCTGCCCCTCGACATACGCCTGGTCGACTTCCTCTTCGTCGGCTGCGGGGTCGGGAGTGGCGTCACCGCGATCGTGATGGTCGCACGTCGTGGGTTCTCGGCCGCCCTCGGAAGCGCCTGGTTCATCGTCGCCGCCGGGGTCGGCGTGCTGTGGGTCGGGCTCGGGCTCCACCTCGTCGTAGGGATGTTCCTGATCTCGGGGTTGTGCGCGATCCACGCGGGGAGGAACGTGCTCGGGCGCACGGCCGGCCTCGACGTTCGCGCGGACGCGACGACTCTCCTCCTGCTGGTGGCGTGCTTCCTCGCGTCGCGGACGCCGCAGCTCCACGGTTCACAGAACATCCTCGGCGCGGCGGCCGCGGTCGCGGCGATCACGCGCGCGGTCGGGGACTTCGTGTGGGGCCTTCGCGCGCTGCGGTTCTGGCTGCGCAGGCGCGAGCTCCTGGGCGTGCTGGCGCCACGGCTCGCCTCTCGCTGACGGAGGGGGGACAGCCCTTGACGCCGGGCTGGGTGGCGCCGTAGTCGCGCTGCATGAAGATCTCCACCGCGACCTCGCTCTCCGGCATCCTCGCCGTCACGGCCCTCCTCGGGTGCAACCTCCTCAAGAAGAAGGACGACGGCAACGAGCCGAAGGTCACGACCGAGACCCGATCCGCCGGGGGCTCGTCGGGCGCGACGACCGAGAGCACGTCCAAGCCGGGCGCCGGCTGCAAGCTCGAGGACGTCGAGGCCGACTTCACGCTGAAGAAGGGCTGCTCCGTCACGGTCGAGGACATCGTCCACGTGCGCAAGAACGCGACCCTCCGCATCGAGCCCGGCGTGAAGCTCATGTTCAAGACCGCGGCGATGCTGGTGGTGGAGGAAGGCAAGCTCGTCGCCAAGGGAACCCAGAAGGAGCCCATCACGATGACGAGCGCCAACGCGACCCAGGCCGCCGGGGACTGGGCGGGCGTCCACTTCAAGGAGCACGCGGGCGCGGGCAGCGAGCTCGACTTCGTGAGCATGGAGTTCACGGGGAACGATCGGGACTACGCCGAGGGCGCCGTCACGCTCCACGATCAGCGCTCACCGGGTCGGGTCTCCATCACGAACTCCACCTTCTCGAACGGCGCGCTGAAGGCCGTGGCCAACAAGTCGCCCAAGGGAGCCTTCGCGAAGTTCACCGGCAACAAGATGAAAGGCCACAAGAAGGGGTCGCTCGATGGGTCGCCGGAGGTGCTGGCGTCCGTGGGGACCGGGAACACGTTCGGTGATCCGCTCTACACGCGCGGTGACGTCGTCGAGTCGCTGACGTGGCCCGCGTTCGACGCGCCCGTCGTGGTCGACGCGCCCGTGCACGTGCGCGGCGAGAAGGCAGCCGCCATCCTCACGCTCGCGCCGAAGACGACGCTGCGCTTCGCCGAGGGCGCGCTCCTCGCCGTCGGGCAAGGCAACGGCGGCGGCCTCGTCGCGCGCGAGGCGACGATGACGAGCGTGAACGCCTCCCCACACGCAGGGGACTGGGGCGGCGTCCACCTCCACGAGCGCGCGGCGAACGTGACCATCGAGGGATCGACGATCGAGTACGCGGGGCAGGAGGTCGATTACGCGAAGGGGGCCATCACCTTCCACCTCGCGACGAAGGGCACGCGCGGCATCAAGATCTCGGGCAACACGTTTCGCCACAACAAGCATGGCGCCTTCGGTGCGCCCGAGCACGACTGCGGACCGTTCGTCGGGGCGGCGGAGAAGAACAGGAGCGAGGGCGACCCGCTCTGCGCGAAGGAGTAGAGCGGCGCGGTACGAGGATTGCATTCCCGCCCGCGGCGATGCCCGTGCCTCCCAGCTCGATTCCCCCGACCTCGACTTCCGGCTTCACCTGGCTCCGATCGCGGCTCACGCCCCGCGAGAACGAGATGTTCGGTGCGCTCCTGGACATGTACGTGATGACCCTGTCGATGCAGTTCCAGATGCAGTCGGGAGGAGGGGCATTCTCGTCCGATGATCACGCGCTCGCCATCCGCGTCACCATCGAGTGGGCCCGGCACCGTTTCCCCGATCTCCAGGTGAACCACCACGTCCCCGACGCCGTCGGCGCGCGTGGAAAGACCAGTCGCCCGACGCGAAGCTCGCGTGGCTCCACGACGGGAGGAAAGAGGCGCACCCCCAGGTGAGCCCTCGTAGGTTCTTACGAGCCACTCGTAGGTTCCTACGAGCGAGCGGGACGACGTCCTCCCGGATTCCAGCGAAGAGCCCATGGCTCGCGTCGGCACGTACTTTGCTTACTGGCGGGAGGGGTCGTGCGTCGTAGTGGGCACTTCGACGCACGATCTTCTTTTTGTGCGTACCCCGGGTGAAGATGCGGGCCATGTCCCTCGCGACCGAGCTCGCCGATCTGCCCGAGGAGATGCGCGCGCGCCTCGCTCATGCGGGCTTCGACGAGGCGCGGTGGCTCGAACTGGCCGGCTCCATCCGCACCCCGGAGGCGCGGCGCGCGCGGGAGGAGAAGAACCGGGTCACCGGCGACGTGCGCCCGCCCGCGCCTGGCGTGATCGCCCGCGTGCGGGCGGAGGACGAGGCGCGGCTGCGCACGATCGGGCGGGACGCCCTCTCCCGCGGGGAGCTCGCGTTCATCGTGATGGCGGGCGGAATGGCCACCCGGATGGGCGGCGTCGTGAAGGCCCTCGTCGTCGCGTTCGAGGGCAAGACCTTCCTCGATCTCCGCCTGGGGGAGAACCGCTCGCTCACGGCCCGATGCGGCGCGGAGATCCCCCTGTGGCTCATGACGAGCGAGGCGACGCACGCCGGGATCACGGGCGCGCTCGAGAAGGCCGGGGCCGGCCCCCACGTGCGGGCCTTCACCCAGGATCTCTCGCTCCGCATGACCCGCGAGGGAGGGCTCTTCCGTGACCACGACGGCCTTCCCAGCGTCTACGCGACGGGCCACGGCGACCTCGTCGACGCTGTCCGACGCTCCGGGTACCTCGACGCGTTCCTGACGCGCGGTGGCAAGTACGTATGGATCGCGAACCTCGACAACCTCGGCGCGACCGTGGACGACGCCATCCTCGGGCACTTCATCGAGACGGGGAAGGACGTGATGGTCGAGGTCTGTGACAAGGTGGGCTCCGATCGCGGCGGGATCCCCGTCTCCGTCGATGGCAAGGTCCAGGTCCTGGAGGAGTTCCGCCTGCCGCCGGGCTTCGACGCGAGCGCCGTCCGCGTGTTCAACACGAACACCTTCCTCGTCCGCGCCGACGCGCTCGCCCGCGCGACCATCCCCTGGAACTGGTTCTACGTCGAAAAGAAGGCCGACGGCGGTGTGGCCGTGCAGTTCGAGCGGCTCCTGCAGGAGCTGACGAGCGCCCTCCCCTCCGCGTACCTCGGCGTGCCCCGTGAAGGCGACGCCACGCGCTTCCTGCCCGTGAAGGACCACGACGAGCTCGCCGCGAGGCGCGCGGACATCGAGCGGATCGCGCGCGCGCGCGGCATGGTTTGAGCGTCCTCGCACCGCGGAGTCCCTTGGTGTAGCCTCGACGCCTCGCCGGTGCACTTCGAGATCTGCCACGAGTTCGACATCCCGCTCGACGCGCTCGAGCTCGCTGTCCTGTCGCCCGATCTCGTGGAGTCCCTGAAGCTCCGGCTCCGCGACGCGCCCGCCGTCGACCAGAAGGAGCACGATCTCGAGGGCCACCGGATGCGGCGCCTGTGGAGCTTCCGCGGCAACGTGAAGGTGCCGTCGTTCGCAGGCCGCTTCGAGAACGTCGGGAAGGACGTCTGGGCCTGGGACGAGCGACTCGACTACGATCTCCGCCGCCACGCCTCCGACTGGACGATCGTTCCGCGCGTGAAGCCCGGGTGGGAGAAGTACTTCTCGGGCGGCGGCTCGTACCAGCTGTTCCCGCTGGGCGCAGGGCGGAGCAAGCGCGTCGTCTCCGGCCGCGTGGAGCTGCGCCTACCGGTCGTGCGGGGGGTCGCGGAGAAGCGCATGTACCAGGAGCTGAAACGCACGTTCGACGCCGAGGCCGAGACGCTGAGGGAGATGGCGACGCTCTCGTGAGCGCCGGGAACGAGAGGACACCTTGAGCTTTCGCACGTACACCCGCCTCGCATCGCCGATCGCCGCCGCCTCGGCGCTCGCCGTCCTCGGCGCCCTCGCCACGATCGGCCCGCGCGACGCCGCCGCGGGCGAGCCGTTCCCGACGCGGGCCGAGCGGCTCCCTGCGCCCGGCAAGAGCGCCGCGAGCGAGGACACGCTCGACGCGCTCGTCCTCAACCCGGCCAACCTGGCGAACATGCCGTCGCGCGAGGCGCGGTACACGTACGTGCGCTGCGAGGACACGCGCAAGGTGGCCTGTGGCCATGCGGTCCAGGTGGGCGCGCCGCTCCCCTTTTTCGACCTCGCGACAGGCCTCCGCCTCGACTTCGTGCAGCCGCCGGGCGGGCCGAACGGCGCGGGCTTCCCCTACGACGGCGTCGACTACGTGTGGCTCACATGGGGCCTCGCGCACCGCACGAGCGAGCGCACGCAGATCGGCGTCACCGCGCAGACGTCGTACTCGACCAACCTGTACACGGACAGGCTCTTCGGCCTGAGCGCGGGCTTCTCGTACAGACCCATGACCCGGCTCGGCTTTTCGCTCGTCGGCCACGATCTCAACGGCCCGAGCGTGCAGCGGTTGCCGCCGTTCGGCCGCCCCGTCCTCGCGCGGAGCTGGACGGGCGGGCTCTCGTTCCGCCCGCTCCAGACGCGCGCGCTCGACGTCGGCGCGGAGCTCCGGTACTTCGAGGTGCTCGACGCGTGGCGCCCGCGCCTCACCCTGGGCGTCGACGTCCCGGGCGTGGGGCGCGCGCGGGGCGATCTGGAGGTTCAGAACCTGGGCAACGACGCGACGCGCGGCGTGGTCGCCACCGCCGGGGTCGAGATCGCCTTTGGCGGGTTCTCGGCGGGCGGGGGCGCGATGTTCGGCAACGGCCTCGGCAGCCCGCAGAGCGTCGGCGCATACGCGAACCTCGGGATCACGGGCTACACGAGCCCGGGCGTCCCCCGTTCGGAGCGCGCGGTGTCGTTCCGCGTCGAGTCCACGCCCGGCCCGCGCACGCACGCTGCCCAGCTCCGCCGGCTCTGGCGCCTCGCCGAGGACCGCGAGATCGCGGCCGTCACGATGATCCTCCGCGCCGAGCCCGCAGGCTCGTACGCGCACGCCGAGGAGCTCGCGGACGCGTTCCGCGTGCTGAAGGCCCATGGCAAGAAGGTGATCTGCCACTGGGAGGAGGCCGGTCCCAAGGCCCTCTACGCTTGCGCGAGCGCGGACAAGATCGTGATCAACCCGGCCGGCGGCCTCCGGTACTCGGGCATGAAGTCCACGCACATCTACCTCGCCGGCCTCCTCAAGAAGATCGGTGTGAGGGCCGAGTTCGTGCGCATCGGCGCGCACAAGTCCGCGCCCGAGCAGTTCATGAACGAGCACGCGAGCCCCGTGGCCAAGCGGGACCAGGAGGATCTCCTCGCGCAGATCGACGCGGTCTTCACGGAGAACCTCGTGAGGTACCGGAAGCTCCCGGCCGCGCACATCAAGGCGGTGACCGCCACCGGTCCCTTCACGGCGACCGAGGCTCGCGATGCCCGCTTCGTGGACGGGTTCGCCTTCGACGACGAGATCGAGCGCGCCACGCAGGACGTCGTCGGCCGGAAGGTGAGCCTGGAGAAGTACGAGGACGAGACGCGCGCCCCCTCGACGTTCGGCTCGCGCGGCAGGGTGGCGATCCTCTACGTCGACGGCGACATGATCGACGGTCGCTCGAAGAAGATCCCCATCCTGGACCAGCGCCTCGTCGGCTCCTACACCATCGCCGAGGCCGCGAAGAAGCTCAAGGACGACAGCGACGTCAAGGCGGTGGTCCTCCGCATCGAGACGGGCGGTGGATCGTCGATGGCCGCCGACGTGATGTGGCGCGAGCTCAAGACGCTCGGAGAGAAGAAGCCGCTCATCGTGTCGATGGGGTCGGTCGCCGCGAGCGGCGGGTACTACATCGCGTCCGCGTCGAAGACGATCTACGCGTGCCCGCTCACGATCACCGGCTCGATCGGCATCTTCTACGGCAAGGCCGACACGAGCGAGCTCCTGGGCAAGCTCGGCGTGAACGTCGAGGTGCGCAAGACCACGCCGCGCGCGGACGCGGAGTCCCTGTTCCGCGGCTTCACCGAGGACGAGCGCCGGGAGCTCGAGAAGAAGATCGCGCAGTTCTACGGCATCTTCCTCGATCGCGTGTCGAGCGGGCGCGGCATGAGCAAGGACGCGGTCGACCTCGTCGGCCAGGGCCGCGTCTGGACGGGCCAGCAGGCGATGGAGCGCGGGCTCGTCGACAAGATGGGCGGCCTCCGGCACGCGCTCGAGGCGGCGCGCGCGGCGGCGAACCTGCCGGACGACGCGCCCATCGTCGAGGCCCCCACGCGAGAGACGACGCTCCTCGAGAAGGCCCTCGAGCTCGCTGGCCTCCAGGCCTCGTCGCCGCTCGCGGCGTCGTTCCCCCCGCAGCTCCGCGACGCGGCGCGCGCGGTCGCTCCGTTCGCCGTGTTCGCGGAGGGCCAGCCGCTCGCGATGATGGAGTGGATCCCCCTCGAAGCGACGTCCGGAACAGACGAGGAGTAGGCGAGGTGGCGTGGCGCGACCGCGGCGTCCTGCCCCCGGGGCTGCCGTTCCCGTCGCCGGCGTTCACGTTCCTTTGGTGGAAGTTCCCGTACCCGCTCCTCGAGGACTCGCAGAGGAGGTACGGCGACACGTTCACGCTCCGGCTCGCCGGGCTGCCCCCGGTCGTGATGTTCTCGAACCCGGAGGTCGTCCGCCAGGTCTTCCTGGACGACGGCACGACGATGGAAGCGGGCCGCTTCAACCGCTCGCTCGCCGTCCTCCTCGGCGAGCGGAGCGTGCTCATGACAGACGGCCGCACGCACGCGCGCAAGCGAAAGCTCCTCATGCCGCCGTTCCACGGCGCGCGCATGCAGGCCTACGCGCGCGCGATGCTCGACCTGTCGGATCGCGCCATCGACGCCTTCCCCCGCAGCGCGGCGTTCTCCCTCCACCCCTTCATGCAGGAGGTCACGCTCCGCGTGATCGTGCGGACCATCTTCGGAGCGCTCGCTCGTGTGGAGGACAAGCTCGTGGCGCAGCTCGGGGAGGTCCTCGACGTCGGCACGAGCATCAGCCTGCTCATCCCCGCGTTGCGGAGGAACCTGTGGGGGCGGAGCCCGTACGCCCGCTTCATGGCGGCGAGCCGCGAGGCCGATCGCACCCTCTTCGCCGACATACGGGCGCGGCGCGAGAGCGGCGAGCGAGGGGACGACGTGCTCTCGCTCCTCCTCGACGCGCGCGACGAGGACGGCGAGCCGATGCCGGACGACGAGCTGCGCGACGAGCTCGTCACCCGGCGCGGGGCCGGCCCCGAGACGACCGCGCCCGCGCTCACCGGGGCGGTCCGCTGGATCGTGGAGAGGCCCGCCGTGCTCGCGCGCCTGCGCGCGGAGCTACCGCCCGACAAGTGCGGCGATCCCGCGGCCATCGAGAAGAGCCCGTGGCTCGACGCCATCGTGCGCGAGGCGCTTCGCCTGCAGCCGGTGATTCCCCTCGTCGGTCGCGTCCTCGCGCGACCGGTGTCCCTCGGCGGATGGGATCTTCCGGAGGGGGTTGCCGTCGCGTGCTCGATCTACCTCGCGCAGCGCCGCCCCGAGATCTACACGGACCCGACCGAGTTCGATCCGGCCCGCTTCCTCGGGCGCGGCAAGCCGAGCGCGGCCTTCGGCGCGTCCGAGCTGTTCCCGTTCGGCGGCGGGATCCGCCGCTGCATCGGCATGGCGTTCGCGCTCTACGAGATGAAGATGGTCCTCGCCCGCCTGTTCGCGCGCACGGATCTCGAGATCGCGCACCGCCCCGTGAAGGTGGCGCGCCGGAGCATCACGATGGTGCCCAAGCACGGGCTGCGCGTGCGGCTCTCGCGGCGCGAGCCGCGACCTACGCCGCCCGGAGCGTGATCACCACCACCGCCGGCGCCACCCCGATGCGAATCGGCGGGCCCGTGGTACCGAGACCCGGGTGCACGAACAGGGTCGAGCGCCCCTTGCGGTACACGCCAAGCGTGTAGTGGTGCGCGATCTTGCTCAGGGACATGTGCTTCGCCAGGAACGGGACCGCGATCTGCCCGCCGTGCGTGTGGCCGGAGAGCACGACCTCGACGCCGTGCCTCGCCGCCTCGCGGAACTTCTCCGGATCGTGCGCGAGGAGGACGGCGGCGACGTCCGCGGGGCGCTCGGCGAGGGCCTTCATCATGTCGTCCTTCTTCGTCCACGTGTCGTCGATCGCGGCGAGGTACATCCGGTCCGCGCCGCGCTCGAGGGTCTTGCCCTCGTTGCGCAGCACGCTCGCGCCCTTCTCGCGGAGGCGCCGGATGAGGGGCTCGCCGTCGCCGAAATAGTCGTGGTTGCCCATCGACACGAACGTCCCGTCCCTGGCCTCGAGCGACCCCACGACGCGCGCGATGTCATCGTAGAACTCCGTGCCGCTCGTCGCCAGATCGCCCGTGACCACGGCGAGATCGCACTTCAGCTCGTTGGCAGCGCGTACCCACCGCATGCCCCAGGACTCCGGCGTCATGGTGCCGATGTGGAGATCCGAGAGGTGCACGATGCGGTACCCGTCGAAGCCGCGCGCGAGGCCGGGGACGGCGATCTCGACCTGTTGCACCTCGAAGATTCGCCTGCGCAGGACGACGCCATACGCCGAGATCACGACGCCGATGCCGTAGACCCAGGGGAAGAACCCCATCGCGACCCTGCCCTGGACGAGGAACCAGATCGCCGCGCACACCGAGGGCACGATCGTGAACAGGCACGCGCTCCAGTGGATGAAGTAGGGCACGTCCACGAGCCACACGAAGAGCTGGCTGTGCCGCGTGTCGTACATCCCCTTGCGGGCGCGCCCGACGAAGAGGCCGATCCCCCAGCCGGCGACCAGGGCGGTCACCCCGTACTGGACCGCCTCGGGCGCCCCCTTGCGACGCAACAACTCCAGCGACGCGAGGACGAATGGTATATGTATAATGCACGTGAACGCGACGAGGACGCGCAGGAAGTTCGCCATCCTCGGCTTCGCGCCGATGGCCCGCGTGACGGCCCTGGGGGGAGGGGGATAGGAGCTCACGGCGCGTGCTAGCTGACGAGCTTGCCCTCGATGAGCGCGCCGTCGTCGCAGACGGCGCGGACGTTGCGCGTGGACGCGAACACGGCGACCACGTTGGACTGCAGGCCGACCTCCCCGCTCATGCGGATCCAGTTGCCGCGCGAGCGCACGAGGACGCGCGGACCGGCCGAGCCCGCCCACGCGGTGCCGTCCTCCGCCACGTGGACCGCGAGCATGTCGCGCGTGGTCTGGACGGCCTCGAGCTGGTGCTCGAACCGCGGCGACACGTGGAGCGCGTGCCCGCCCGCGCCGACGACCACCGCGCCCCCGTCGGGCAGCGGGGCGAGCCGGAGCAGGTGTCCGCCGCAGAGCTGGCCGAGGTGCTCGGCGACGCCCATCTCGAGGCGGACGACGGCGCCGAAGTCACCGCACGCGAGGATCTTTCCCGACGCGAGGCGCGTGACGTCGTTCAGGCGCGTCGACTGGGCCGCCTCGGAGACGACGAGCAGCTTCGGACCGGCGAACTGGGCGATCACGCCCGCAGTCGTCACGCCGCGCGGGCGCGTCATCGGGCCGCGGTAGGGGCGCTCGCCGACGAGGATCGTCGTGCCGCCCTCGTCGGTGGTCCCGCCGAGGAACGTGACGTCGCGATCGGGCAGCGTCCACGCCTCGAACGCGCTCGGCGCGGAGAGCCGGCCGACGAACCCGCGCTCCCCGAAGAGGATGAGGTCCTGCGATCGCGGCACCGGCAGGAAGCCCCGGACGAGGCGCAGGTCGAGCCCGAAGGGGACGCCGATCGCGTACCAGCGACCCGCGCGCCACGTCGCGAGACCCGACGGCCCGACCGCGAAGACGGTCTCGCCGCCGTTCGCGAGCACGGCCCACCGTACCGATCCGAGCGTCAGCGGCGGCGAGATCATCGACCACGCCCAGGCGCCCGGGTTCGGCTGGCCCGCCGACATCGACACGGACTCTCGCGCGGCGATCATGTTTCCGCCGGACGCGAAGCCGGGGCTCGAGGGCAGCGACGCGCGCCCCCCCGAGCCCGCGTTCGACGGCTGCGGGGCGCGCATGGGGGGGAGCGGAGACCTCTCCGGCGCGCCCGGCGCCTGCACCGCGCGCATCTCCCGATTCGACGGGTGAACGGCCTGGGCCTGCGGCGCCGAGCCCTGCGAGGGGTGGGCCGCGGGCGACGGCGGCGCTTGCCCCACGGGGGCCGCGGCCTGCATGCCCGCCGACGGTCGGGCCACCTGCATCTGAGGGTTCGACGGGCGGACGACGACCACTCCGGGCGGCGCGGGCCCGAGGCCCTCCTTCTTGACCGTCTGCTCGAAGCCCGAGGGGCCGGTCTTCACCGGCATCGGCGCGGTGTTCGACTCGGTCGCGATCTTGAGGATGGGCTCGATCGCCCGGAAGAGCGCGGCGCTCGTCTCGTGGCGCGCGTCGGGATCGGCCGCGAGCGCACGCTGCAGCTCCTTGTCGAGCGCGTCGATGAGATCGATCCGCGTCGCGAGCTCGAGCGGGAGGGAGTCGCGGGTCTTGCGGAGCTGCGGCCGGGGCGAGCTGACGATCCGCGTCACGATCAGGAGCGGGTTCTCGCCCTCCTTGAACGGGAACGCGGGCTTGTTCGAGAGCATCTCGTAGAGGATCGCGGCGAACGAGAAGACGTCCGTGCGCGACGAGACGCGCTCGTTGCCCTGCTCGTACTGCTCCGGCGGCGCGTAGCCGAGCGAGGCTCCCGCGAGCGCGGCCGTCCGCTGCAGGCTCATGTCGGTGAGCTTCACGAGCCCGAAGTCGGTGACCTTCGCGGTCTCCTGGCCACCCTCGGTGGCGAGCAGGATGTTCGAGGGCTTCAGATCGCGGTGCACGATCTTGTGCGCGTGCACGAAGTCGAGCGCCTGGCTGACGTGCTTGCCGAGGCGCCGCACGCGCTCGACGGCCATCCCCCTGCCGCCGAGGGCCTTCATCACGTTCTCCAGCGTGGGTCCGTGCACGTACTCCAGCACGGTGAAAGGCAGCGCCAGCACGTCGTTGCCGACGGGCGCCGGCACCTCCGCGATGGCGTGGTCGAAGAAGCGGACGATGTAGGGCGTGGGGAGGCTCTGCGTCGAGAGCATCTTGAGCACCTCCGCCTCGCGCCGGAAGCGCTTCAGCGACTCGGTGCCGAACGCGTCCGGCCGGAGCACCTTGACGATGACGACGATCCCGCTCGGATCGTCCCAGTTCGCCTTGAATACCCAGCCCTGCCCGCCCTCGCCGATGCAGTCGCGGAGGTGGTACGTGACCGACCCGAGCGATCCCCGGATCGCGATCCCTTTCAGGGCGTCGCGGAGCGAGGAGAAGCGTGGATCCGCGGCCGGGGGCATGCGCGAGGCCCACAGTACGCGCCCCCCCGCCCTCTTGTCACGGCTCGCCTCGCCGCTAGCCCTCGAGCATCTTCACGAGGCCATCACGGTTGATGTTGGCCCCGACGTGGTGGTTCACCTTGGCGCCGCCCTTGAAGACCATGATGGTCGGGACGCTGAGGACCCGGTACTTCTTCGCGACCTCGGGAGCGTCGTCGATGTCGAGCTTGCCGACCTTGAACTTGCCGGCGAACTCGTCCGCGACCTTCTCGACCACGGGCGCGAGGGCCTTGCAGGGCCCGCACCAGGTCGCCGTGAAGTCGACGAGCACCGGAACGCCGGCCTTCAGGACCTCGGCCTCGAAGTTGTCGTCCGTGAGCTCGATGATGTTCTTGCCTGCCATGATGTCTCCTGTGGGGGTGGGGCACCGCAGGTTAACCATGCTCCGCTGGAAAATCCACGTGGTTCCGGTGTCCGCGGACGGGGCGCCCGGCCGCGTCTCCCGTGGCCGGGGCAAGGTGGCCGTATTTTGGACAGCGCTTCAGTAGTGCGGCGGCCTCTCCGCCGGCCCCACCTCCCGCCCCTCGTCGAGCACCCGCTGGCGGAGCCGCTTCGCCTCCTCGGCGAGGGCGTCGATCGTCCGCTGCTGGGCCGCCACGACCGCCGACAGCTCGTGCAGGTACTTCTCGAGCCGCATGAACTTCTCCTCGAGATCCACCACGCGGGCGGCGACCGTCTCCTTCGGCTCCGTCATGGCGCGAACGTAGCCCATCTCTCCTGGGATCCTGGCACGCCTTGAAGGTCGCCCATCTCTCCCTGGATCGGGGCTATCCTCGCCGGCATGTCCGCGCCGGAGCGGGAGGTCCTCGAGATCTCGGGCCGCGAGGTCGTCGTCTCGAACCCCTCCAAGGTCTACTTCCCCGACGCCGGGATCACCAAGCTCGACCTCGTCCGCTACTACCTCGCGGTCGCCGACGGCGCCCTGCGCGGCATCGCGCGGCGGCCGATCGTGCTCAAGCGATACGTCGACGGCATCGCGAAGGCGCCCTTCTTCCAGAAGCGCGCCCCCGAGAAGCGACCCGACTGGTTGCCCACGGTCACGCTCTCCTTCCCCTCGGGCCGCACGGCCGACGAGCTCGTGATCACCGACGCCGCGCAGCTCGCGTGGATCGTCAACCTCGGCTGCATCGACCTGAACCCTCACCCCACGCGCGTCGAGGACATCGAGCACCCGGACGAGCTTCGCGTCGATCTGGATCCGCAGCCCGGGATCGCGTGGAAGCAGATCGTGGAGGTCGCGAAGGTCTCGTCCGCCGCGCTCGCCGACTTCGGCCTCGACGGGTGGGTGAAGACGAGCGGCTCGCGCGGGATCCACGTGTACGCGCGGATCACGCCCTCGTGGTCGTTCCACGAGGTGCGGCGGGCGGCCGTGGCCCTCGCGCGCGAGGTCGAGCGGCGCGCGCCGGCGATCGCGACCGCGAAGTGGTGGAAGGAGGAGCGCCACGGCGTCTTCCTCGACTACAACCAGAACGCCAAGGACCGCACCGTGGCGAGCGCGTACTCCGTGCGCCCCACGAAGGACGCGCGCGTCTCGATGCCCCTCGCCTGGGACGCGCTCGACGCGTGCGACCCGGGCGACTTCACCCTGCGCACGGTTCCCGCGCTGTTCGCGGCGCACGGCGACGCGCACCGCGACATCGATCTCCGGCCGGGCTCCCTCGAGCCGCTCCTCGAACTCGCGCGACGCCAGGAGGCCGAGGGTCAGAGGGACGCGCCGTGGCCGCCGCACTACGCGAAGCAGGAGGGCGAGCCGCCGCGCGTGGCGCCGTCGCGGGCGAAGAACGTCGCGAAGACCGCCGCCCGCCGCGCTGCGCACCCGCTGATCGTGATCGCGAAGGCGGAGGAGAAGGCGGTCGCGCTCCTTGGCCTCGAGCGCTGGAAGGCGCGCTGGCCGGAGGCCGCGAGGCACCTCGTCCCGGACGACGTCCTCGTCGACGCGATGCGCGGGCGGCACACGACCTGGACGCGCATCCGCGTGAACCTCCGCCACGTGCCGGAGGCCGATCGGCCGACCGCGGAAGCGCCCGATCCCGACTACGATCCCCCCGGGATCCCCGGGCACTCGCCGTGAACGGGGCGCGCCTCGCGCACCTCTTCTTCCTCCTCGCGGTGGGCCCCGCGGCGTGCAAGCACGACGGCGGCGAGCGCGCCACCTCGCCGCCGCCCGAGACGTGCGCGGTCACGCTCCCGCCCGGGGAGTTCGCCGCCGCACCGTTCGCGACCTCACCGACGCCCCGTTCGCGCGTGGTCGCCCTCGCGGAGCTCCGCCTCGGCAACGTGCAGAAGGAGCTCGAGAAGAAGATCCCCACGCGCCTCGCCGACGAGAAGAACCAGGACGTGGGCCTCGCGGGGCACGTGAACTACACGGTCGATCGCGGCCCGTTCGCCGCGCGCGTGGAGGGCGAGCGGCTCCTCGTGGAGACCCCGCTCCGCGGGCGCGCCGAGATCTGCGCCTCGGGGCGGTGCTATGCGGACTGCGCCCCGGAGGCGCGCGCGACGGCGACGATCCCGCTCCGGCTCACACCCGAGTACCGCTTCGCGCCGTCGAAGGTGAACGTCACGATCACGCGCGGCTGCGAGCTGCGCGCGCTCGGCGGCATGGTGCGGGTCGACGTCACCGGGATGATCGAGCCCCAGCTCCGGCGCCGGATGGGACCGATCGAGCGCGAGATCGACGCCAGGATGCCCGACCTGCGCCCCCAGCGGATGTGGGAGGAGCTCGTCAGGCCGCGCCCGCTCCCGCTCGGCGGCTGCTTCCTCCTGCGCCCGCTCGCGATCGCCCAGGGCCCCGTCTCGGGCACGGCCGAGCAGCTCCGCGTGCGGTTCGGCGTGGAGGCCCAGCCCGAGCTACGCGCCGGATCGTGCGACGCGAACGCGTCCGCGCCACCGATGCCGCGGCTGGAGCACGATCCGGCGATGCCGAGCGAGAGCGACGTCCACCTCGCCCTCGTGTCTCCCGTGACGGCGGCGACAGCGGCGCTCACGGCCACGCCCACCTTCGATCTCCGGGGCTCGCGCGCCAGGATCGCGACCGCCGATCCGCGCGGCGCGAGGTTTGCGCTCGGCCTCCGCGGCGAGGTGTGCGGGCCGATGGGCCTCGACGCGGGGCTCCGCTGGAGCGATGACGGAGGGAGCCTGCGTTTCTCGGCGGCGAAGCTCGTGGACCCGGGCGGCGCCGTGCGCGCCGGGGCGCTCGACTGGGACGCGGTCGCGCGCGCGGTGGAGCGTGACGCCGCGATCCAGCCGCTCGCGACACCGGAACAGCTGCGTGCGGCGCTGCCGGCGCTCGCGGCCAGGATCGACGATCCCGACGTGGCGGTGCAGGTGACCGTCGAATCGGCGAGGGCGGAGTCCGCGTCGCTGCGATCCGACGGCGTGGTGTCGGTCGTGGCGCTGAGGGGCGGCCTCCTCGTGAAGGAGAAGTAGATGCGATGGCGCTGAAGGAGTGGTAGCCCTCGGCGCAGACGGAGCAGAGGACGGCGCATTCGCTCGGCGAGTGGCCGACGTAGTTCTCCGAGCACCTCCTCGCGGCGCCGAGGCGGACTCCGTCGTCGTCAGGACGGCGATCCCGGGGCCGACGTTCCACCGTCGGCGACGGTGCTCGCGTCGGCACCGCCGTCCGGCGCCGAGCGGGTGTCGATCGAGGCAAGTGCCCACACGCCTCTGAGGCATCCCCTCATTTTCCTCACGTCGAGCCCGAGCCCGAGCCCGAGCCCGACGAAGACGAGCCGAGCTTCAGCACCATCGCGGTGAGCATCGCCGTGATCCGCAAGAGGAGGGCTCGCACAGCCACCAAGCGTTGC
>SXNL01000360.1 GCA_005777185.1 Myxococcales bacterium
CGGCGCCCCCGTCCCGCGCCAGGGCCGACGCGACCGCCGCGCCGCCGTCGCGGGCGCTCGCGGGGGGGGAGGTCGTCGCCTGCGCGCTCGCGCCCAGGTCGGAGCAGCAGCGGAAGCCCTGCTGGTAGGCCACGAAGGTCTCGTTGTGGGCGCGCGTGGCGGGGCGGCAGCGTGCGCGGACCGGACCCCAGTACCCGCCCTTGAGGACGGACGCGTATCCACTCGAGCGCACGGTCTTCGTCCACTCGTCCACGTTTCCGGTCAGGTCGTAGACGCCGAAGGGGCTCTTGCACCCCGGGCGCGATCCGGAGGGCCGCCCCTGCCACAGGCGATCGAGCTCGGTGCGTGCGTTCGGCCCGTCGCGAGGGGCCATCGCGGTCGTCGAGAAGGGCTTCCACGGCTGGTCCACCACGCACGCGTCGACGTCGCGATCGTAGCCGTAAGGGTAGGGGACCCCCTCCTCGCCCTCGCACGCGAACGTCCACTCGGTCTCGGTGCACAGGCGCTTGCCAGCCGCCTTGCACATGCCGGTGGCCTCCACGTACGTGACCACGATCATGGGGTTCGCGCCCTTGACGTTGGGGTACTCGTAGCGGTCGGCGCAGAAGGCCATCGGCTTGCGCGGCAGCTTCTCCGAGAGCTCGAGCCACTTGCCGCGATCGAACGTCTGGCAGCGGGCGGGGAAGTCCCGGCTGATCCAGTTGCTGCACGTCTTGTTCTGCAGCTCCTCGATCTCTCCGGACCAGTCGTGGCCGGACGAGTCGAGGAGGTGCTTGCCCCGCACGTCCACCATGCCCGCTGCGCACGCGCCGCGCGTGCCCTCCCGGCCGTCGGTCACCGGCGTCTCCTCCTCGAGGGAGGACACCGCCTGCCAGTGCTTCTTCTCGACCGACCGCCACTCGAACCGCGGCGGGTGCTCGAGCTGGAACGCCTTGTCGCCCGACCAGCCGTGGCGCTTGAAGTAGAGGACCGCGCCGAGCGTCGAACCCACGAGGACGAGCGCGGCGCCGCCGGCGAGGGCGAGGGCGGCGATGCGTCGCGGGGTCAGCTTCATCGGGAGCGGTTGGACGGAGGAGGACGGGTCCGTAATCTAGCGGAAAAGCGGGAAACGTTCACCGGCGGGAAAGCGCGGCGATGGATTCGCCGCCCTCGACGCCCCCGTCGGGCCACCGGATGAGGTAGTCGACGAGGTCGGCCCGTTCGACCTTGACCCGGGTCCCGGGCTCGAGGTCCGTGACCAGGACGGGGCTGTTCGTGAGGGCGCCGGTGCAGGCGTCGCCCGCGCAGGACGCGACGTCGACCCACATCGACTCGGCGCCCGCGTCGGGGGCGCGGAAGCGGCCCTTCAGCATCACGGAGGCCCCGGACTGCCTCGCCTGGACGACGCGGGGCCAGGCCTTCCCTGCGCGGAGACGGATCGCGACGAGCTCGGGCGCGTCCTCCGCGCGGGCCACGATGTCGGTCGTCGATCCGAAGAGCGCGCGCAGGGCCGCGTCGCAGCTCTCGGAGCCCCCTGCGACGACCCGCAGCATCTCGTTCTCGGGATCGCCCTCGACCCGCTCGGTCTCGACGAGGTCGATCTCGGTGGTCGCGCCTCGCGTGACGGCGAGCTCCTTCGTGCTGGTCTGGTTCGCGCGCGCGATATCGTCGATCGCGACGGAGAACGGCGTTGTCGTCTGTCCGCTGGCGAGTCGCCAGAGCACGCCGTTCAGGAGGAGGCCGAGGCGCGTGGAGTCGACGAGCGCGCCGCCGCGGATCTCGACGTCGACGGTGCCGAAGCGCGCCATCCCGAGCGAGAGGAGCCGCAGCGTGCCGTCGTCCTGGCGGTACTGGTGGATGACGACGCGATCGGGCCGGAATGCGCTCTCGGACTCGGGCTCGCGGATGGCGTGCGTCGCGAAGGCGGGAGCGTCCTCGATGCGGCGCGACACCTCGTCGTAGACGTACCCTCGCAGGTGCTCGGCGAGGGCGGCGGTGGCCGCGAAGCCGGCGCGGGCGGCCCACTGCGCGCGATCGGCGGGGGCGTGGGCGCGCACGACGACGACGTTGGGGAGGTTCTTGAGGCTCGCCCGCTGCTCGGGGGTGAGGCCCTTGGCGATGGTCGGGAACGACGCCTCGGGCGGTAGCTGCCAGTCGTCGGTCCTGATGATCTCGGTGTCGAACCGCTGCTTGTCGAGCACGAACGCGCGCACGCGCTCGCACGACGTGCCGCAGTGGGCGCTGCCGAGGAGGGACGCCACGTGCTTCGCGTCCACGATCGGGAGGAGATCGGCCTCCGTCCGGTCGGTGAGGATCGCCATCTCGAACGCGGCTTCGAGCGGGTGGTCCAGGGTGCGCGGCCCGCCCGCGTCACGCGGGCCGTCGGCGCTCGCGGCGGAGCCAAGGGGGCCCACCTCCGGCGAAGGGGGTGCGGGCGCGCCGTCCCTCGGAAGCGACACCACCACGACGACCCCGAGCGCGAGGACGAGGCCGCCGAGGAGGAGGTAGCCGGTGCGCGGGTTCATCGTCGGCGGCCAGGATACATCGCGAGCGGGTAAGGTCTACCATGTGAGCCCCTTCGTTCGGTCCCTCCTCCCTCCCCTCGCAGGCGCCGCCCTCGGGTGCTCCACGACGCTCTCCACGCTCCAGCCCGCGGAGACGCTGAAGGAGGGCAGCCTCCACGCCGGCGTCGCGGCGAACGTCAACGCGCCCGTCGGCCGTGTGATCGACGTCCTCGGGCTCGGGCAGGTCGCCGCCCGGAAGGTCCTCGACGACGGCAGGTACACGCCCACGCAGGAGGAGCAGCAGAGGTTGCTCGACGCCGCGGTCGGGCTCGGGTTGAACCCGCCAGGCGCCACGCCGGACGTGATGCTCCGCTACGGGTTCTACAGGGGTTTCGACGCGGGTCTCCGCTACTCGGGGTCTGCGATGCACGTCGACGCGAAGGCGCAGTTCCTCGGTGGGGCCGAGGACGAGTGGGCCGGATCGATCTCGCTCGGGTACGCGCGGGCGCGGTACCAGGGGATTGGCTTCGACGTGACCGACGTGGTCCAGATCGCCGACTTCTCGCGGCACAACTTCGAGGTGCCGCTGTCGTTCGGCCGGCGCCTCGGCCCCTTCGGGCACCTGTGGATGGGGCCGAAGTACGTGGGCTCGTACTACCGGCTGGACGCGACGATGAAGAACGTCGGCGCGGTACCGGCAACGAGCGGCGTGATCCACTACCTCGGCGGCTTCTGCGGCGTCGCGCTCGGGTACAAGCACGTCTTCGCGATGCTGGAGCTGACCGTGGCGCGCATGATGGCGAGGCCGGTGGTGTACGGTCGGGAAGTGGACGTCGGGGGGATCGTGGTGATGCCGAGCCTCGGGGTCATGGCGCGGCTGCCGTGAGCGGCTGGCGTCCGCCGTCCGCCGGCCCACTCACCTCCCTTCGCGCGATCCCTCCGCGGCGAGCGGGTCGAACACCGGCGGGTAGGCGGGCGCGGGCTTCGCCGGCGGGGGCTCGGGCCGCTTCTCGAGCCGCTCGCGCACGATCGCCCAGGCGCCCGCCATCCTCCCGCGGAACTGCCACGCGAGGACGAGGGTCACCCCGAGCCAGGCGAGCTTCACCAGCCCCACCGCGTGCGTGGTGAGGTACAGAACCCGCGGCTCGAAGGGCTGCCGCTCCGTGATGAGCTGCCGCGTCGCGGTCACGTACTGGTCCGAGCGCGGGATGGACATCGACAGCGGCGTCTCCGCCTCCGCGCCATGGATCACGTGCGTCGCGTGGCGCATCGAGTCGGGCTGCGGGACCTGCACTTCGGTCCGCGCCGCCACGGTCGCGTCCTCGGTCACGACGCCGATCAGGCTCCGCGTCACGAGCAGCGACGTCGCCACCGTGACGGCGCCCGCGAGTGCCAGCCAGTGGCCGCGCACGAACCGCGACGCGACGAAGACGAGGCCGGTGGCGAGCAGGCCCATGGCGACAGTCACGAACGCGGTGCTCGACACGATCCACAGCCCTGTCGTCGCGAGGGCGCCGAGCGCGCGGGTGCGCCGCGTCCTGAATGCGAGGAGGGCGGCCACGACGCCCAGCACGATCGCCGACAGGTCCGTGCCGGTCCACGTCCACCGCGTCGCGTCCCCGCCGAACACGGCGATGGGCCGGAGATCCGCGGGGAGCCCGATCGTGACGGTGGACGCGCTCGTGGCGATCGGGAGCGCGTGCATCGGCGCGGACAGGAGGCCAGCGAGCAGCCGCAGCTTCACCTGCGCGATCGACTGCGTACGGAGCTGGTGGCTGCCGGGTCCGAGGGGGACGAGCACCTCCTTGGCGCCCTTCCGCGTGTGGTAGATCGGCTCCGCCACGCCGTCCGTGGACACGTACATCGGCGCACCGGCCGGCGTGAAGATGAGGTGGTCCGTGCCGTTGTTCTCGTACGACAGGAGGTCGTCGATGATCGTCTCGCCGCTCGGCGTCACCGCGACGAACCGCTTCTCGGTGCGGGCGACGGCCGCGAGCGCGGAGCCACGCAGGAGGGACTTGGACTCGACGTCCAGGTGCTGCCCGCGCTGGATCAGGAAGGTCCGCGCGGTCGGCAGGGACGCCTGGATGGGCGACTGGCCGTTGTCGACGAGCTTGCCCTCGCCCGTGAGGGTGACGCGGTGGTCGGGCTCGTTCTCGATCGTCCACCACTCGTACGCGGAGTCCTCGTCGGTCGTGAACCGCTCCAGCTTCGGCAGCGTGCCCGTGATGGTCACGTCACCCTCCCGGCCCGCGATCGGCAGCGAGAGGGCGCTCCCCGACTGCGACCAGCCTGGCGCGCCGGACACCTCGCGCACCTTCTCGCCGTGGCGCAGCTGCAGGACCCTCGTGCCGATGTCCGTTCCCTGGCTCACGGCCACGCGGTACGTGAAGGCGATCTCCCTCCCGATGCGGAGGAGGCGGCTCAGGCGGAACGTGGCTGGCTGCTTGCTCGCGGACTCGGGGGTCATCGGATCGAAGTGGAGCGTCTGGCTCCTGACGCCGCTGACCGACTCTCCCTCGACGAGGCGCCCACGCGCGAGGTGCGCCACGAACAGGTTGAGGGGGCCCTCCACGACGAGCTGCTGCTCCGTGCCGAGGGTCATCTGTCCTCGAAGGACGAAGGCGCCGGGTGGGGCGAACAGGAAGTAGCTGTTGTTCTCGAAGAAGACCGTCGCCGGCGCGCCGTTCACGGTCACGCGGTCGAGGCGCACCTGCTGCGGCGTGCCGAAGAGGGGGACCTTGGTCTCCGCGCGCGCGCGGACGGCGCCCCTGAGCTCGAACGCGAGCGTCTCGCCGACCGATCCGGTGACCACGAGCTTGTCGAGGACGAAGCAGTTGGCGCTGCAGCCCTCGTCGCTCGTCGCCGCCGCCGGGGCGGTGAGCCCTCCTGGCCCGCGCGCCGCCGCCTCCAGCGAGTGGCAGAGCTGGAGGGACTCCAGGCTCTTCATCGCGCTGCAGTCCGCCCGGGCGGGCGTGGCGAGGGACAGGGCCGCGAGGGACAGCAGCACCCCCACGGCGCCTCGCAGCCACGGCGTGCCGCAGCGTGATCGAGCTCGGTTCGACATGACGTCTCCTGTTGGCGGCGATGGGCTCCGGGCACGTGGTGGCGGCGGAGCGAGCGGCGCCGGGCGCCAAGGACCACGGCGCGCGCCAGAAGTTCCCCGCAACTGCACACTTTCTCCGCGGCCGCCAGCTTTGGTCGCCGCCACGCTCGTGTCATGCTGTCTCGTATGCTCCCTCGCTCCTGCTCCCGGCCCGACCGGGATGAAACGAAATCGTCACGGGCCGTGATCGATTCTCGCGCGACCCCCCACAAGGGCGTCATGACCCCGCACAGGGCCTTCGCGCTCGGGACCGTGGCCACGCTCTCGCTCGGGATCTCGGGCCTCTTCGGCGCGTGCTCCTCGACGAGTGCCCCGCCTGCGGCCGGTGCGGACGGCGGACAGGACGGCGCGACCTCCGCGGCCGACGCAGCGGAGGGCGGTGCCACCGGCAACTTCGACGGATCGAAGGGGGACCCCAACGTGCTGGTCGGCTCGTTCCAGGCGCGCCTCATCGCCCCGATCTCGGCGCCGGCCACACCCGGACAGACCTCGCTGATCGGCAAGGTGTACGACGGCGCCCTTCCCGACAACATCCTGTGGGAGCTGCAGCAGAAGGAGGGCGACTGCCGCCTCGTGACCCCGCGCGTCCCCTTCTGCAAGACGCCCTGCGGCGGCAGCGCCGTCTGCGTCGAGAACGACGTGTGCAAGCCCTACCCCAAGGCGAACAGCGCAGGCTCCGTCACCGCCACGGGGATCAAGGTCCAGGGCGCCGGGGCCTCCTTCACGATGACCCCGATCGTGAACGGGTACCAGCCCCCCGCGGGCACCACGCTCGCCTATCCGGGGTGGGCCGAGGGCGACGACATCAAGATCCAGGCGGCGGGCGACTACTACGCTCCGTTCACGCTGGTCGCGAGGGGCATCGCCCAGCTCAACCTCACCAGCCCCTCGTACGCCCTCGCAAAGGACCAGCCCCTCAAGCTCACCTGGACGCCCCCGGCGAAGGCCGGCGTCTCGACCGTCCAGGTCAAGCTCGACATCAGCCACCACGGCGGCACCAAGGGCAAGATCGAGTGCGACACGGCGGACTCCGGCGCGCTCGAGATCTCTGCACCGCTCATCACCAAGCTCCTCGGCCTCGGCGTGGCGGGCTTCCCGACGGTGCTGGTCATCCGGCGCGCCGTGGGCTCGGCGGTCATCGCCCCCGGACGGGTCGACCTCGTCGTCTCCTCCGACATCGAGCACGACGTGATCGTCCCCGGCGTCGTCTCCTGCACCGACACGGCGCAGTGCCCGCCCGGGCAGACGTGCCAGTCCGATCTCACGTGCAAGTGAGCCCCCACACCCGGAAAGGAATCGCATGACGCTCGCACGAACCGCCCTCGTCCTCTCGCTCGGTCCCCTCCTCGGGGCCGCGCTGGCGGCCGGTTGCAGCGGATCCGACACCGCCAACGTCGGCTCGAGCGGCTCGAGCGGGTCCGCCTCCGCCGCGGACGCGGGCGAGGGGGGCGCGGCCACGGGCGATGGCGCCACGGGCGGGAAGTTCAGCTTCTTCGTGACGAGCTACAAGCGTATCCAGGAGCTCTCCGGCAGCGAGCAAGGCTTCGGCGGAGATCTCCGCTTCGGGTTCACGGGCCCCGGCTCGGGCCTCAAGGGGGCCGACAAGATCTGCGCGACCATCGCCGAGAAGAGCATGCGCGGCGCGGGGGCCAAGCCCTGGCGCGCCTTCCTGAGCGCGACCGCAGACGAGAACGGCAAGCAGGTCGACGCGATCGATCGCGTCGGGCAGGGCCCCTGGTACGATCGACAGGGCCGGGCGTTCGCGCTCGAGAAGGCGCACCTCGTGGCCGAGCGCCCCACCTCCGCGGACCCTGCGATCATCAACGATTTTCCCAACGAGGACGGCGTGCCCAACCACGCCCCCGACGGCACGCAGGTCGACAACCACGACATGCTGACCGGCACGAACACGCAGGGGAAGCTGTATGCAGCCGACGCGACCTGCCTCGACTGGACCGCCAAGGACGGCAACATCGCGCTGGAGGGGCGGCCGCGGGTGGGCCACTCGTGGCCGCGAGCGGGCGGGCAAGGCGGCCCGCGCGACGGAGGGGGGGCCGGCAGGGACGGCGGCTTCGTGTCGCCGGGCTCGGGCGCGCACTGGATGGACTCGCTCACCGAGTCCGGCTGCGCTCCGGGCGTCAACCTCATCGAGATGGGGGGGCCCCTGGCCGGCGCGGTCACGGTAGGCTCCGGGGGCGGATACGGCGGCTTCTACTGCTTCTCCCTGACCCCCTGAGGCCCAGCATGATCGACGCTCCCCGGAACATCTTCGCCCACGTCGCGCTCGCCGCCCTGTGCCTCGTCTGGGCCGCGCCTGCGTGCAGCTCGAGCAAGGACGGCGCGCCCGCGGCCCCGCCGGTCGCGGTCGCGGACGCCGGTCCCGTGGAGGTGTGCGTCATCCCGGCCGGGCAGACGAAGACCGACTTCCTGGAGAAGATCGGCTGCACGGCCGACTTCGAGGCGCTCGCCTCCGAGCCCATCGACGCGACGATCCCAGGTGCGCGCTCCACCAAGGTGGGCATCGACCAGGCCGACGGCGACTACCTCTGGTACCAGAACAGCACGACGTACAAGATCCACTACGAGTTCGCGTCCCGGTTCCGCTCCGGCAACAAGCTGCCGGTCGTGCCTGCGCTGTCGCAGTTCAACACGACGGAGTACTACACGCCGGACCGCCGCTTCGTCCTCGGCGCGGCGACGTACTACCAGGGCCCCAAGCTCTGGGTGGTGGAGATCTCGCCCTACGACACCGCCCCGGCGGAGATGATCACGAAGCTCTACCGCAAGGTGCGCGACAGCTCGTTCTTCGGTAGCCAGCTCTGGTTCCATCCCACGTCCGAGGCCGTGGCCGCCGAGGCGAAGAAGTGCCCTCCCGACGTCAAGATCAAGACGACCGACGAGATCTACGCGGGCATCGACTACCAGCCGCTCACGCTGGCGACGGGCGTCGGCCGCCTGCATTTCACGACCGCCGCGGCGCTCGCAAACGAGTACCTGTCCTACCAGGACATCGTCGTCCTCGACGAGGCCCCGAACGACATCACGGTCGTGCAGGGCATCATCTCGCAGCAGTTCCAGACGCCCCTCGCGCACATCAACGTCCTCTCGCAGAACCGCAAGACCCCCAACATGGGTCTCCGCGGCGCGCTGACGAACCCCATCCTGAAGAAGTTCGAGGGCAAGCTCGTCGAGCTCATCGTGTCCGCGACCGAGTGGAAGATGCGCGAGGTGACCCAGGCCGAGGCCGAGGCGTTCTGGAAGGCGCATCGCCCGGCGCCCGTGACCCTGCCCCCGCTCGACCTCTCGGTGACGGCGCTGGCCGAGGTCGAGCTCGTCGCGCCCGATCCGGTCGCCCCGGCGACGATGCGCGACAGCATCAAGAAGGCCGTGCAGGCCTACGGCGGCAAGACCGCGCACTACGCCGTCCTGAAGCGCACGAGCGGTGTGCCGGTGCAGAAGGCCTTCGGGATCCCGGTCTTCTACTACGACCAGTTCATGAAGACGAATGGGCTCTACACCCGGCTCGACGGCTACCTCGCCGACGCCGCGTTCAAGACCGACGCCAAGGTGCGCGACGCGAAGCTCGCCGAGATGCGCGCGGCGATCCTCGCGGCGCCGCTCGACCAGGCCTTCCAGGACGCCCTGAAGGCCAAGATCATCCCCGACTATGCCGTCGCCGGCTACAAGGTCCGCTTCCGGACGAGCACCAACAGCGAGGACCTCGACGGGTTCCCCTGCGCGGGCTGCTACGACTCCAAGTCCGGCGACTGGACGAACTGGCCAGACGTGCTCGACTCCATCCGCGAGGTGTTCACCTCGGTGTGGAAGTTCCGGACGTTCGAGGAGCGCAGCTACTACGGCGTCGATCACAAGAGCGTGGGCATGGCGCTCCTCGTGCACCGCAACTACCCCAACGAGGAGGCGAACGGCGTCGCGGTCACGGCCAACCCGTTCGACGCGGCGGGCGTGGACCCCGCGTTCTACGTGAACGTCCAGTACGGCGGCGACATCGAGGTCGTCGCGCCGCCGCCGGGCACGCAGTCGGATCAGTTCCTGTACTTTTTCGACTCGCCGAACCAGCCGATCCAGTTCCTCTTCCGCTCGAACCAGATCCCCGCAGGAAAGACGGTGCTCAGCGTGCCCCAGACGTACGAGCTCGGCGTGGCCCTGAAGGCGATCCACAAGCGCTTCTCGGCCGCGTACGGCCCCGCCTCCGGCAACACGGGCTGGTACGCCATGGACGTCGAGTTCAAGTTCGACGACGACGCCGACAAGACGAAGGCGCCGACGCTCTACGTCAAGCAGGCCCGCCCGTACCCCGGTCGGGGAAAGTAGCCCGCGCGGGCGGGCCCGAGGTCATGCCATAATCGGCGGTCATGACCGACGCGCTGCGCACGATCTACCCCGAAATCGAGCCCTACCGGACGGGGCGGCTCGCCGTCGGCGGGGGGCACGAGCTCTACTTCGAGGAGTCCGGGAACCCGCACGGGAAGCCCGTCGTGTTCCTCCACGGCGGGCCCGGCGGAGGTACCGAGGCGAAGCACAGGCGGTTCTTCGATCCGGCCGCGTACCGCATCGTCCTGTTCGACCAGCGCGGCTGCGGCAAGAGCACGCCCTATGCGTCCCTCGAGCACAACACGACGTGGGATCTCGTGGAGGACATCGAGCGCATCCGCGCGACCCTCGACATCGACCGCTGGCTCGTGTTCGGGGGATCGTGGGGCTCCACCCTCGCGCTCGCGTACGCCGAGACCCACCCCGTGCGCGTCACCGAGCTCGTGCTCCGCGGGATCTTCCTCCTCCGGAGGCAGGAGATCCGCTGGTTCTCCCAGGAGGGCGCGAGCCACATCTTCCCGGACGCCTGGGAGGACTACGTCGGCCACATCCCGGAGCCCGAGCGGGGCGACCTGCTCTCCGCCTACCACCGCCGCCTCACGAGCCGCGACCCGGAGGTGCGGCGCACGGCGGCGCGTGCGTGGAGCGTGTGGGAGGGCTCGACGTCGTGCCTCGTGCCGAACCACGAGCTCATCCGGCGCACCGGCGAGGACGACTTCGCGGTCGCCTTCGCCCGCATCGAGTGCCACTACTTCGTGAACGAGGGGTGGGTCACGGGCGCGCGGGATCTCCTCGCGAACGTCGGCAAGATCCGGCACATCCCTGGTGTCATCGTGCAGGGCCGCTACGACGTCGTCTGTCCCGCGACGAGCGCGTGGGATCTCCACCGCGCGTGGCCGGAGGCGGATCTCCGCATCGTCGCCGAGGCGGGGCACTCGGCGTCCGATCCGGGGATCACGAGCGAGCTCGTCGCCGCGACGGATCGCTTCCGGTGAGCAAGCGCCGCGACGGCCCCGGACCCGGTGGTGAACCGGGGCCGCGGCCCGACGAGGACCTCGAGCTGTACGCGCGCGGGAAGCAGGCGTGGCCGAAGGTCGCCGTCGGCACGGAGCGGTGGCGCGATCACCTCGCGCGCGTGTCGGCGGTTCGAGACGCCGCGGAACGCGCCGCGCCGGGGAAGGAGGCCCTCCACGCGGAAGATCTCTACCTGGCGCTCGGGTGTCTCGAGGGATCGCGGGACGCCGTGCGCGCCTTCACGGACACCTACCTCGCGCGGGTGCCGAGCTACGTGTCGCGGGTGGATCGCTCCCCCGTCTTCGCCGACGAGGTGAGGCAGGAGCTCGCGCGGAAGCTGCTCGTGGGCGGGGGAGAGACGCTCGAAGCCAAGCTCGCGACCTACACCGGGCGCGGGCCCCTCGGCGGGTTCGTGCGCGTCTCGGCGGTCCGCGTCGCGCAGAACATGAAGTGCGCGACCGCGAGGCCGACCGAGACGCTCGACGAGGGTCGCGGCGGGGGCCACGCGGCCGGGCCCGACCTCGATCCCGAGATGACGCTCCTCAAGCGACGCTACGCGCGGGACTTCGAGGAGGCGTTCCGCGCCACGCTGGCGTCCCTCGAGAAGGACGAGCGGAGCGTGCTCAGGATGCACCACATCGACGGCCTGTCGATCGAGGAGGTGGGCGCGGCCTTCCGCGTGAGCCGAGCGACCGCCGCGCGCTGGCTCGCGAAGGCCCGCGCACGCATCGTCGAGGAGACCGAGCGGCGCCTCCGTGAGCGGCTGCGCGGGGCCGCCGCCGACCCGGCCGGACCGGACAGCGGCCCGCACGTCCACTCGCTGCTCGCGCTCGTGCGGAGCCAGCTCGACCTGTCGATCTCGCGGCACCTGAGATCCTGAGACCCACATCGACGGGGGCGGCGATTCCGGCTAGCCTTCCAGTCTTGGCTAGCGGTCGGGAACCGCCCTTCGAGGAGCGCGCACGATGACGCCAATGAACCGGGTGAGTCGGGAGAGATGGGGCCTTGTCCCTGCCGGGATCGCGCTCGCGCTCGGCGCCGCCTGCGGCTCCGACGGCGGCGATCCGGGGAGCACCCCGGGCCCGGACGCCGGGACGGGGATGGAGGCGGCCGCCGACGACGCGGGCGGCGACGGCACGACCGCGGGCCCGGACGGCGGCGCGGACTCGGGACCGGGCGTTCCCCTGCCGTTCATCACCGAGCTCGTCGCGAGGAACCGCACGAGCCTCCTCGACGAAGACGGCGCGCCCTCCGACTGGATCGAGATCTTCAACCCGAACGCCGCGCCCTACGATCTCGGCGGGCATCACCTCACCGACAGCAAGAAGGATCCCGCGAAGTGGACCTTCCCCCCGGGGACGGTCGTCGCGCCGAAGGGATACCTGGTCGTGTTCGCGAGCGGAAAGAACCGCGCCCTGGCCGGCAAGCCCCTCCACGCGAGCTTCAGCCTCTCCGGCGGCGACGGCTGCACCAACCGAGGTGGGTACCTCGCGCTCACCGACAAGGGCGGCGCCCCCGCGCAGCCGGTGTGGGATCCCTATCCCGCGCAGCTCCTCGACGTCTCCCACGGGCTCGTCGCCGGCGATCCCAAGGCCGCCCGCGCCTTCTTCGCGAAGCCCACGCCCGGCGCCCCCAACGACGTCGCGTCCACGCTCGCCGATCGGGTGGTGTTCACGCCGGCGAGCGGGACCTTCGCCGCCGGCTCCAGCGTCTCGGTCACCCTGAAGGTCGCGTCCCCCACGGCGACGATCCGCTACACGACGAACCGGGGACGCCCGATCGCCGTCGCCGGGACACGCGGCACGTTCACCGCCGACGCCACCACGGACGTCCTCACCCTCACGGGCCACGGGCTCTCCGCGGGCGACCCCGTGACCGTGTCGGGGCCCGCGCCGCTCGTGGCGTCGATGACCTACTTCGTGCAGCGGCTCGGCCCCGACACGTTCAAGCTCGCCATGGAGCCGAACGGGCAGCCGATCGATCTCACCGCCGGCGGTTCGTTCGAGGTGCGCCGCGACGCCGCGGGAGCGACGTTCGCGACGTCGGATCTCCTCACGACCTCGGCTGCGCACGGCTTCACGAGCGGCGACCCGGTGCAGGTGAGCACGTCGGGGACGATGCCCGGCGGTGTCCTGGCGGGTACCACCTACTACGCGGTCGTCGCCTCGGCGACGACCCTGCGCCTCTCGGCCTCCCCCGCGCTGACCCCCGTCGTGGACGTCACGTCCACCGGATCGGGCGCCCACACGGTCCTCCGCGTCCCCTCTCCCGTCTACGCCGGTCCGATCCAGGTCGGTGTGAACACGCGCATCCGCGCGCGCGCCTACGAGCCGGGGCACCCGGACGGGCCCGCCGTGGGGGAGGTGTACTTCGCGCTCGACGCCGCGGCGCAGGCGTTCACGTCGACCGTGCCCGTCGTGATCTCCCACACGTGGGGCGCGTCGATGCCCAACAACGCGCCGGTGGCGAGCCACGTCATGCTCTTCGAGCCGAAGGCGCCGGACAACCTCACGCGCCTCACCAACCCGCCCGATCTCGTGACGCCCGGCACCCTCGAGCGCCACGGATCCTCCACCGCGAACGATCCCAAGTTCTCGATGGGCCTCGAGATGCAGGACGAAGATGGCGTCGATCGCGACTGCAGCCCGTTCGGCATGCCCCTCGAGGCCGACTGGCTCATGCACGCGCCGTACTTCTACGACCGGTCGATGATCCACAACGACCTCATGTACCGCCTGAGCAACGATGCCGGCCGCTACGCGCCCCGCGCGCGCCTCGTCGAGCACATCCACAACCAGGTGACGTCACCCGACACGATCGAGGGGGCGATCACGGCCACGGACTACTTCGGTGTCTACAGCTTCATGGAAAAGGTCTCTCGCGGGAAGGACCGCGTCGACGTCGAGAAGCTCACCCCCACCGACAACGCGCCCCCCACCGTGCAGGGCGGATACATGTTCAAGGTCGACCGCACGGACCCGGGCGAGCTCGGCCTCCGCCCGCTCCCGGGCCAGAGCTTCGGGAGCTTCCCCAACAGCCAGCTCGCGTGGACGTACCCGAAGGAGATCTCGCCCGATCCCTTCAAGGTGCTCTCCAGGGCGCAGAGCGACTACTTCCTGAACTACCTCGGCGAGGCACACGCCGCCCTCTTCGACACCAACCCGGCCACCGGCTACGCGAAGTACTTCGACGTCCCGTCGCTCATCGACCACCACCTCCTCGCCATCGCCTCCAAGAACATCGACGCCCTCCGTCACAGCGCCCACTGGCACAAGCCGCGCTACGGCAAGATCCACGCGGGCCCGACGTGGGACTTCGATCGCGCGATGGGCTCGGCCGACGGCCGCGACATCGACTGGGGCACGTGGATGGGGTCCGGCGGCAACCCCGTGGGCGGCACCGACTTCTTCTACTTTCCGTGGTACGGCGAGATGTTCCTCGATCCGAATTTCTTTCAGGCGTGGATCGATCGCCTCCACGTCCTGAGGCAGGGTGTGCTCGCGACGGCGACCATCCACGCGCGCATCGACGAGCTCGCCGCCATCCTGAACCCGAAGGACGGGCCGGACACGCCAGCCAAGCGCTCGATCGCCCGGTGGCCCGCCGTGGGCCCGCGCGGCGCGGGGAGCAACACGGCGATCACGAACGGCCTGTTCATCGGCACGTTCCCCGGCGAGATCGCGTGGCTCAAGTACTACTTCCAGAAGAGGCTGGACTTCATGGACAGCCAGCTCACGCGGCCGGCGGTGCCAAGCCTGCCCGCGGGGAAGGTCCCCGCGGGTAGCAAGGTGACGTTCACCTCGCCGAGCCTGGCCGCGACCGACGTGAAGATCTATTACACCACCGACGGCACGGATCCGCGCGGCGTCCAGCCCGGCCCGAACCTGTCGCCGGGCGCGCTCGAGTACACGGGGCCGATCCCGATCACGGGCAAGACGAACCTGTTCGTCCGGACGTTCGACCCGGCGACGCCCGGTATCCCACCGGGGATCGGGTCGAGCGGCGTGAGCACGGTGCCGTTGGGCTCGGGGTGGAGCGCGCCCACCGTGCTCTCGTACTCGCTGTAGGGCCTGTTCCTCCTCGCGCGCCCCGTGCGCCCGATCGGCTCATTGAACGTTCGCGCCATCGAACTTCGCGTATACTCCGCCGACCCACCGTGCCTACCCGAGCGAAGACCTCTCCCTTCTCGCGCGTCGCCACGCTGGCTCTCGTCCTCGTCGCCGCGCCCTCCGCGGCGCAGCCCGTCCCGGGAGCGCCCGACGACAACCCGCCCGCGACGTTGACGGGCGCGCTCGGCCAGGGATTCACGTTTCGCACCAAGGACAACTCGTCCGCGCTCAACCTCCGCGCGCGCACGCAGGTGCAGGCCTTCACCGAGACCAAGGCCGAGGATCCGAAGACGGGTCGGACCGAGCGCCCGGACGTCGGCTTCCTGGTCCGGCGCATGCGCGTCGTCTTCCAGGGGCACGTCCACAAGAAGGAGTTCCGCTACTACGTCCAGCTCGGGTTCTCGCCGCGTGATCAGGAGTCGGACCTGCTCGTGCCCGTGCGCGACGCGCAGCTCATATGGACCGGCCTCCGCGATCTCAACGTGCGCTTCGGCCAGATGAAGGTGCCGTTCAACCGCGAGCGTGTCGTGTCGTCGTCCGCGCTCGGGATGGTCGATCGCTCCAACGTCAACGGCGAGCTCAACCTCGATCGCGACCTCGGCATCATGCTCCAGTCGCGCGATCTCTTCGGCCTGCGCGAGCTCCTCCGGTACAACCTCGGCGTCTTCGGCGGCGACGGCCGCAACCGCACGACGTCGGGCACGGGCTTGCTCTACGCAGCCCGCGTGGAGGTCGCTCCCTTCGGGAGCTTCGACGACTACTCGGAGGTCGACTTCAAGCGCTCCTCCAAGCCCCGCCTCGCGATTGGCTTCGCCACGGGCTACAGCGAGGCAACCCCGCGCTCTCGTGCGACGACCGGCGACACCCTTAAGGCCGGCACGCTCGACTACCGGCACGGGGCCGCCGACGTCATCTTCAAGATGGGCGGGCTGTCGGTGCAGTCGGAGGTCCTCTTCCGCAAGGCGTCGCAGACGGTCCTCAGGCGTGTCGACGAGGCCGGCAAGACCGTGACCGAGCACCCGCGGAACGCGTGGGGCTACATGGTGCAAGCGGGGTACCTGATCGACGGGCACCTCGAGCCCTCGCTTCGCTACGGCGAGGTCCGCCCGCTCGACACGAGCAACGCGAAGCTGCAGCGCGATCGCGAGATCGGCGGGGGCCTTTCGTACTACTTCCACAAGCACGACCTCAAGATCCAGGCCGACTACTTTCGCCTCCTCACAGACGCGGATCCGGCGGGGGTGAACGTGCTCGAGCGAGATCGCGTGCGCATCCAGGGGCAGGTATTCTTCTGATCCCATGCGTCTCCACAGCGCTCTCACGCTCACCTTCACGATCCCTTCGGCGCTCGCCCTCTCGTGCGGCGGCTCCACCCCGGGGCCCGTCGGCACGGAGGCGGGTCCCGACGCGACGTCGACGTCCGACGCGGGCGGCGACGCCGGCACGGGCTCGACCGCGAGGTTCAGCTTCTTCGTGACGAGCTACCGCGCGATCGTCGAGCAGTCCGGAAAGGCAGAAGGCTTCGGCGGCGACCTCCGCTTTGGCGAGACCGGGCCCGGCGCCGGGCTCCGCGGCGCGGACAAGATCTGCACGAAGATCGCCGAGAAGAGCATGCCCGGATCCGGTGCCAAGACGTGGCGCGCCTTCCTGAGCGCATCCCGCGACGAGAACGGGAAGCAGGTCGACGCGATCGATCGCGTCGGCGGCGGTCCCTGGTACGACCGGCTCGGGCGCGTCGTGGCGCTCGCGAAGGCCGATCTCCTCCACGATCGCCCGTCGTCGGCCGATCCGCTCATCCTCAACGACCTTCCCAACGAGGACGGCGTGCCGAACAAGACCCCCGATCCGGGCAAGGGGCCCGCCGACAACCACCACATGTTGACGGGCACGAACGGACAGGGCCGGCTCTTCGCGAGCCACACGACCTGCCTCGACTGGACGAGCGCGAAGGGTGATCTCGCGACGGAGGGCCGGCCGCGCGTCGGCCTCTCGTTCCCGCGCGCCGGTCCGCCGATGGATGGCGGGCTCAGGCCCGACGGCGGTGGGCCACCTCCGCCGCCCGACGGGGGGCCGCAGCCCAGCTCCTCGAGCTCGCACTGGATCGACGCGATGCTCGAGTCCGGGTGCGCCCCCGGCGTCGTGCTCGTGCCCACGCCCACCCCGCCGCCGCCGGGAACGGTGAGCGTCGGATCCGGCGGAGGTTACGGCGGCTTCTACTGCTTCGCGCTCACGCCCTGAGGCGCCGGCGCGCAGGCGCCGCCGTCGCTCAGGGCACCAGGTACAGGCCCCCCGTGAAGCTCCCCGTCACCGGTCCGGTGTCCGTCATGCTCGCGGCGGTGAACGTCCACGTCCCCTCGCCCACCTCGAACCGTCGTAGCGTCACCGCGGGCGAGACTGTGATGTCGGTCTCGACGAGCGTGAACGAGGCGGGGGGCGACACCAGCCTCTGCGGGCCGGTCACGGTGAACGGGTCGAACCACTTCGTGTCGTAGTAGGGCACGGTCATCGTGTAGCGGCGCCCTTCCGCGTCGCCGATGATCTGCAGTCGCGGCGCTCCCGTGCCCGTGCCGGCGCGCGAGCCGGTGCTCGTCGTGGCGGTCGTCCCGCCGTCGACATCGAGGACGATGGATCCGGTCCCCGACGAGAACACGTTGGCCGCGATCGTCCCCCACGTCGTCGAGAACGTCCCGCTCGCCTTGCCGACGAGGATCCGGCAGGGGAGGGAGCGCATCGGTTCGGTCCACGCCGGTGCGCCGCCCGCCCGCGCGGCCGCGATCGCGGTGCTCCGGTTCAGGATCATCGTCGTCATGTTCGCCGCGGCGGCGGCCCGCGCGGTCTGGTCGGCCGCCGAGAGCACCGTGTCGGCCGTCGCGCCGATGGCGGCGACGCGCGCCGCCAGCTTGGCCGGGTCCCACGCCTTCGCGAGGAGGTCGTCGAGCGCGGCGTAGTAGCGCTCGCGCGCGGCAGGGATGGCGTAGAGCCGCTGCGTGATCGCCGAGAACGCGAGCACGGAGTCGGGCACCGCCGGCGCCGTGTTGGTGTTGAACGTGGCGTCCACGCCCCACGGCAGCCAGCGGAAGCGGCCTCCGTTCCTGGGATCGGCGTAGATGAAGAAGTTGTTCGAGTTCCCCGAGTACCCGTCGCGGTGCCACACGAGCACCTCGGCCGCCCAGAAGCGGAAGAAGGCGTCCAGGTCGATCAGCTTGTCGAGCGCCGCCACGAGCTCCCCGTCCGGCTTCGCCATCGCGGCCATGACGCGATCGATGTCGGCGCGGGAGGTGTCCGCCTCGTTCGTCTCGCGCTCGAACCCGCCCACGAACTCGGCTCGGAAGTCGTTCGCGGTCCCCTCGTAGAGGTTGCCGGACGCGTCCGCGAAGTGGCGCGCGAGGAAGTCCTTCTCGATCTCCTCGTGCAGCGTATAGACGCCCTGACTCTCGCCGTTCACGAGCACGTGCGCCTGCGTCGTGCGTGGCGCGGGGATGCCGGCGGCGGCGAAGAGCTGGTACGCGGTGGAGGTGTGGGCGAGCGTCGGATCGGACTTGTTGTTGTCGATCGAGAACCGGTCCATCCCGTGGAATTTTCGCCCCGGGACCAGCTTGTCGAAGTCGACCTTGAGCGACGGCCGGCGCGTGGCCTGCGAGCCGATGTGGCCCTTCTTCCGGACGGCCACCTGGGAGAACGCCTCCCCGTCGATCCGCACGCTGGCCGTGTGCCAGGTGTACGGCGCGACGATCGGCCTCGTGCGACAGTCGGCGCCGCCGAAGATCACGTGACGGGACTTGGTCTCGTGGCGGAGCAACTCCCAGTCTGAAGGGGGGAGGGTGATCTCGATGACGCGCAGCTTCGGCGCGAAGACCTCGTCCGTCGTGTCCATGGCCTTGCAGCCCGGCTTGCACCCGCCGCCGAGGAGGTCGTTCTTGCCGTCGTCGCAGGCCTCCCCCGGCTCGACCTTCCCGTTCCCGCAGACCCCCGGCACGAACGGCGCGTCGGGGGCGCCGCCATCGGACGTGGGCGTGTCGCTCGGGGTCGAGGGAGGAGGAGCAGGAGACGTGGCCGTGACGCCCTCGCCGCCAGGGAGGTCCGCACCGCAGCCCGCCCCGGTCACGCCGAGGATGATGAACGCGACGCCGGCGGCTCGCGCGCCAAGGTCGAGGAGACCCATGGATCCACACCGTACCACGAAACCACCCGCGTCGCCTGGACGGGCATCTCCACGATCTGGCGCGCCCCCCGCAAATGGATCTAAGGTCTCGCCGCCAGAGAGAGCGGAGTGTGACCGTGAAGAAGATCCTCAAGCGCGTTTTCCTCGGACTCGGTGTCGTCGTCCTACTCGCTGTCGTCACGCTCGCCATCTTCGTCGCGACCCAGGTGTCCGCCTTCGACGCCAGCATGGCCAAGGTGTACGACGTGCCCATCCCGACCCTCGCCCGGTCGACCGATCCCGTGGTGATCGAGCGCGGCAAGCACCTGGCCGAGGCCGTCGCAGGGTGCACGAGCAAGGACTGTCATGGCACCGATCTCGCTGGCGGAACCTCGATGGAGATGGGCCCGCTGGGCACGCTCACGGGCCCGAACCTGACCAGCAAGGGCCTCGGCGCCGTCTACTCGGACGGTGAGCTCGTGCGCGCCATCCGCCACGGTGTGAAGAAGGACGGGCGCTCCGCGCTCTTCATGCCCGCGCAGGACTTCAACTGGCTGCCCGACGGGGACATCGTCGCGATCGTCTCGTACATTCGCAGCGTACCGGGCGTCGACAAGCCGAACGGCCCCATCCGTTTCGGCGCGATGGGCAAGGTTCTCGACCGGCGCGGAATGTTCGTCGCCGACGTCGCGCGCAAGATCGACCACGCCAACATCGAGACCGCGCCTCCCCCGACGCCGACGGCCGCCTACGGGAAGTACCTTGCGCGCTCCTGCACGGGCTGCCACGGCGAGCGCCTGAGCGGCGGCCCGATCCCGGGGGCGCCGTCGACGATGCCCATTCCGCTCAACCTCACGCCGCACGAGACGGGCATGAAGGGCTGGACGTACGACGACCTCGACAAGCTGCTCACGAAGGGCGACCGCAAGAACGGGAAGAAGCTCGATCCGTTCATGCCCATCGAGAACTACGGCAAGATGGACGAGACGGAGAAGAAGGCCCTCTTCGCCCACCTCCAGGGCCTGGCTCCGCTCCCGTACGGGGGGCGATGAACGTCGTGACACGACGCGAGGCGGTGTGGCGCCTCGGCGGCGCCGCCCTCGCCCTCGCCGGCGCGGCGGGCTGCAGGAAGGCGATGGCCTTCACGTGCACCGATACGCAAGGGCTCACCCCGGAGGAGGCCGCGGCCCGCGTGGCGGTCGAGTACGTGGATCGCAGCCCGGACACGAGCAAGGTGTGCGTATCGTGCCAGCAGTGGATCCCGCCCACCGGAGACGCGTGCGGGGGGTGCAAGGTGCTCAAGGGGCCGGCCCATCCGGCGGGATGGTGCAAGCTGTACGCGTACAGGGGTTGAGCGCTCAACGTCGAAGGGCGGCTGCGGGCGCGAACAGCCGCGCCTGCCCCGCGATGGGATCGATGCCCCCGAGCACAGCGGCTCCGTACGGCCCCGCCTCGCGGCACGCCTCCTCGAGCGTCGCGCCGTGCGCGAGGAAGAACGTCAGCGCGGCGGCGAAGCTGTCCCCGGCGCCGTAGTCCCCGGTCACGTGGGTCACCGCGGGGGGGGCGTCGATCCACGCCGTGCCCGCCTCGCGTGTGATCCGCACGGGGCGCGGGCCGTCCGTGAGGACGAGCGCGCCGGGGGCCGGCTCGTACGCGTCGAGCGGCGCGTCCTCGCGCGGATCGGCGACGCTCCCGACGACGACGTCGGGCGCCACGCGCGCGTCACGGAGCACGGGGCCTCGGCGCGCCGCGACGACGAGGCAGCGCGACCTCCGCGCGAGGCGAAGGCTCGCTGGATCCGCGCCGGTGAAGTACACGGTGTCGCACGTCTCGAGGAGCGGCCACGGCAGCGGATCTTCCGCGGACGGCTGGAGAGGCGGAGACGTCACCACGATCGTGCGCCGGCCCTCGCCGTCCACGAGGACGACGACGGGCGGGTGCTCGACCTCGCGTGCGGCGACGTGCAGCTGGACGCGCGCCGACCGGGACCGGATCCGCTCGGCGACGACGTCCCCGGTGTCGCCCCTCCCGATCGCGGTGAAGAAGTGCACCTCCGCGTCGCTCCGGACGAGCTGCGCGAACGCGATCCCGCCCCCTCCCGCCGCGATCACCCTCGCGTCGCGCAGGTGGAGGACGTCGCCTGGCACGATCGCGTCGACGCGGCCGACCGTGACGTGCTCGACGTGCCCGACGACGGCGATGCGCGGCATCATCGGGGCAGGGTCGAACGGGAGGCGTCGCACGTCAACGGGCGACGCTGCGGCGCCGGGCCCTGTATGCTCGCGCGATGAGCGAAGACGAGGGCCGAGCCGGCCCGGGCTACCGCGATGCGCCGCCGACGGCCGCGCAGATCATCGTGACGACCGGGCCGGACGTCGCGGGGTTCCGCATCACCGAATACCTGGGGATCGTCCGTGGCATCGTCGTGCGATCCACGAGCATCGGGCAGGGCATCGTGGGCGCGTTCCGGCAGCTCGGCGGAGGCAACATCAAGGAGTACGTCGACGTCTGCGAGGCGGCGCGCCAGGAGGCCTATCTCCTGATGATGGAGCACGCCCGGGCGGTGGGCGCGAACGCCGTGGTCGCCATGCGCTACGACGCGACGGAGTTCGCCCAGGGAGCGACCGAGGTGCTCGCGTACGGCACGGCGGTTCGGCTTGAACGCTGACGCTCGAGAGCGGGATAATGAGTGGCAATGTAGGTTTAGCTGCTACCGGAATCCGCCACCCGCGTCCCAGCGGGGCCTCCGGAGTGGCCGTCGCGGCACCTTCCGGTGTGACCGCTCGACCTTCTCCCTCCACGATCACGAAGCTCCTTGCCTCCACGGCCGCGCTTGCGCTCGCCGTCGCCTGTGGAGGCACCGACGCCAGTGTCGGCCCCACGGTCGGGGGGGGGAGGTACGGGCGGCCTGTGCCGTGACGGATGCTCGGGTTCGAAGATCTGCGATCCCGTGCTCGGGTGTGTCGACTGCGCGAGCGACGCGACGTGCCCGGCCTCTGCGCGCTTCTGCGTGCGGGGCGACTGCGTCACCTGCCGCGCGAACGCGGACTGCGGCGGCGCGACCCCCTCGTGCTGGCCAGGCGATCACAAGTGTCACCCGGCGTGCACCTCCGACGCGTCGTGCACGGGCAACAAGGATGCTCGCCTCTGCGACACGGCGACGGGCGCGTGCGTGGGGTGCCGGGCGAGTGGCGACTGCTCCCAGCCTCAGGCCATCTGCGATCCGACCTTCAAGACGTGTGTACAATGCACAGGAAACGCGGACTGCCCGGCCTCCCAGCCGCGGTGCCTCCTGTCGTCGTTCAAGTGCGTCGCTTGCCTGTCGAACGCGGACTGCGGCGCGGCCGCCCCCGTGTGCGATCCGGAGGGTCACGCGTGTCGCGCCGGATGCGCGACCGACGGGCAGTGCTCCGCGGCGGCCCCGCGATGCAAGGTCGCGACGGCATCGTGCGTGCAGTGTCTAGGCGATCCCGACTGCGCCTCGACACCTGTGACCTCCCACTGTGGCAAGGGCAACCGCTGCGCGCAGTGCACGGCGGACGTCCACTGCCCGGCGACCGCGCCGAAGTGCAAGGATTCCGAGATCTGCGTCCAGTGCCACAACTCGAAGGACTGTCTGGCGACGCAGAACTGCCAGGACGGCGTCTGCGTCACGAAGAAGTAGACTTCACCGCTCCGCGATCGCGAGGCGCTCGATCACCGGCACCCGCTCCTCCCACGGCCAGTAGCGCGCCGCCCAGTCGGCGGTCGACGAGTCCTCGAGGACCCGGAATCCGGCCTCTCCGAGGAGCGCCGCCATCTCGTCCCGCGCGAGCTGCGTGCGGGTGGGCTCGCCCACGGCGGCGAGAAACGTCCTCGCGAGCGGCAGCGCGACGCGAGGGAGCTCGGCGATCGTGCGCGACGCGTACGTGATGCCGATCCGACTCCCGGGGGACGCGATCCGCGCGACCCGGTCGAGCGTGTCGGCGAGCGCGGGGCGCGTGAGGTACACGGAGACGCCCTCCATGACGAAGAGGGTGCGCGCTCGCGGATCGTGGCCCGCGCGAAGGAGCGCGTCGTCGAGGCGGTCCACCTCGAAGTCCACGGGCACGCGGACGAGCGCGCGCGCGCGGATCGCGTGGTGCGCGCGCCCGAGCCTCTCCACCTTCCGCCGCTGCGTGCTCGGGTGGTCCACCTCGAGCACGCGCACGTCGCGGAGCTCACCCATGCGCAGCGCGCGCGCGTCGAGCCCGGCGCCCAGGATCACGAGCTGGGTGGCGCCCGCTGCGACCGCCGCGCGCACGGCGTCGTCGACCGCCCGGGTGCGCAGCGGGACGTGGAGGCTCAGGCCGAGCGTGAGCTTGGCGAGGCCTCGGTGAAACAGGGGCGCGGCCGACGGGACGCGCGCGGCGGCGCGGGCGGGGAGCGCGAGGACGCGCGGGACGAGGACGCGCGCGAACTCGTCCTCCCCGAGTCGGTACGGCGCAGGGAGCTCCGCGTAGATCGCGCGCAGCGACGCGACGAGGTCGGCGGTGAGGCTGGGTCGGGCGGAACGCACAGCGGGACAGGGTACGCCAGCCGAGGCCCGGGGCGCCCCGGCGTGTTCGGGCGCCGGCACGAAAAGGTGACCGTGCGCGCGCGCCTTTGTGGCATGGTCGCGCGACGTGATCTGGCTCATCAAGGTGGCGATGCGCGCGATGATGCCGCGCACCGCCGCGCTCCCGGGGATCGAGGACACCGATCTCGATGGCTTCCTGCGGAGGATGAAGCGCGACGCCGACTTCCTGTACTGGCTCGGGCTGGTCGCGGGCGGGGTCGTCTTCGCGATCTCGCCGATCCTCACCGTCTTCGTCCCCCTGCCGGCGTTCCTCCTGCCCAGGGGACTCCTCGCGAAGCACGCCGAACGCGTGGTCTCCCACCCCATCTACGTCGTGCGTCAAGCGGCGTTCCTCGTGCGACTCTCGGCGGGGATGTGCTGGGGCGCGGATCCCAAGGTCCGGGCGAGGTTCGCGCTCGCCCCCTACGCCGGCGATCCGGGGACGTTCCGATCCTCATGAGCCACGTCGCGTTCCAGCCACGCGGCCCGCGCGTGGAGATCGAGGCCGACTTCGTGGTCGTCGGCAGCGGCGCCGGCGGGGCGACCGCGGCCGTCACGCTCGCCCGTACCGGCGCTCGTGTCGCGGTGGTCGAGTCTGGCGCGTGGCGCGATCCGGCCGACTATCCCGCCTCGGTCTACGGTGCGATGCGCGACATGCTCGACGCGTGGGGGTCGAACTTCACCCGCGGCCGCGCGTACTGGCCGATCGTCCAGGGCAACCTCGTCGGCGGCTCGACCGTGATCAACTCCGCCATCGCGGTGCGCACGCCACGCGACGTGTTCGAGCGCTGGCAGCGTGAGGTCGGCGTCGGCGGAGACCTCGCCCCCGCGGTATGGGAGGCGCAGGACGACATCGAGCGCGAGCTCTGCGTCGAGGAGGTCCCGCCCGCGTCCCGTGGTCGCTCGAACCTGCTGGCGAAGAAGGGGGCCGACACCCTCGGCTACGAGGGCCACTTCATGCGGCGCTACATCCGGGACTGCCGCGGGGATGGACAGTGCTTGCAGGGCTGCAGGGAGGATCGCAAGCAGAGCCTCAACCGCAACTACATGCCGGAAGTGCTCGCCCGCGGCGGCGACGTGCTCTCGTGCGCGCCCGCCTCGAAGATCTCGTTCAACAAGCAGCGGGCGGTGGGCGTCGTGGGACGCTTCCGGCACCCGCAGACCAAGGAACGGGGCGCGGAGTTCCAGGTGCGGGCGAGGAAGGGTGTCCTCGTCGCCGCGTCGGTGACGAGGTCGCCGCTCCTGCTCGCCGCGTCCGGCCTGAAGAACCCGATGCTCGGCAAGGGTTTTCGGGCTCATCCGGGCACGCCCGTCTTCGGTGTCTACGACGACCCGGTCGACATGAACACGGGCGCCACGCAGGGCTGGGCGTCGATCGCCCACCGTGAGGATCCGGGGTTCAAGCTCGAGACGCTCAGCCTCCCGCTCGACATGCTCGCGGGCCGGCTCTCCGGCGCGGGGACCGCCCTGATGGAGCGCATAGGCGAGTTCCGGCACATCGCGATGTGGGTGCACGCGTGCCGCGCCGAGACGGTCGGCGAGGTGCGATCGACGCTCACCGGTCAGCCGGCCGTGCACTACACGCTCGATCGCGCCGACATGCTCAGGTTCCGCGCCGCGGTGTACCTCCTCGCACGCACGCACGTGGCGGCGGGCGCGCGCGCGATCCTGCCCGCGATCCACGGGATGCCGTACCGGCTGATGCCCGACGAGATCGACCAGCTGAAGGAGGCGCCCCTCGATCCGCGAGCTTACGTCGCCATACTCTCCCACCTGTTCGGCGGGTGCGTGATGGGGAGGGACCCCGCAATGTCCGTCTGCGACGGACGCGGCCGCGTCCACGGTCGCGACGGCCTCGTCATCGTCGATGCGTCGGCCATCCCCTCCAACCTGGGCGTCAACCCGCAGCACACCATCATGGCCCTCGCCCGGATCTGGGCAAACGATCTGGCGGCGGCCTGAGGTTTCGAGTAAGAGAGGCCCGTGCTGTCCATGGAATCCCGGGAGATCGTCGAGGAAAACGCTTGAGGCGCGGGATCACCGGTCTCTTCTTGCTGGCCCTCGCGGCTGCGTCGTCGACCGCTCGAGCGTCGCCGATGCAGCAGCGCGACTACTTCCTCGACCCACCCCGCGCCGGCACCTTCGCGCACGTGGATGTCTTCACGGCCGGCGTGCAAGGGGCGATCGAGAAGCGCATCCCGATCGAGGACGCAACGACCGGCATGCTGCACCTCCGCGGGAGCGCCATGGGCTCGCTCGGCTTCGGCGACGTCGCGGCGCACGCCGACGTCCGGTTCCTGGGTCTGATCACGCTCGGTGCCAGCGCCGGATACCGGCGCGTGTGGAACGCGTACTCCTACCCGGACAACGTCGCGAACACGCGCGAGCGGCGCCACGACAAGGTGAACACCGCGACGGAGCCTCGCGGCCCGAAGGGCGTGAGCTGGCCGTGGCTCGAGGTCCGGGGGCGGCTGGTCATTCCGCTCGAGAGCCTCTGGCTCATCGCGAACGCCGCGCTCCGGATCGAGGATCCCGGGGGAGACGCGATGCCCGACAACAGCTTCGACTGGTTCCACACCAACGTGCACGATGCCGGGCGCCTCGCGCGCGTCGACGGCACGCTCTTCTACCGCCACGGCCGCTTCGGCGCGATCGGGCCCACCGTCCGGTACCTCGACGTGCCGCGCAACGGAGGCCGCGCGGGCGAGATCGCCTACGGGCTGACCTTCGGCACGCGCCCCGGCTTCTTCCGCCGGGACGACCTGCTCCTCGTGCAGACGCTGGTCGATCTCCGCGACCAGGATCGCACCTTCGGATGGCACGTCGGGCCGCTCGCCCGGATCCCCCTCTATGCCATGCTCATCTACCGGAAGAGCTTCGAGTTCTGACGCACCGCCCCGGGCGCACGGCGTCGCGGCCCGCTGCGAAGGGCCGCCCCGTGGTCGGGGCGGCGGGGTGACCGGCCACCTCGGCGCACAAAACCCTTGCGCTCTCGGCCACCTCCGCTATGTTGCGCCTCCCCTGGGGCTCTCCGGCCCCTTTTTTCCCGCCGTAACGGCCTGCAAGCGCCCTCCCGAGGGCGCCGCGGGTACGACGGGGTCCCGAAAGGTTCTCTCCGATGGTCTCGAAAGCGATCGCTCGCTTCGCGCGGCTCTCCCCGCGCAAGGCCCGTGTTGTGGTGGAGCTGGTCCGCGGCCGCGGCGCCGGCGAGGCGCTGCAGCTCCTCGAGTTCACGGCGAAGGCGGGCGCCCCCATCCTGAAGAAGGTGATCGAGTCGGCCGTCGCGAACGCGAAGACCCAGTCCCCCGGCGTCGACCTCGACAGCCTCTTCGTCGAGACGGCCTTCGTCGACAAGGCGCCGAACAAGCACATGCGCAGGTGGCGGCCCCGCGCCATGGGCCGCGCGACCCGGATCCAGAAGGGAATGAGCCACATCACCATCGAGCTGGGCGCGCGCTAGCCCCACCACTCCAGGTTCGAGGGGCCGAGCGGCCCTCCAGCTCTCCGAGAGCGCACACGAACGGAACGGACACGAGAAGAAGAGAGACACACGAATGGGTCAGAAAGTTCATCCGTACGGGTTCCGCCTCGGGATCATCAAGACCTGGAACTCCAAGTGGTTCGAGGACAAGAGCTACGCGAAGTGGCTCCACGAGGACGTGCGCATCAAGCGCGCCGTGAAGGACTACCTCATGAACGCGAACATCGCGGGCGTCGAGGTCGAGCGCGCCGCGAACAAGGCCAAGGTCATCGTGTTCACCGCGCGCCCCGGCATGGTGATCGGCAAGGGCGGGAAGGGCATCGAGATCCTCAAGACCGGCAACGTCGGCACGGCCGCCAAGGGCGAGACGGTCTTCCCCGGCGTCCAGTCGTTCACCGAGAACGAGGTCTTCATCGACGTCCAGGAGGTCCGCAAGGCCGAGACAAGCGCGCAGCTCGTGGCCGAGAACGTCGCCGCCCAGCTCGAGCGCCGCGTCGCGTTCCGGCGCGCCATGAAGAAGGCCGTGTCCACCGCCATGAAGTTCGGCGCCAAGGGCATCCGCATCCGCGCCTCCGGGCGCCTCGGCGGCTCCGAGATGAGCCGCGTCGAGACCTACCGCGAGGGTCGCGTCCCCCTCCACACCCTCCGCGCCGACATCGAGTTCGGGCTTGCGGAGGCACGCACCAAGTACGGAATCATCGGCGTCAAGTGCTGGATCTTCAAGGGTGAGGTCCTCCAGCGCCGCCAGCGTCGCCCCGTCGCGGGCGTCTGAGGTAACGACATGCTCTCCCCCAAGAGAACCCGCTACAGGAAGATGCAGAAGGGCAACAACCGCGGCCTCGCCGCGCGCGGTTCGGACGTGTCCTTCGGCGATTTCGCCATGCAGGCGTCCGAATGCGGCCGCCTCACGGCCCGCCAGATCGAGGCGGCCCGCATGGCCATCACGCGCCACGTCAAGCGCGCCGGCAAGCTCTGGATCCGCATCTTCCCCGACCGGCCGGTCACGAAGAAGCCGCTCGAAGTGCGCATGGGTGGCGGCAAGGGCGGCGTCGAGGCCTGGGCCGCGGTCGTCCAGCCGGGCCGCGTCATGTACGAGATCTCGGGCATCGACGAGAAGACGGCGCGCGAGGCCTTCCGGCTCGCCGGACACAAGCTGCCCGTCGCCTACAAGTTCCTCGCGCGCGGAGCCATCACGACATGAAGACCAAGGACCTCAGGGAGCGTTCGCTCGCCGATCTCCGTGAGCTCGAGAAGAGCCTCGCCAAGGATCTGTTCCAGCTCCGCTTCAAGAACTTCACCAACCGGCTCGACAGGACGAGCACCATCCGCAGCACCCGGCGCGACCTCGCGCGTGTCAAGACGCTGCTCGTCCAGCAGGCGAAGGGCCTCAACCCCGTCTCCGACGGCGCGAAGGAGTAAGTCATGTCCGAGGCACAGGCACAGCCGTCCGGGGCCGCGACCGACCAGGAGGCCCACGGCTTCCGGCGCAAGATCGTCGGCAAGGTCATCAAGGACAAGATGGACAAGACCGTCGTCGTCGAGTGCGTCAGCGCCCGCCGCGACGCGCTGTACGGGAAGTACGTCCGCTCGCGCAAGCGCTACAAGGCGCACGACGCGAAGAACGAGTACAAGGTCGGCGACCAGGTCGAGATCCAGGAGCACCGGCCGATCTCCAAGCAGAAGCGGTTCGTGGTGATCCGCCTCATCAAGAAGTTCGTGGAGGAGTAGGCCCATGATCCAGAGCCACACCGTCCTCGAGGTCGCCGACAACTCCGGCGCCCGGCGTGTCGAGTGCATCAAGGTGCTCGGCGGTTCCCGCCGGCGCTACGCGAGCATCGGCGACGTCATCGTCGTCGCCATCAAGGAGGCGATGCCCAACACGAAGGTCAAGAAGGGCGACACCGCCCGGGCCGTCGTGGTCCGCACGAAGCGCGAGCAGTCGCGCCCCGACGGCAGCTACATCCGCTTCGACGAGAACAGCGCCGTCCTCATCAACGCGCAGCTCGAGCCGATCGGCACCCGCATCTTCGGCCCGGTCGCGCGCGAGCTCCGCGGCAAGAAGTTCATGAAGA
>SXNL01000361.1 GCA_005777185.1 Myxococcales bacterium
GCGGTGGCCCGTGGTGAAGCAGCCCGACGGGACGTGGAAGGAGACGCGCTTCCGCTTCACGGAGGGCGACGACCCGTACGTCGAGCGGGGGCGCGGCGTGCAGTTCTACCAGTCGTTCACGAAGGACGACCGCGCGCAGATCTGGTTCCACCCCTACGAGGCGGCGCCCGAGGCGCCCGACGTGGCGTACCCGATGTGGCTCTGCACGGGCCGCGTGATCGAGCACTGGCACACCGGCACGCTCACGATGCGGATCCCACAGCTCCAGCGCGCGATGCCGCGCGCCTACGTCGAGGTGAACCGCGACGACGCGCGCGCGCTCGGGATCGCCGACGGGGAGATCGTCACCCTCGAGACGCGGCGCGGGCGGATGGACCTCCCCGCGTGGATCGACGGCCGCGGTTCGCCGCCTCCCGGGACCGTGTTCGTGCCGTTCTTCGACGAGCGCCTCCTCGTGAACGAGCTCACGCTCTCCGCGCACGATCCGTTCTCGAAGCAGCCCGATTACAAGAAGTGCGCCGCGCGCCTGGTGAAGAAGCGCGCGGGCACGAGCGCACGCCCCGTCGCACGAGGAGCGGGGCCGTGACGTCGGAGGAGACCCCGAGGGCTCCCGCGCGGCTCCTCTACGTGGGCGGCGCCGCCGTCGCGACGATCGCCCTCGTGGGCTTCCTCACCGGCGTGGAGCGGCCGCGGCACGGCCTCCCGGAGACGACGATCCGCGGGGCGACGTCCGCGGACGCGCCGGCCCCCGGATACGCGGATCTGCGCACCCTCCGGCGAGGCCCGAACGCGGCGATGTACGCGAGCGCGATGGCGACGTTCACGGCGCGGGTGGAGGAGGGACCGCCGGAGTCGGACGTGGATCGCGCGCGCTGGACGCCCCGGCGGGCGTTCGACGGCGCGCCACTCACGATCCCGCACGCGATCCGGCAGCAGGGCCCGCCCGACTGCCTCGGGTGCCACGAGACGGGGGTGGTGGTCGCCGCGAGGCGTGCCCCGAAGATGAACCACGCGCGACGCGATAGCTGCACGCAGTGCCACGTGGTGAGGACCGCGCCGGACGCGCTGGGGCCGCCGTGACGGAGGCTCCGGACGACGCCCGGGCCGCCGCGGATCCCGCGATCGAGGTCACGCCGCTCCAGGTCGCGATGCTCGACGCGGAGATGCTCGAGCAAGTCTTCTTCGACGTCGGGGCGGCGGCCGAGCTGCTCGAGGTCGCGATCAAGGGCGGCGCCGAGACACGCGGCGCGGTGGGCGGCGTCGGGCTGGAGGAGGCGCGGGACGCGCTCGTCTCGGGGACGGCGGTGGGGGTCAAGCTCCGCTACCGCTACCGCGGCACGGAGTGGTGGGACACGCTCGTGCGGGTCGAGGGGGGAGTGCGGCTCGTGCGGCGCGAAGTGGGAATGTGACAGCGGACGGAGGGCAGCGGACGCCGGACGCCGGACGCCGGACGCCGGATCAGCTACGATGTACCTCGTGAACCCCCGCGTAGCGCCATCCCCCGCCCCGCTGAGACACGCGCGCGCGTGCGTCGCACTCGCCCTCGCGCTCGTCGCGTGCTCCGCGAACGACGTCGCGGGGAAGGATCCGGGGCCCAGGACGCCGGCCCCCCCCGCGACGACGACCACACCTCCCGGGCCCCCTCCGCCGGTGGGAGGCACCGCGCAGATGCTCCTGCTGCACACCGTTCGCTGGCCGGGCGGCGGGCACGAGGCCACGCTGGGCGTGCTCGACCAGGCGACGGGAAAGCCGTTCGGGGAGGATCTCTCGCCCCGGATCGTGGTCGCGTCTCAAGAGGGACCTCCGCTGGCGTCGAAGGCGCGGAGGGTCGCGCTCGGGCCGGGATTCACGGCGCTGCTCCTGCCGCCCACCCGGAGCGAGGCGGAGCGCGCCTCGCTGAGCCAGGCGATCCAGACCTTCGCTGCCGCGAGATCCCCGAACGAACGGATCGCCCTCTACCGGCACGGCGCCACGGTCCAGCTCTTCGCCAACTTCCAGGAGGATCGCACCGAGCTCGCGCAGGCCCTCGACCGCTACAAGGCGGGCACCGACGATCCCGCGCCGCTCGCGTCCGCCGCGGCGATCGCCGAGGTCGTCGGCGATCTTCGCGGAGTCGCCGGAGGGGGCCCCGACGTGATGCGGTCGCTGGTGGTCCTCGCGAAGGACGCTCCAGCCGTCGCCTCCGCCTCCACCGACGTGCTCGTGATGGGGGCCACCGCCGACTCCGCGGGCCTCTCGGCCGCCGCGTCCACGATCGACGCCGCGCGCCAGGAAGGGTTCTACAAGGTCTCGGTCTGCGGGCCCGAGACGAAGGTCGGCATCACGTTTCGCGTCACGCAGATGGAGGCCGCGCTCGGGGGGACGTTCCAGGCCACGCTCCCCGAGGAGGCAGGCGCGACCTGCGACGTGGCCGCCATCGACGCCTCGAAGCGGGTGTTCACCCCGCGCATCGAGCTCGTCTTCGACGCCTCGCAGCGGGCCGCCCACGAGGCGCGCATCCAGGCCACGAAGGCGCCGGTCATCGACGAGGCGGTCGCCAAGAGCGACTTCGCGACGGGCATCCGTCTCGCCCCGGGGCAGACGCCGCTCCTCGCGAGGGCGCACCTGCACGGCGTCAGCTCGCTCCGCTGCGATCGGAAGAGCTACGTGGTCCAGCTCGACGGCCCGGCGCGCCACCTGCTCCCCGACTCCGCGACGGACGAGTTCACGCTGATCTCGATGTGCGACGACGAGGCCTACGTCTACGCGCCGACGGCCTACGCGCTCTTCTCGCCGGATCTCTTCTCGATCCAGCGCCGCTTCGTCGAGCTCGTCATCGACGGCAAGACCCGGGGCATCTACATCCTGCTCGAGAAGCCCCGCGAGGAGCTCGTCCGCGACCGCGCGCGGGTGATGGGCGTGTTGCGTCGCGACTACCCGTCGACGAACGCCGACGAGTTCGAGGTGGAGTGGGCGTCCACGGACGATCCGGCGCTGCCGCTCGCCCGCTACAGGGCCTTCATCGGCAGCCTCACCGGGCTGGCCGGCGACGCGCTCGTCGTGGCGCTGCGAAAGCAGCTCGACCTGGACCAGTACCTCGGCTACCTCGCGGCCCAGTCGATCCTGCAGTCGGGCGACTACATCGACGAGCTCTTCTTCGTGGGGACGCAGCAGGCCGATGGCAAGGGCGGGACCCACGAGGCCTATCGCGTGATGGCGTGGGATCCCGAGGGCTTCTCGAACTGTCACGACGGCGGCACGCTCGCGTACGTCGACGTGAACCAGCTCGCGTACTGCGCGGAGGCCCAGCTCGACAAGCGGCTCCTCGCGGATCCCGTCGTGTACAAGCTGTTCGTGGCCAAGCTGGAGGGAGGTCTGGCGGGCCCGCTCAGGCGGGAGCGAGTCGTCACGGAGCTCGACAGGACCCGGGCCGCGCTCCAGGCGCAGCTGACGGTTCCCGCGGTCTGCGCCGCCATGACGGAGCTCCAGGACATCGATCCGGGCGCGGCGGACTGCAAGGTCGCCCGCGAGCTCGTCGCCGAGCGCGCCACCGACATCCTGTCGGCCTACGATGCGCGCCGCGCCCTCCTCACGGCCCGGATCGCGACCTACAAGGCAAAGCCCTGAAGCCGGCGGCGGCGACCGATTCTCGCGCGAAGCGGATCGTTCGCCTGCTCCTCGCGGGTGCGATGGCGTGGATCGGCGTCCTGCACTTCACCGCCACGGAGCGCTTCGTGCGCATCGTGCCGCGCTACCTGCCAGCCCCGGAAGCGCTCGTCCTCGTGAGCGGGATCTTCGAGATCGCGGGCGGCATCGGCCTCCTCCTCCCGAGGACCCGCCGCCTCGCCGGTCTCGGGCTCATCCTGCTCTACGTCGCGGTCTTCCCCGCCAACCTGAACATGGCGATGAACGAGGTGCAGGCGGATCCGGCGCACCCTGTGCCCAGCTGGGCCCTCTGGGCGAGGCTCCCCTTCCAGGCGCTCTTCATGTGGGTCGCCTACTGGACGAGCCGTCCGGCAGGGGAAGGCAGGGGGAAGGGCCCGGGATAGAGCCAATGCCGGTCGGTTAGGCGCGATCCAGCGCAAGAGAAGGGGTGCCCCCACTCGCCGCGCTGCGCGCGTCGGTCTCCCCCAAATCGCGCGCTACGCGCGCTCAGGGGGAGACGAAGAGGTTCGCGCGCGGGCTCCGCGCAGACCTCACCCTCCCGGCCTCCCTCTCCCTCAAGGGAGAGGGAGGTGCGCGCGGGCTCCGCGCAGACCTCACCCTCCCGGCCTCCCTCTCCCTCAAGGGAGAGGGAGGTGCGCGCGGGCTCCGCGCAGACCTCACCCTCCCGGCCTCCCTCCCGTTCACATGCCCCCTCTCCCTTCAGGGAGA
>SXNL01000362.1 GCA_005777185.1 Myxococcales bacterium
GCCGTGCTCGGGCTCGCCGATGCGCAACGCTTGGTGGCTGTGCGAGCCCTCCTCTTGCGGATCACGGCGATGCTCACCGCGATGGTGCTGAAGCTCGGCTCGTCTTCGTCGGGCTCGGGCTCGGGCGCGGGCTCGGGCTCGACGTGAGGAAAATGAGGGGATGCCTCAGGGTCAGAACCTGACCGTATACCTGACGTAGGAGCTCGACGTGCCGTCCGTCTCGACGCGGAGGCGCTCGAGCTCCTTGGCGGCGCGGTACGTGCTCGGGCGCAGCACGTAGGGGACGAGCGCGCCCACGAAGGACAGGCTCATCGGCAAGAGCACGCGGAGCGCGCGCTCGTCGGGGCCGTAGTCGGTGCGCGTGTTGGGGGCGCACGTCCCCTGCTCGAGACAGACGATGATGGGCGCCGTGATGGACGCGAGCGCGGCGACCGAGAGGGCGACCGGCCACTCCGATCGCACCGCGCCCTCCACCGTCGGGTGCGAGATCCACGTCGGATCGCACTTGGGGAGCGAGAGGTACACGCCGCCCAGGGCGGCCCCCCACGTCAGACCGACCAGGGACGCACCGACGAGCCGCACGCCGGGCTTCGTGCTCCCGTTGAAGAGCGTGACGTCGGCGCCAATGGATGCGGCGTTCGCGGCGAGGGTGCCGCCGATGTAGAGCCAGTCGGTGCGGTCGGCGCGCTCGCAGAGGCGCTTCTCGACGGCGTTCCTCGCGCCCATGTCCGACTCGACGTACGCGAAGGGGGGGCGCTCCGTGTACGGCGTCGCGTCGGGGGCGTCCACGACCGGGGAGCGTACCACGCGGGCTCGCCCTTGCGGCGGGCCGGAAATGAGGGCAATACGTGGGGGCATGATCACCCACATTTTCCGGGAGTACGACATCCGCGGCGTCGCCGACCGCGACCTCCCCGACTCCACGGTGTTCTCCATCGGGCGCGCGTTCGGCGAGGTCCTCTCCGCGGGGCGCGCCACCACGCGACTCGCGATCGGTCGGGACTGCCGGCTGTCCTCCCCGCGGCTGTTCGAGGCGCTGACGGATGGGCTGCGGAAGAGCGGGTGCGATCTGCTCGACATCGGCGTCGGACCCACGCCCGCGCTCTACTTCGCCGTGCACCACCTCGGGACGGACGGCGGCGTGATGATCACGGGCAGCCACAACGACGGACCCGAGAACGGGTTCAAGATGATGCGGGGGAAGGCGAGCTTCTTCGGCAAGGACATCCAGGATCTGCGCGCGCGCGTGGCGGCGGGGACGTTCGGGCCCGAGAAGACCGGCAAGCTCGAGATCGTCGACGTGCACGGCGCGTACGTCGACCACGCACGCAAGCACTTCGACTTCCGCGGAAAGCCGCTGCCGTTCGTGCTCGACGCGGGGAACGGCGCGGGCGGGCCCCTCGCGCTGGCGGCGATGCGGGCGGTGGGACTCGAGCCGGATCCCCTGTTCTGCGAGATGGACGGGTCGTTCCCGAACCACCACCCCGACCCCACGGTGCCGAAGAACCTCGACACTCTGATCGCGCGCGTGCGAGCGACCGGCGCGCGCGTCGGGCTCGCATTGGACGGCGACGCGGATCGGCTCGGCGCGGTGGACGCGAACGGCGACATCGTGTGGGGCGACCGGCTCCTCATCCTGTTCGCGCGCGCCGTCCTCGCGAAGAACCCCGGGGCGGCGATCCTCGGCGAGGTCAAGTGCTCGCAGACGCTGTACGACGACATCGCGAAGCACGGCGGTCGGCCCATCGTCTGGAAGACCGGGCACTCCCTCATCAAGACCAAGATGAAGGAGGAGAAGGCCCTGCTCGCCGGCGAGATGAGCGGGCACCTGTTCTTCGCGGATCGCTACTTCGGCTTCGACGACGCGGTGTACGCTTCGCTCCGCCTGCTGGAGATCCTGGCGGCGGATTCGCGATCGATCGGCGAGATGCTCGCGGACGTGCCGACCACGTACTCCACGCCGGAGATCCGCGTCGACTGTCCCGACGCCATCAAGTTCGACGTCGTCGCGCGGGTGACGGCGAAGTACAAGGCCGAGAGCCGCAGCGTCCTCGACATCGATGGCGCGCGCGTCACGTTCGGGACGCCCGAGAGCCCGGCATGGGGGCTCGTGCGCGCATCCAACACGGGTCCTATCCTCGTGATGCGCTTCGAGGCGGCGAGCGAGTCCGACCTCGCGCGCATCCGTGCCGACGTCGAGGCGGCGGTCGCCGCGGAGCGCCGCCTCCTTGCAAGCTGAGCCGACGCCGCGCAGGTGGACGGTGGGCGCGATCGTGGCGTGGGCCGCCGACGACTTCCGCGCCCGCGGCATCGACAACCCGCGGCTGGACGCCGAGGTGATCGTCGCCTTCGCCTTGGGGCTCACGCGCATGCAGCTGATCCTCGACCGCGAGCGCGTGCTCGTGGGCGCCGAGCTCGACACCCTCCGGGCGCTCGTCAAGCGGCGGCGGGCGAGGGAGCCCGTCGCGTACCTCCGCGGGTTTCGAGAGTTCTTCGGGCGCGAGTTTCGCGTGGATTCATCGGTGCTCGTGCCGCGACCCGACACCGAGGCGCTCGTCGAGGTGGCGCTCGAGCGGACGCGCTCGTGCTCGATGTACGGCCGCGTGATCGACCTGTGCACAGGCTCGGGGTGCGTGGCGATCACCATCGCGCGCGAGCGTCCCACGATGCAGGTGACGGCGACGGACGTGAGCGCGCGCGCGCTCCTCGTCGCGCAGGAGAACGCGCTCCGCCTCGGCGCGTGCGGCATCGGGTTCCGGGAGGGCGACCTGTTCGCCGGCGCGCCGGGCCCGTACGAGCTCGTGACCGCGAACCCTCCGTACATCCCCAGCGGCGACATCCCCGGGCTGGACGCCGACGTACGCGATTTCGAGCCGCGGATCGCCCTCGACGGCGGAAACGACGGCCTGGCGATCCTGCGCCGGGTCGTGGAGGACGCGCCGGACCACCTGGTCGGGGGCGGCGTCCTCGCCGTGGAGATCGGCGCCGATCAGGGCCACGCCGTACGCGCGATGTTCGAGGCGAGCGGGTTCGCGCGGGTGGAGATCCGGAGGGATCACGGTGGACACGACCGCGTGGTCAGCGGTGTGTACGGCTGATGCGGTTCCTCACGATCGTGATCTTGATGAACGTGCTGTCGCACGGACTCCTCGCGACGTGGCTGTTCACGTTCTTCCCGCGCGCCCGACGCTACAAGCGGCGCATCGCGCTCGTGGTGGTGGCGCTCGCGGTCATGCCATGGATCGCCCGGTTCGAGAACCGCCGGAACTCGAGCCGCCCCCTCGTGGTGCTTCACGCGATCGGGATGACCGAGCAGATGGTCGTCGTGTTCGGCGCGCTCCCGATGGCGGCGTTCATGGGCGCCCGCGCACTGGGGCGCCTCGCGGCCAGACGGCTCCGTGATCGGCGGACAGCACACGGTGGACGGACAGCGGACGCGCAGCGGACGGACAGCGGACAGCGGACACCGGACAGCGGACAGCAGACAGCAGACAGCGGACAGCAGACGGCGGACAGCGGACGGCGGACAGCGGACGGCGGACAGCGGATGGAGGCCGGCGCACTGAGCCGTCGGGACGCCGTGACGCGGCTCGGCGGCGCCCTGTCGTGGGGGATGACCGCCCCCCTCCTGGGCTGGGGCCTCGTCCGAGGGCGGCACGGCTTCGTCGTCGAGGAGGTCGTCGTCCGCCTCCCGAAGCTGCCGCGAACCCTGGACGGCTACACGATCGTGCAGGTCAGTGACGTGCACGCAGGCACCTTCGTGGACGATCGCGAGCTCGCGGAGGGTCTCGCGCTCGCGGCCGGCGTGAGGCCGGACCTGCTCGTGGTGACGGGCGATCTCGTCGACTTCGACGCGGCCTACATGGAGGTCTTCCTGCGCCGGCTCGGAGCGCTCTCCGCGCGCGACGGCAAGCTCTTCATCCTGGGGAATCACGACTACTACGCGGGGGCGAACCACGTCGTCGGCCACCTGCAGCGCGCGGGGCAGGACCTCCTCATGAACGCGTCGCGCGTCGTTCGACCGGGGGACAAGGGCGGGATCGCGATCCTCGGCGTGGACGACCTGTGGGCCAAGCCGGACCTGGACCGCGCCCTCACCGGCGTCCCGGAGGACACGCCGCGAATCCTCCTCGCCCACCAGCCCCTCTTCTTCGACTGGGCCGTCGGCCGCGTGGATCTCCAGCTCTCAGGCCATACCCACGGCGGGCAGGTCAATCCCGGGTTTCGACCCGCCGACTACCTGATGAAGTACGTCTCCGGCCGCTACGAGCGAAACGGGAGCGTTCTCTGGGTGAACCGAGGGTTCGGCGTCGCGGCCGTGCCCGCGCGGATCGGCGCGCCGCCGGAGATCACGAAGATCGTCCTCGTCGCGACCTGACGCTGGCGGTCAGGGGTGCCGCGGGCCGTCATCCTGAGCGTCCCGAATCGCGGTACGATGCTCGCCGTGCAAGAGGGAAACATCGCGCCGGGCACCGTGCTCGCCGGGGCGCTACCGCGTCGTGCGGCGCCTCGGGGCCGGGGGCATGGGCGCGGTGTACGAGGGCCTCCAGGTGGATCTCGGTCGCAGGGTCGCACTCAAAGTGCTGCACCCGTCCATGCTCTTCGATCGCGACGCCGTGATTCGGTTCGAGCGCGAGGCGCGTGCGGCGGCCGAGCTGGGCCACCCGAACATCGTGCAAGTGACCGACTTCCAGTGGCAGAACGGCGCGCCGATCCTCGTGATGGAGTACCTGTCCGGGCGGTCGCTCGGCGACGTGCTGCGGGCGGAGAAGCAGATCGCCCCCGCGCGCGCATGCTTCATCGCCGCGCAGGTGCTGCTCGCGCTCGACGCCGCGCACCGCGCCGGGATCGTCCACCGCGACATCAAGCCGGACACCGTGTTCCTCGTGTCGATGTCGGGCATGGATGACCTCGTGAAGGTCGTCGACTTCGGCGTTGCGAAGCTCGCGAGCGTGCCGGGGGGAGATCCCGCGCTCACGGCCCGTGGGGCGATGATCGGCTCGCCGTCTTTCCTCGCGCCGGAGCAGGCGCGCGGGCTCGACGTGGATCACCGCGCAGACATCTACGGCGTCGGCGTGCTCCTCTACTTCATCCTCTCCGGACGACTGCCCTTCGAGGCGGCGCAGTTGCACCAGCTCGTCTACGCGATCGTCGAGACGCCGCCGCGCCCGCTGCGCACGTTCGTGAGCGTCGAGCCGCGGCTCGAGGCGATCGTCGAGCGCGCGATGGCGAAGGATCCTGGGGCCCGCTTCCAGTCTGCGCGCGACATGCGCGAGGCGCTCCTCCCGCTGTGTGTCGCGTCGAGCGCCGTGTCCTTCACCGGGCCGGTCGTGTCCGGTGCCGCCGCCCCTCCTGCGACCCGGGCAGGCGCGTCGTCCGCAGGACCCGTGATCGCCGTCGTGGTGATCCTCGCGGTGCTGCTCCTGTCCACGGTCGGCGCGGCTCTCGCGTACGTGCTGCTCCGGGCAGGGCGCACGCCCACGAGCGTCCAGCCGACGGCATCGGCCAGCGCGACGACCACGGGCACCGCGCCGCCGTCGTCCTCGCCCGTCGCCCCTCCCGCGCCTTCCTCCGACGGAACGGCGGCGGTGTCCTCCGCGTCGATCGGCGCGGCGTCGGCGTCGGCGCGCCGTGAGGCGCCACGCCCGGCGACCCTCGTCGCGGATGCCGGCCCGGCGCCCCGCGCATCCGGTTCGGCCACGCCGGTGCCCTCCGCCTCGGCGTTCGCGCTCGGTGTGGTCACCCGGGTGAACTGCTACATCGGCGACTACGCCGGCTTCGAGTCCCAGGACGCCAAGAACAAGATGGCCGCCCGGCAGGGCCCGATCACGCGGTGCCTCGCGACGAACCCGGTGCCCGAACGCCAGCAGAACCGCGGCTTCCTCTTCTTCATCACGACCGACGCGGAGGGGCGCGTCACGAAGTACGAGGTCGCGTCCTCGGGCCTCCCCGAGGACGGACCGTTCCAGCGCTGCGTGGAGCCGACGTTGCGCGCCTCGTGGGGCCCGAAGGAGGAGAAGAAGAGCACCACCCACCGGGTATCATGCACGTTTCCCAGCCGCTGATCGACTAGCCTGCACATGGATTCCCATGCCGTGTGACGACCACCCTTTGCTGGCCTCGCCCTGGCGCGGCACGCTCTTCGACTTCAACGGGGTCCTCGTCGACGACGAGCACCTCCACCTCGAGGGGTTCCGCCACGTGGTGGCGCGGTTCGGGATCGAGATCTCGGACGCGGCGTACACGGATCGGTACCTCGGGTTCGACGACGCGGGCGCCCTCCGCGCCATCCTGCGGGACGCCGGCCTGGACGACGGCGACGTGCGCGTCCGGGACCTCATCGAGGAGAAGGCGCGCTACTACATGGCGCGCGCCCCGTCGTCGCTGCGGGTCTTTCCAGCGGCGAGGGACGTGCTCTGCCGCGCCGCCGAGGCAGGTCCCGTGGGCGTCGTGTCGGGCGCCTTGCGCGCGGAGATCGAGCTCGGCCTCGGCGTGATCGGCGCGCGGGATCATGTCGCGTTCATCGTCGCCGCCGAGGACACCGCGCGCTGCAAGCCCGATCCCGAGGGGTACGTCGCGGGTCTCCGCGAGCTGGCGCGCCTGGGCGTGCCGCCCGGGGCGACCTGGGTCATCGAGGACAGCGTGGCCGGCGTCCAGGCCGCGCTCGCTGCGGACATCCGGTGCTGCGCGGTCCTGGGCTCGTACCCACGTGAGGCTCTGACCGCCGCGGGGGCCGATCGCGTGGCCCCCAACCTGGGCGCGCTGCTCGCGGGGGTCGCGCCTTGAGCCTGACCCGGTCGGCGTTCCTCGTCGTCGTCGCCGCCCTGCTCCTCGCGGACACCTCGAGGGCCGATGCCACGCGAGGGCCGGCGGCGCGTGCGGCGGGGCGATCCCTCGACTCCGCCACGGCCTGGCGCGACTCCGGCGCGGGCCCGATCCGCGGCGTGACCGTGGGACCGATCGAGAACGCCTACCACCCCGGGCTCGGATACGGCTCGCCGGCCTACGGGAGGATGATTGTGGAGTGCAGGCAAATGGGCGCGACGTGGGTCGCCGTCACGCCCTTCGGTCGCGTGAACGACCTGTCGGGCCGCGGCGTGGACCTCACCTTCGAGCAGCCCTTCCAGAAGAACCGCGGCGACGTCCTCCGGGCGATCGCGATGGCACGCGCGGAGGGGCTCCGGGTGATGCTCGTGCCCCACCTCTGGACCGAGTCGGGCGGCTGGCGCGCGGAGATCAACCCTGCAACCGACGAGGCGTGGCTCGCGTGGGCCGCGAGTTACCAGCGGTTCGCGCTCGCGTGGGCGGAGGTCGCCGAGGAGGGACACGCCGACGTCTTCTCCGCGGGCGTGGAGCTGAGGAGCTGGGTGACGACGCCGCGCGCGCCGCTGTTCGCCGGCGTGCTGCGCGAGATCAGGAAGCGGTATCGGGGGCTCGTCACGTATTCGGCCAACTGGGACGACGCGGACTACACGTTGATCTGGCCCGACGTGGACCTCGTCGGCATCAACGCCTTCTACCCCCTCGCGGATCGCAGCGGCGCCACCGCGGACGAGCTGCTCGCGGGAGGGCGCCGCGTCCGAGAGCAGGTCCACGCCCTCGGCGCGCGCTGGCAGAAGCCGGTCGTCTTCACGGAGATCGGGTACACGACGCGGCCCGATCCTGCGATCCGTCCCTGGGAGTGGCCCGACGCGATGAAGGCCCCACCGGTCGACGAGCGCGCGCAGGCGGAGGCGTATCGCGCGCTCCTCGCCCCGCTCCTGGACGAGCCCCACTTCGCCGGCTTCTTCGTGTGGAGGGTGTACGCCGATCCCGATGACGTCTCTCAGGAGGCGGAGTGGGGCTTCTCGCCGCGGGGGAAGAAGGCGGAGCTCGTCGTGCGGGACGCCTTCGCGACACGCTGGTGGGGCGACCTTCTGCTCCGCACGCGCCGCCACGCGCGCGTTCCCGGCGTCTATCCGTGACCCTTACGGATCGGAGGGGCAGGAGGCGACGGTGACTCCGGTTCGCGCGCACGCATGACCTCGGTGGCGCGGAGCGACGCCTCCCGGATCGCGGACAGGCTCTCCTGGACTTCGTGGGCGGTCGCGGCGTCGTCCTTCGCCCTGGACGCGTGGTCGAGGATCGCCGTGAGGAGCACCTTCACCGCATCCGGGATCTCCGGCTCGGCCGGCGACGAACGGGCCGGCGGCGCCGCGGCCAGCGGGGGCTCGTCCGTCTGCCACCCCCGGAAGAGGTCCGCGAGCTCGTTGGCCGCGTCCTCCCGCGAGACGGCTCCCCGCGCGGCGAGGAACGCGGCCACCGTCGGATCCTCGTTCCGCGCGAGCCGATCGGAGATGAAGTCGCTGACCAGCTTTCGGCGGCGGCAGTCGAGCCTCCGGATCGGGCCCGTCCGCGGGATCACGCTCGAGCGCCTGTGGGGGGCCCCGTCGCCGGGCGGCGCGAAGCGTGGCTTGACCGGGCGCACGAACGGGATCGACACGCTCCCGGTCGCGTTGAGCTTCTCCACGATGGGTGCGCACTCCGGGCAGAAGATGGGCGATACGTAGAAGCCGCTGCGGATGACTTCGGCGCAGCAACAGAAGCAGATCTCGACGACCGTGTTGAAGTCGTACCGGGGCCAGACCAGAGCCCCGTCCTCGCCGTTCGCGGCGGCGCTGCACGCGCAGAGTTGCTTGCGCTCGACGCGCCCGTCGCGGGGATCGACGAACGGCCCGGCGATCTCCCCGCAGTAGCGGCAGACGCGCATCTCGGCGGCGAGAGTGGACGTAAGCGATCGATCGAACATGACGAGTCCTTACGGAAAGGGGCACGACCAGCTTACCACCGTAGCTCAAACCTACGGGGCTCCCCCCGAGCGGCCCTGCACTCCGCCGAATAGATGCTACACCACCCCACGCAACATGCGAACCCTGGCCATGCTTGGTGCCCTCTCTGCGCCCTGGGTGCTCGTCTTCGCGTGCGCCGACGCAGACCCGCCGCCGGTCGTTGAGCTCGACGCGGGCGACGCCGCCTCGCCCGACCGGGTGGCCCCGAAGCTCACCGTCAGGGACGCGGGCAACGACGCGAACGACGACTGGGGGAAGGTGGCGGATCGGCCGACGGCGCCCCTCGTCTCGCTCGATCTCGGGGAGGTCGCGGCCGGGGCGACCGTCCCGTTCGACGTGCCGGCGAACGCGCTGGGCTTCAACGTCTCCATCCGCGCGAAATCGTCCGATCGCGGGCTATCCGTGAGCGACGTCGTGAGCCCCGACGGCGGCGCGATCCTGAGCGGCGCCGTCCTCTTCAACGGGGATCACCCGACGAGCCGGACGTTCTACGGCGACGTCGCGGCCGCGAGCGTCCCCGGCAGCAACCACCCGGCGAGCATGCCTCGCATGGCCGCGGGTACGTGGTCCGTGGCCTTCACCGGAAGCGGGAGGGGCAGCGTCCGCATCCAGTCCACGCCCGACGGCGCGTTCCACGGCGGGTTCGTCGACATGCACGTGTACCTCCCGAGCGGACTCGTCCTCGACGACGAGACGGTCGAAGCGGGCAACTACGCGGCGATCAAGGGTGCGCGCGAGCGCGTCGACGCGTTCGGCGAGGCGATGCGCGATCTCTACGGCCTGGAGCGCGGCAACGTCGCCTTCCACCTCGTGGATGCCAGCTTCCTGAGCGTCCCGGACACGCGCCTCGCGAGCTTGTTCAAGCTGACCGCGGCGAAGGGCGACGGGCAGGCGCTCCACATCTTCATCGTGGAGCCGTCGAGCAAGCAGGGCTGGTGGGGGATCTCCGGTGGTATTCCGGGCGCGGCGACGATGACGGGCACGAGCCAGTCGGCCATCGCCCTCGCTACCCTCGGCGGACCCGACATCGAGGGGCTCGTCCTGGCGCACGAGATGGGCCACTTCTTCGGCCTCAGCCACACGAGCGAGATCGGCGGCAAGGGCTACGATCCGCTCGAGGACACCCCGAGATGCTCGGATCTCACGGCGACGAAGATGGATCAATGCCCGGACCTCCGCAACGTGATGTTCGCGGTGGGCGCGCTGCGGGACGTCACGACGTCGCCCCTGCAGCGGCGCGTCGTGCAGGGGTCGCCGATCTACCGCGCGTTCCTGAGCGGTGAGGCGCCCCGACCCAAGGCGGCGCGCGCCGGCGACGTGGGCGCGCTGTTCGGTCACCCGGGCGTGCCGCTCGCGGGCTCCGAGCTCGTGGTGCTGTCGTCCCTCTGCGGTCACCCGGATCACGAGGCCGCCGTGGCGCACCTCGCGCGCGCAACGCCGCGGATCGATCTCGAGCGCGTGGCCGCCGCGCCGGGCGCGCACCGCGTCGTGCGAGATCGCGCCCGCTCGCTGGCCGCCCTCAGCCTCCCGTGACGCTCTCGCAGAGCCGCGCGCCCTCGCCGGAGAGGTGGCCCTGATCGGCGTCGACCGGGCAGTATCCCCCCGCGCGGATCTGCTCGATGTACTCGACGACCGTGGCGTGCGACCACTCCCGCGCGCCGTCGAACCGGGCGCGGATCACACCCTTCTTGTCGATGATCCACGTCTCCGGGAAGAGCGTCGTCCCGTACTTTCCGCCGACGATCTTCGAGTCGGGATCCATCAGGACGGGGAAGGGCGCCTCCTCCTTCAGAACGGAGCGCAGCGTGTCGACCACCTCCTTCTCGTCGTCGTCCGTCGAGACGGTGATCACGGCGACGTCCTTCATCGGACGAAGGATCTTGGCCAGGTCGGCCACGTCCGGCATTTCCTCGAGACAAGGGCCGCACGTCCGCGTCCAGAAGTTGAGCACGACGACCTTGCCCCGGTAGTCGTCGAGCGACACCTCGTGCCCGCGCAGATCGTGCAGCTTGAAGCTCGGTGCGACCTTCTTGTAGCCGGCGTAGCTCGGCCTGAGGAGGCACGTGGGCGCGCACCGGCGGCGCAGCTCGCCCTCCCGCGTGACGGAGACGAAGCTGAACACGGTCGCCGCGGCGGCTATGACGAACGCCGCGTACGCCGCGTATCGTGGAAGCTCGCTCCTCGGCTCGGTCCGGCGCATCGGGCGTGACAGTAGCATCGTTGCGGGCGCCGAGCCCCGCCATGATCGTCAGTCGGGTGTGCCGAACGGATCGGCGCCTGGCTTGGGCTTGCCGGAGGGTTTCGTCGCGGGGCCCGCAGGCGGCGTTGGCCCGCGTGCCCCGCGTGACGCGTCCGCCGACGCGCCGGCATCGGGCGCCGAAGCGAGCGCGCCGTTGGTGGAGGAGACCGCCGCGTCCCCGCCGGCGGCCGCGCCGACGACCGCCGCGTCCCCCGCCTCCGCGGCGGTCGGAGGAGCGTCTCGGTCCGGCGGGCCGTGGGCGTTCGCATACGAGGCGCTCGCCGCGTTCGAGCTCGCAGGCGGCTGAGCCTCGACCGTCGCGACGATCGTCGATGGTGACGCCGCGGTGCTCCGGTGCGACCTCCACGCGACGGCCGCGCCGACGGCGCCGAGCGAGACCAGCAGCGTCGCGACGACGCCGATCCAGACGGCCGCGGGCATTGGTCGCGGCTGGACCGACGGCACGCTGCCGACGGCGGGCTGCATCGTCGTCGCGCCGAGGACCGGGTTGGCGCCCGGCGCGCGCACGACGATCTGCGGCGCGGGCAGGCGGATCGTGCGGTCGGAGACGGCGATGTGGGGGTTCGATGGGAGGGTCCCCGTGGCCGCCGCTGGATCACGGAAGGGCTGCAGCAGCCGCCCGAGCTCGTCCATGCTCTGCACGCGCTGCTCGCGCTCGCGCGCGATGGCACGCATCACGACGTTCTCGAACGACGGGTTGACGCCGGGCAGCGCCATGTGGAGGGGAGCGGGCTGCCCCATGAGCACCTGCGCGAACAGCTCGGGCGCCGACGACGCGCGGTACGGGTGCATCCCACTCACGAGCTGGTAGAGCACGATCCCCACCGAGTAGATGTCCGTTCGCGCGTCGACGTGCTTGGCGCTCCTGATCTGCTCGGGCGACATGTACAGCGGCGACCCCATCACCATCTGCGTGTTGGTGACGCTGAGCGAGGCCGAGTCGGCGTCGGTCAGCTTCGAGATCCCGAAGTCGAGCACCTTGACGAGGGGCGATCCGTCCGGCTTCTTCGTCAGGAAGATGTTCTGCGGCTTGAGGTCGCGGTGGACGATGCCCTGCTCGTGCGCCTCGCGGAGGGCCGCGCACGTCTGCAGGATGTACTCCACGGCTTCCGCCACCGGGAGGCGGCCCCTCGTCTTCGTGAGGGCGTCGAGATCCTCGCCGTCGAGGAACTCCATCACGATGTAGGGCGATCCCGTTTCGAGGGTACCGAAGTCCATCACGCGCGCGACGTTCTCGCCGCGCAGACGCCCGGCGGCCTGCGCCTCGCGGAGGAACCGCTCGCGGGCCATCGTGTTCTCCAGCGCCGACGGCAGCATGAACTTCATCGCCACCAGCGATCCCAGCTGGAGGTGACGGGCGAGCACCACCATCCCCATCCCGCCCTGACCGAGCACCCGCTCGACCTTGTACGTCCCGGCGAGGATGTCGCCGGCCTTGACGGGCGCGATCACCTTGCAAGGGTACCCGACTTCGCCCGGCCGGGAAAACTGGGCGACCCACCGCCGCCCGACCGCGGAACAGGTGATCAGGGGGCGAGACAGGCGAGGAGCACCGAGAGCACCGCCAGGAGCGCGCCACCACCGATTCCAACCAGCACCACGACGAAGGCGAACGCGACCGGCACGATCGCGCACTCACGCTCGGCCTGTCGCAGGTAGCCGACGCCAGCGCCCACGGCGCCCGAGGCGATCGCCGCTGCCGTGACGAAGAGGAACGTGGGCGGGGCGGGGCTGGCGGCCGCGAGGGCGGCGGTGAGCAACGCGACGAGCGAGAGGACGAGCGCCAGCCCACCAAAGCGACCCGGCGCGAGCGCTGGCGGCGGCTCGGACGCGACCGGCAGGGAAGCGTACGGGTTCCGGAGAGCCTCCCGGGGCGAGCTGGGGATCGAGCCGACGGCCATGGCGCGGGCGAGGGGCCCACCACGGGAGAACGGTCACGCCCGGGCGAGGTTGAACGCCGCTACTTCATCGAGACGTCTACGCGCCAGGCCCCGGCCTGCCCGCCCTTGGGTCGGACCTCGATCGTGTACTTCTCGCCGGGCTCGAACGGGAGCTTGGTTCCCGCGATCGGGACATGCTGGCCCTTCACGTTGATGAACACGTCGGTGCTCTTCGCGAGGTGGAGGTTGAAGTTGAACGAGGTCGCGGTGAGCGGCAGGGTGAAACTGCCGTAGTCCACGTCCGTTGCGCTGCTCAGGACGCCGCAGAACGAGCTCCCGGAGATCGGCGTTGCGGTCACCGGCGTGTCGTTCGACTCGAGCTCGGCGGTGGAGCCGACCACGCAGTAGGGGTTTGAGGTCGCCCCGCCCTCCTTCGAGGCGCCGCCGCCGTCGCCGCCGCCCGTTCCGCCGCCGTCGCCGCCGCCCGTTCCGCCGCCGCCCTCCTTGACTCCCGCATCGGAGAGGTCGGCGATCGGCGTGCCGGGTGGCGGCGAGCTCGGACCGCTGCCGCCGATCTGGGGGGCGGGTGCGCCCGGGGCAGCCTCCTCCGTCGCGGCGCCTCCCTCGGGCGCGCTGCTCGCACAGCCGTAGACGGTTCCCAGCGTGAGAAGAGCGGTGGACAGCGTGAGGGCGGTGGTGACGCGCATGCGGTGCGTCGGAGCAGAACGCGTGCCAGATCTATCGCTTCAGCTGGGCCGGAAAATCCCGCAGCCGCGCGATTTCCGGGCGCGTCGAGGGCGGCAGGCGGCGCTCGCATGGCCAGGTGCGACATCGACGCAGGTGCGTCCAGGAACCCGCGATCGGACCGCCGGAGATCCAGGGGACGACCCCGCGGACGCGTCAGCTGGCGTGCGCCTCGGGGAGAGCGACGAAGACCTCGACCTTCGGCTTCGCGTCGGCCCCGACACGGAAGGACATGTCGATGTTGCGCCGCACCGGCAAGCAGACCTTGTGTGTCGCCGCGTCGCACACGACGATCTCGACGCGGCCGACGAGGTGGGCCCGAACGGCGCCCTTCGTCGGGGTCACGGCCACGTCGAAGCCACGCTGCGCGTCGACCCCCGAGCCCTTGAGGTCCGCGGGTGCCTCCGCGAGGCCCTCGCTCGTGGTCCATCGCACGCGGAAGGGGGCCTCCTCGTTCACGCCCGTGCCCTTCGCGATCCGCCACGAGACGCGGACGCTCGTCGGCTTGCCCGCGAGCACGTCGACCTCGGGTACGACCACGCTCTCGACGACCACGACGTCCCTCCCGCCGCGTGATCCGCTCGCGGGGCCCGCCGTGGCAGGCCCGTCCCGGGACGACGCAGGCGCCGCGTCCGCGCGCCTCCCCTCGCCATCACCGTCACGCCGAGCGCACCCCGCGCCGAGGAGCAGCGCCGCGGCGACGAGGGCGACTTTCATTCGAAGCCACAACACGTCCGACGCAGACGCATTCCCGAGCGCCCCCCTCATGTGCCGAGCGGTATGGGCGGGAAGGAAGTGCGGCTTCCGCGCCCTGGCTCGGCGCCGCCAGGATCCTCGTCCTCGGACGGATCGCCGAAGAACGTCATGAGCTGATCGCGTCGCGCGTGCGCGTCCGCACGGCCCATCTCGATGAGCTGCCGGCAGAACGTCCCGTCGAAGAGCAGGTAGCTCGCGAGGTCGGCCTCGTCGCCGGCGCCGGTGTCCAGGAGCGAGAGCACACGCTTCGTGATCAGCGGGTTCCCGAGGAACCGGCCGTGGTGGACGTGGTCGCTCGCGAGTCGCCCGATGTCCTGGCTCGGGCGGATCGCGAAGGACTCGACGTAGCGGTAGCTCGGCCACCCGCGGAGGTTCGCCTCGCGCGAGAGCGCGTCCGTGAAGCCTGGGCCGAACGCGCTGGTGCCGTCCTGGATGACGTGATTCAGCCGATCGAGCAGATCGATGTCGACGTCGACGTGGTCGAGCAGGAACGCGTTCAGCACCTTGCCCATCAGGAACGCCGCGCCGGGCTGGCGCGACTTCTCGCCGACGCTCTCGGAGGCCTTCACGCCCTTCACGTCGCGAGAGAGGCCGATCGCGAAGATATGGGTCGCGCCGAGCCGGAGGGCCGGGGCGATGGGCGTGTTCTGGCGTAGCCCACCGTCGAGGTAGAGCTCGTCCTCGATGTGGACCGGCGGGAACAAGAGGGGGATCGCGGCGCTCGCGAGCGCGTGGTGCGGGCCGATGTGGTCCTGCCGGAAGAGCGTGCGCGGGGGCGCCGTCTTGGGGATCATCGTGTCGGGCGACGTCTGCATGAACACGACCGTGCGGCCGGTCGACACCTCGGTCGTGGACACGGTGAGCGCGCGCAGGCGTCGCCTGCGTAGGGCGCGCGCGAGAGAACGCCAGCTGATCTCGCGCTGCACGAGATCGGCCATGGGCTTCACGTCGAACACGCCGGTTCCGTTCGGCGCGCCGCCCATGAGGACGCGTGGCAGCCCCACGACCTGGCGTACCCCGAACCCGAGCACGCGCGAAAGCTCGAGCTCGCTCCACAGCTGCACGAGGCGACGCATGCCGAGGGTCGGATCCTCGAGGTGCGCCGCCAGGTAACACGCGTTGATCGCGCCGACGCTGGTGCCGCAGAGGATGTCGATCCGGGGCGGTCGCCTGCGCAGGCGTGCGAGCTCGTCGAACACGTACCAGAGGACCCCGACCTCGTACGCGCCGCGCGCGCCGCCGCCCGAGAGGATCATCGCAACCCTGCGCGGCGTCGCCTCGCTCATGGTCCTCCCTCTCCTGCGCGGGTGTCGTCGATGATGGGGATGGGCGTGTTGTCGAACAGGCTGGCGACGAACGGGCGCTTGAGGAAGAGGCGCCGCAGCCTGGCGTCGCGGATCGTGTTCATGAGGGCGATCGCGTGGTCCACCGCGCGCTGCCGCGCCTGCGGAGCCTGGGGCGAGGCCGCGCGCTTGAGCGCGTCGGCGCAGAGAATGCGGATCTCAAGGCCGTACTCGCAGCCCTGGAGGTTCTCGACGGCGCCGAGGGCGGTGGTGGCGAGGAGCGTGGCGGCGTGGACCTCCCCGGAGTCGACGCGGGCCGCGGCCTCGATCGCGAAGGCGTAGAAGTGGTACGCGACGAGCGCCTGCGTCTCGGCGGTGCGGCGGGCGAGGAGGGCCTTCTCCACGGCCATCTTCGCGTCGCGGTGCTCCCGCGCGACGGCCGCCTCGATGAGCGCGAGGTGGGTCTTGTCGTACGCGTAGGGGGCGCGCGCGATGATGTCGGCGGCCTGGTGCAGGAACTCCTGCGCGGCGGCGAGATCGCCGAGCTCCGCGGTGACCTCGGCGCTGACGATCATGGTGTCGGCGTAGCTGTCGTGGTCACCGTATCGCTCGTGCGTCTCCCGTGCGCGCTTGAGGTACGCGAGGGCGCGCTCCGTGTCGCCCAGGCGTGCGTACGAGTGTCCGATGTTGGTGAGCGTCTTCGCGAGCTGGAACCGGCCGCCGATGGAGAGGTCGATCTGGATCGACTCGAGCGCGAGGGCGATGGCGTCCTCGTACCGTCCCTGCACGAACATCGCGTAGGCGAGCGCGTTCTTCGCGCGGGCCTCGTAGCGCCGCGCGCCGACGCGGCGAAAGACCGCGATGGCGTCCACGTAGCTGTCGACCGCCTCGCGCACGCGGCCGACGCGCCGGAGGAGAACGCCGCGGGTGCGGAGGACCTCGGCGCGTAGGCGCTTGGGGATGGCGGGGTTGACCTTCGGGTTGCACGCCGCGAGCGCGCGATCGGTCGCGGCAAGGGCTCCGTGCACGTCGCCGAGCTCGCGCAGGAGATCGCCCTGGAGGATCTCCGCCTCGATCTCGAGCTGCGCCTCCTGCGCCGCGTGCGAGAGCTGGGCGGCCTTGCGGGCGACGGGGAGGCCCTTCGAGATGCGGCCCTCGTCCATGTGGAATCGACCCGTGCGAACGAGCGCGAGGCCGGCCGCGTGGGGCGTCCCGATGAGCTTGGCGGAGCGCCGGAGCGCCGCGAGGTGTCGCACGCGCTCGGGGCGGCGGCCCAGCATCCGGAAGATGGCCTCGAGCGCCTCGTGCGCGGCGAGGCGCTCGGGGTCACGCGGGGGGAGGAAGTTCGCCGCCTTCTGGTAGTACCGCACGGCGAGCTGCGACTGGTAGCCCGCCCGCGCGGCGTTGGCGGCCTCCATGTAGTGGCGCGCCGCCTCGGCGTGTGCGTCTCCCTTGGCGAGGTGGCGCGCGACGATGGCCGCGGAGAGGCCGCGCGCGAGGGACGTCGTCGCCAGGTGCTCGCCGAGCTCGCGGTGCATGCGCACGCGGGGGAGCGCGTCGAGCGTTCCGTAGGCCACGTCGCGCGTGAGCGGGTGCCGGAAGTCGATCTCGTTGCCCCGACGATCGCACAGGCCGCGCGCGCAAAGGCCCGTCACCGCCTCGTCGGTCGCGCCGCGCGAGAGCGTCAGGATGTCCTGGACGGTGAGCGGTCCGCCGGCGATGGCGAGCCAATCGAGGACGATGCGCTCGGGCCCCGGGAGCTCCTGGATGCGATCGGCGAGCACCTGCTCCAGCGTGGAGGGCAGCTCGTGAAAGCCCGTCTCGGCGCGCGCAGCGCGGACGAGCCTGTCGCCCTGGATCTCGAGGGCGCCGCGCTCGAGCAGCGCGTCGACGATCTCCACCAGGTACAGCGGGTTCCCGCCGACGCGCGGCGACAGCTCCGCGCACACCGTGTGGGCGCCCTCGCGGACGCCGAGGCGCGTCTCGAGCAGACGCACCTGCTCGTCCATCGACAGGCCGGAGAGGGCGATGCGCACCTTGTTCTCGAGGATCACCGCGAGTCGATCGTCCGGACGCGCCACGAGGACGACGAGGATGGGAAGCGGATCGGCATCGCGGGTGAGCTCCGCGACGAGATCGAGGCTCGCCTTGTCGGCCCACTGCAGACCGTCCACCACGAGCACGATCGGCTGCATGAGGGCCATGGCGGCGAGCAGCTGCCGGACGCCGCTCACGACGAGCTTGCGCTGGTAGTGCGCGTCCTCGTCCTCGCTGTGGGACACGCGCCGGTTCGTGGCCAGCTCGGCGAGGCGCGACACGACCGGGTTCGACGCGTCGCCCCGCGCGGCGCCCCCGCCGATGACGGCGATGCGAGCGGCGACCTCGCCGAAGGGCTCGTCGGCGTTGGCGAGGACGGCGTCGCGTACGAGCTCGGCGACCGTGCTGTAGGAGATCTCCTGCTGCACCGGGAGGCACTCGGCCCGGATGACGCGAGCGTTGGGCGGCAGCTCGCCGACGAAGGCCGACACGAGGGCCGTCTTCCCGATGCCGAGCTCGCCCGTCACGGCGCGTGTGGTGAGCTGCCCGTCCCCGCCTGGGCCGTGCACGGCGGCGTGGAACGCGGCGAACAGCTCGGCCTTCTCCGCGTCGCGCGCGACGAGATCGTTCGGGAGGACGGCGAGCTCCGCCTCCTTCTCCTCGCGCGACATGGCGCGCTCGAGCGCGTAGATGCGCATCTGCGGCGGGACGTTCGCGACCGTGGCGGCGTGGAGGTCGAGGGTGGGTGCGTCGCCCCACCGGAAGTCGCGCCGCACGAGGCGGTACACGCCGCCCGCGACCCAGCTCCGGCCGACGGGCGTGGCGCGCGCGAGCGTGTCGGCGAGGAACGTCACAGGTTCGTGGAGCGTGTACCGCACCAGGTTGCCTTCGAGATCGCGCGTTCCCGAGGCGATGCCGCGCACGATCGACAGCGACACGCCGACCTGCACAGGCAGGTCGTCGCTGATGCCGAGGATCGCCTCCTGGGTCTCCAGCGCGAGCGACGAGCCGTCGTGGGCTGCGCGTGCGGGCTTCGGGCCCAGGCCGGCGATCGCCCGGGCCTCGAGATCGTTCGACCAGACCCAGCGCACGCTCCTCTTGTAGGCCATCTCCCCGAGCATCGTGCGCACCCGCTCGAGCGCACGCTCGAGCGCCCTCCGCGCGTCCGGCGTCACCTCGCCCAGCTCGACGAGGCGGAGCGTGACGACCGCGACGTGCCGCACCTCGCGCGCCTCGATCGCGGCGCTCGACTCCACGCGGGAGCCACGGCGCGAGCGGGACAGGGATCCCGGCCCCTCGCCGTCCAGGTCCGCTCCCCCGATGCGCTCCGACGCGCTGAGCGCGGACGGCGCAGCGGCCTGCGTCCTGAACTCGGGCGCGGGCGGCTCCGAAGCGGGCTTGGCCCGCGGCTCGCGTGATACGATCTGCGCCAGCGTGGCCTCGAGGACGGACGCGTCGACGAACTCCTGCTTGTGGAGGATCGCGCGCGCGATGGCCGCGGAGAGCTCCCGGGCCGACTCGTAGCGGTCCTCCGGCCTCGGACCGAGGAGCTTCATCACGATCGCCTCCAGCTCCGTCGGCACGTCGCGGCGCTGCGCGCTCGGCGGCTCGACGATGCCCGACCGGACGACGTCGAGGAGCGCTTCGCCCCCGAGCCCTCCATGGAGCGGCGCCCCGACCAGGCACTCCCAGAAGATGACGCCGAGCGAGTAGAGATCGCTTCGTCGCGTGACCGTCTCGACGCGCGCCTGCTCGGGCGACATGTAGCCGTACTTGCCCTTGAGGACGCCCACCTCCTCGTCGAAGAGGCGGGCGCTCGCGATGCCGAAGTCCGCGATCTTCACCACGCCTTCGTACGAGAGCAGGATGTTCTGCGGCGACACGTCGCGGTGGACGATCTCGAGCGGCGCGCCGCCGTCGTCCTTCTTCTCGTGAGCGTAGTGGAGGCCCTTCGCGGCCTCGAGGAGGATCCACGCGCTCACCCACGGCGGGATGACCGTGCCGCGCGCCTTCGCTTCGGCCATCAGGTGCCCGAGGTCGCACCCTTCGACGTACTCCATCGAGAGGACGTGGCCCTGCTCGCCCGCGTCGAAGAAGTCGTACACCTGCACGACGTTCGGGTGGTTGAGGCGCGTCGCGAGCTGGGCCTCCTCGATGAACATGGTCTTGAAGCGCCGCGAGGTCACGAACCCCGGCAGGATGCGCTTCACGACCAGGGTCTTGTACGTGCCCTCCGCGCCTCGCTTCTTCGCGAGGAAGACCTCGGCCATGCCGCCAGCCCCGAGGAGGCGCTCGATCTCGAAGTGCGCGAGGTGGGTCGGGAGCGGGGAGACGGGGCTCGTCATGAAGTGGCGCGCGAGGGGGGCCTCTCGGCGCCATCGCACATCCGAAGGCGGGGAGCGCGAAAGGGCTTCTCGGCCCCTCGCATCCAGGGAGGCCCGCGAGAGTGTATCGCCAAACGCGGGAAAGTCGTGGTACTTTGGTGAACCCATGTCGGACGTCGCGCCCACGGCCCAGGGGACGCTCGAGAGAACGCCGCTCGCGCACCTGCTCGTGTACATCCTGGACAAGGGGTTGACGGGCACGCTTCAGCTCGAGTCCGAGTCGAGCCACGCGTCCATGCTCGTGCAGAACGGGGGCGTCCTGAAGGTGCGCACGAGCGATGGCGTCGCCTACCTCGGCGACGTGCTCCTCGGTCTCGGCGTCATCACACCCGAGGCCCACGCCGAGGCCGTCACGCGCACGACCTCGGGCGGCGGGCTCATCGGCGCGATCCTGCTCGAGATGGGCGCGGTGACGCCGGAGAACCTCCTGTTCGGGCTGCACGTGCAGGTCGAGCAGAAGCTGCAGCACCTGTTCGACATGCCTCCGTCGACGGGCTTCGCCTACTACGACGCGATGAACGGGCTCGTCGGCTTCGGCGGCGACGAGCCCGTGATGGTGGATCCGTATCGCGTCATGTGGTGGGGCATCTGCAGGAACCCGCAGTGGGAGCAGTGCGCGGCCGCCGTCGGACGCATCGGCGATGCCGCTCTCGCGCTCGCGGCGCACGCGCGGCCCGAGCGGCTGTTCTTCGGCGGGCCCGAGGCTGCGGCCGTCGACCTCATGCGCGCGCGTCCACTCCGGCCGAGCGATCTGGTGGAGGCTCAGATCCTTCCGGAGAGCGCCGTGCAGCTGTTCTTCTACTGCCTGCTCATCACCAAGCAGGTCGACGTGGTCCAGCTCGCGGCCGCGCCGCCGC
>SXNL01000363.1 GCA_005777185.1 Myxococcales bacterium
AGCCCGACGAAGACGAGCCGAGCTTCAGCACCATCGCGGTGAGCATCGCCGTGATCCGCAAGAGGAGGGCTCGCACAGCCACCAAGCGTTGCGCATCGGCGAGCCCGAGCACGGCCAGAACGTCAAGGACGGCTGCGGTCCCGGTCGCCGAGCGGCGCGCCATGCGGTAGAAGCGCGCCTTGTCCGCCGGAGCGAACTCCCCGGCGCCTTCCGCGATGTTGAGGGGGATCGAGGCGACAGCTCGCCGAAGTTGATCGCTGAGGTAGGCGCGGCCCCTCGGAAGCGGTCCGCGAGCTGGTCCGCCCCCGCCACCCGCTCGATGCGCGCACGGCAGACGTCGAGTCGCTCATGTTCGAACCCGTCCATGCCCGCCCGTCGGCACGAACCGCGGGTTCGGTGCGCAGGAATCGGGCTCGGGCGCGGGCTCGGGCTCGGGCTCGAAAATGAGGGGATTCCTCAGGATGTACACCTCACCGGGGGACACTGGCAGAAAGAGCTGGCGACTCATCTTCTCGGTGTTGCCGGCGGGCGGGGCGAGATCGCCGAGGATCGTCCCGTCCGCCTTCTTGATCGTGACGGCGAAGCGCGGCAGCGTGGAGCCGTACGTGGACGTCGCCGGTTGGACGGGAGCTCCGATCGGCGGGGCGGCCACCGTCAAGATCTCGGCGCCAGGCGGGATCGTCACCTTGTAGATGTCCGTGTCGGTCGGGCCCTGGAGATCGCCGAGGAGTGCGCTGATGCCGCCGGGAGGCCCGCGGAAGGGCCTGAGCGTGACGGGCCTCGCGGTGGCGAAGGTGTCGTTCGGCTCCTTGTCCTCCGTGATTGCGGCGGGGTCGAAGCTGCCGGCCGCCTTGCTGAGCGCGAGGACCGCGTACTTGTGGTCCCCGGCCAAAGTCGGGTCGAGCCCTTCCAGCTGTCGAGGTCTGTGACCCGCAGGCAGACGGTCCCGTCTGCCGGTGGACGGTACCAGAGCTCCGAGTCGGTCGAGAAGCGGGGCAAGGCGTCATCGTTCGACGCGAGCAGGGTCTTCCCCGGGCGTGTCGAGATCGCCGCCCGTCTCGGTCCCGTACGCCAGGTCCGTCGCCAGACCGCAGGAGGCGCCGGGAGTGGCTCCGCTCTCCTCGACGCCGCTGTCGGAGACCAGCTTCGCGTCCTCCAGGACGCCCGCGTCGCCGGCGTGGTCCGGCGCCCGTGTCGTCGCAGTGCCGCCGCACGCGCCGAGGCCGAGGAGGAGACCGCCGATACCGATGGCACCGGAAAGGACGAGTGCCTCTTCCATCGGGAGCTCCTTCCGATGGATCACGATCACGGGAACAACGCCCCGAGCGCCGCGAGCGACACGTCGTTCGCGCTCTTCTTCGAGTCGTTCACGACGGCGCAGATCGCCGTCTTCTTCTCGCCGAACCAGAACGCCTGCGTGTCGTATCCGTTGATCGATCCGTTGTGCCCGAGCGCCGGACCGGCGCCCGCGGTGATCGTGGCGGGGAAGAGGAGCACGCCGAGGCCGTACTTCACGCCGCCCGCGTCGACCGCGCCGTCGACGAGGAGCTTCTGCCCCGCAAGGTCGAGCACCGCGGTCGAGCCGTAGAGCGCGCCGACCCAGTCGCAGAGATCCGCCCCCGTCGCGACCATCGCGCCCGCCGCCCACGGGCCCGACGGATCGAGCGCGAAGGTCTGGTCGACCTTGCCCACGAAGCCCTTCGCGAGCGTCCCCTCGATCGGCTCCTCGCCGTCGAAGAAGGTGTGCGCGAGCTTGGCCGGCGCGAGGGCGCGCGCCCGCACCGCGGCGCCGAGCTTCCGACCGTCGGACGCCTCGACGATCATCCCCAGGAGGACGTAGTTCGTGTTGGAGTAATGCCAGCCCTTGCCCGGCTCGAAGTAGGCGTCGCGCGTGAGCGCGAGATCGACGAGCTCGCGAGGCTTCCACTTCCGCTTCAGATCGTCGAGGAAGCTCGGCACCTCCGTGTAGTTGAAGACGCCGCTCGTGTGGTCGAGGAGCATGCGGACGGTGACGCCAGCCGTCTTCGGGAGCCCGGGGGCCCACTTCTCGAGCGGATCGTCGAGCCGGACCTTCCCGTCCTTGACCAGCGTGAGGATCGTCGCGGAGACGTACGTCTTGGTGATGCTGCCGATGCGCCAGAGCGAGGTCGTCGTCGCGTTCGCGGCGTCACCGCTGACGTACACCGAGGTCCCGCACGCCTCGTTGCGCACGGTGAGCATCGCGTTCGGGCTGGTCCGCGCCTTGTCGAGCGCCGCCTGCAGCTTCGCGTCCTGCGCGAGGCAGGCCTCCGTGCGAGGAGGCGCTGCGTCGCCCGAGCTGCTCGCGTCGACGAGCTCTTTCGTGCCCGCGTCACTGGCCGTCGCGGCGGCAGCGCGCTCGCCTGGCGAGGACGTCGAGCACGCGGGCCAGGCGAGGAGCGCGAGGAGCGCGACGAAGGCGGCGAGGCGGCGAGAAGGCATGCAGGACCTTGCACTCGCGTCGCTTCCTGCGCAACCCCTTTCACACGGTCGGCTCGCCGTGCTCGCCGCGATCGGCTCGCGCCGCACGGTAAGGGGCCGGGCCCGCACGTTGCAGTCCCAGCGGAGATGGACGCGATTGCCCGGGGTGGTGTGCACGGTTGGCCCGTGGGCGCGAGGCGGATCCTCGACGCGGCGATCGAGCTCCTCTTGCTCGTCCTCGGTCGACGCGTGCGCCCCGAGCAGGAGGAGTACAACCTCGACGAGCCGGAACGGCCTCCGCCCTGCTGCGTGCTCCGTGCGCTCCAGCGGTTCGCCGTGCAGGACTGGCTCGTCCTCGCCTACCTCGCGCTGCTCCTCGTCGGCGTGCGCCTCGGCGATGGCCCGCGACGGCCCATCGCGACGGCGTGGCTCGTGGTCGATCTCGTGTGCGTGGGCGGGTGCCTGCTCGTCACGCGGGCGGGCGTCGTCCGGCCCGCGCTCCTCTCGGGGCTCCTCTACCGGTTCGCGCTGTTCGGCGCGGTGATCTCGTCGTTCCTCCAGATGCAGTACATCCTGCCGACGGCGGCGAGCCGCGTCGTCGACGCCCAGCTCCACGCCTTCGACCTCCTCGTCTTCGGCGTGGAGCCGGCGGTCGCGTGGGACGCTGACGTCACGGAGCGCGCCACGGAGTGGTTCTCGTTCTTCTACTTCGGCTACTTCTTCCTGATCGCCATCCACGTGATCCCGGTGATGCTCCTCGAGCGCCGCACGAAGATCCTCGCCGAGTTTTCCTTCGGCATGCTCTTCGTGTTCTGCACCGGACACGTCCTCTACCTCGTCGTCCCCGGGTACGGGCCGTACCAGGCGCTCGCGGGATCGTTCACCCACGAGCTCTCCGGCGAGCGGTGGTGGCCCCTCGTAGAGGCGGCGGTCGCGTCGGTCGACGGGGCCGCGCGGCTCGACATCTTCCCCAGCCTCCACACGGGCGGACCCACGTTCCTCGCGCTGTTCTCGATGCGCCACCGTGCCGAGCGGCCGTTCTCGAAGACGTGGCGCATCGTCGTCTTCTCCACGTCACAGATCATCGTCGCCACCCTGTACCTCCGGTGGCACTACCTCGCCGATGTCTGCGCAGGGTTCCTGCTCGCCATGATCGGCGTGGTTGCGGCGGGGTGGGTCGCTGCGGAGGAGCCACGGGCGCGAGCGCGATACGACCTGGGGCCGGTGTTCGAGGCCCTCGAGTGGCGCGTGCGCCGGTAGGCGGCGCGCGCCGTCACTTCTTCCCGCCCAGCTTCGGATCCACGTCGAGCGGCGGGGCGATCGGCGCGATCGGGAGGACCTGGACGATCGGCGCCTCGAAGGTGGTCTTCGTGGTGAGCAGCGAGGCCTTCGGCTGAGACGCGAGCGGCATCGTGAGGGCCGGCGCCATCGAGAGGCGGGTGGCTGGATCGGCGAGCTCCGCGTAGCTGAACGGACGGATCGGGTCGGGATCGCCGATCGGCACGGGCCTGGCAAGGTCCGGCTGGAACGCGCGCAGGCGCGCGACCTCCTGCTCCACGGCCCGGATCTGCGCGCACGTGAATCGCGTGTCGCGCACGCCGAGAGCGGCGTCGGGGGTCAGCAGGAAGCGGAGATCGTGCGTCTCCGTGTAGGTCGTCGCGAGGCGCAGATCCCTCCGCTCCAGCTCCACGACGACACCGATCGTCGTGAAGGGCTCCGGTGTCGACGAGCGGACCTCGAAGGCCTCGCTCGTCGCCCCCACGGGTGCATCGAACGCGGCGCGCGATACGGACGCGTTGTCGGAGGTCACGCGAACGCGCACCGGCTTGCGATCGAAGAGCCGCGCGCCGAAGCGCAGCGTCACGGGGATGCGGATCGCGGGCTTCGCGATCGCGCGGGCGGTGGGGTCCTTGGGCGTGGGGGCCTCCGTCGTCGGCCGCATGAAGCACAGACCTCCGCGCCCGCCCGAGGCGCTGACGGTCGCGCGCCCGACGCGGTCGGGGGCGGGCGTCGCCGCGTCGATGCAGCTCCGGTCGCCGCGCGTCGGGGCGCCGAGCACCGAGATCAGGACCGCGCGGGTGCGGTCGTCGTCGCCGCCGACGCTGATCGAGACGTTCGCCGGCGCACGACCCCGCCACGTCAGCGGCACGGCCCTGTGCTCGCGCCGGGCCGCGTCCCGGGGCAGCGCAGGGGATCGAGGCAGGGCAGCCTCGACTCGTCGGCGGCGGTGGAGCGATCGTCGGGGAACGTGAAGGGCCCGACCACACCGTCCAGGGAGAGCGCGAGCTTCCCCCCGGAGCTCTCCAGGAAGAAGTCACGCACGTTGGGGAAGGACGGGCCCCCGACGAGGCGTCGGTAGAAGTCGGCGTCGTGGGCGGGTGCGGTCGAGAACCGCTGATCCGTGGACTCGACCAGCGCGACGACGACGGGGGAGGGTGACGCGTGCGTCGGCGGTCGGACCGATCTTCAGACGCCCGTAGCCGAAAGTCGGCGGGGCAGGCTGCGCGATCGTCTGCGGGCTGGCGAGGCCGAGGAGGAGGGTGAGGGCGCAGCCGAGGAGCAACGCGAGCGGGCGAGGGCGAGAGAGGAGCATGGACACGGGGAGACGGCCAGCGGAGGGCCCGCTTCAGGGTCCGATGTCAATGCCGTTCGGATAAGGCATTCGTTCGAGCGAGGGTGCCCCCACCCGTCGCGCTTCGCGCGCCGGCCTCCCCCCGATCGCGCGCTACGCGCGCGATGGGGGAGGCGAAGAGGTTCCGTGGAGGCGGTGGGGCGCCGGCGCGACCTTGAGGAGCCCGCGCAGACCTCACCCCCCGTCCCCCTGAGGAATCCCCTCATTTGCGAGCCCGAGCCCGAGCCCGAGCCCG
>SXNL01000364.1 GCA_005777185.1 Myxococcales bacterium
GACCTTCACGTCGCCGTCGGAGCGGTCGACGAGCCGACCGGTGAGCTCGCCCGCAGCTCGGGCGTGTCACGGGAGCGGATCTCGGCCGGCCGTCGCGGAGCGGGCGCTCAGTCGGCGCCGCCGCGCTTCGTCGTGGGTACGCGTGTCGGGAACGCAGCGGTGAGCGCTTCGCCGAGCTCGGCGCCGAAGCTCGGATGTGATCGGGCCCTGTCGATGGCAACGGCGGGGATGCTCGGGTGGAAGCTCGGATCGAAGGACATCCCCGCCAGCACCATGACGTCCGGGCGAGCCTCCTCGAGCGCGGCGGCGAGGTGGCTCCGGGTGGTGCCCACGACACGGAACCCCTGCGGCGACAGCGCGCGCTCGTAGAGATCGAACGCCGCGTCGTCGTCGTCGACCGCCAGCACGAGGCGCCCTGGGCGCACCGACAGCGACAGGAGTGGGTTGGCCTGGAAGGCAAGCGGCATGCGGAGCTTCACGCGTGTACCCGTCGCAGGTGACGAGTGGATGTCCATCTCTCCGTCTTGCGCCTCGACGAGCCACCGGGCGACCCCGAGCGGTCCGAACGGCAAGAGCATGCGATCCAGCTCACTCGCCGGGATCGGCCGGGCCCGCGAGATCGTCATCACGGCCTTGTCGTGCTCCACCCGCGTGTCGATCGTCGCGACCCCTCCTGGATCGCTGGACATCGCCGCGACGAGCGCCGCGAGCGCCTGCCGCATGAGCTCCGCGTCGCCGAACGCGATCGCGTCACCGTCGACCGGGATGTCGCTCCAGGCTCCCGGTCCGAGATCCTCCATCGCCTCCCCGAGGGCCGTGCCGAGCGTGCACGGCTTCCGCGCCACGTCGACGTGTCCCGTCTCGGCCCGCACGACCGCCTGCAGCTCGCCCAGCCTCTGCAACATCTTCCGTCCGAGGGCTGCCGCCCCGCGTGCATACGCGACGCGGGCCTCGCTCGGGACTTCCTCTTCGCTCGCGAGCTGCTCCATGAACGCCAGCAGCGAGACGAGCGGGACCCGGAGTTCGTGCGCGACCAGGGCGAGCGCGTCCGTGTCGTCATCGTGGAGTCTGCGCATGGAGGTTCCTTCCTGCTCACCGGAACGGCCGATCGGCGGCTGGCTGAAGTCGGTCATGTAGGCGCGTGTACGCGCCGCTTCCGGGCGCGAGGCCGGGAGGGCCCGTGTTACGCTGAGCCCTCGTGTCCCTGCCCGAGATCGTCTACGCCGCGCACACCTCGTCGTGCACGTTCCTCCTGGACGCGGACGGGATGTGCCGCCGCGTGCTCACGCGCTCGCAGTCCGCGAAGGAGTCGTCGATCGCCAAGCGTTGCCTCGGCGCGCAGTACGTCGCCTCGCTCGACATGTCGTCCGAAGGCGGCCTGGTGGAGATGCCCGTTCCGGGCGCGTTCCTCCTGTTCGCGCGCGTCGACGAGGGGCGCGTCGCGCTCGTGAAGACCGCTCCGCTCGATCGCTTCGAGGAGGTCGTCGCCGACATCCGCCGCCGGCCGGATACGAACACGACCCAGCGCGGGTTCCGCACCGAGCGCATGGCGCGTCCCCCGGCCTTCGACACCCTGGAGGAGGACCTCCCCGACGCGAGGACGAACGAGCTCACGGCGGCCCGCCTGCAGCACGGCGACGTGGACGAGGACACGGCGCCGACGGGGCACAGGCGTGGGGTCGCCCAGGCGGACGGGGCCCGCAGGGGCCCGCCGACGACGCTTCCCCGGCCCACGGGCGCCCGCGCGCCCGAGGCCCGAGGTCGCGAAGCGGAGCGCGTCCTTCCGAAGCGGCGGCGGTGACATGCGCACGCTCCTCGTCGCCGCGGCGATCATCGTCGAGGAGGGCCGGGTGCTCGTCTCGCGACGCAAGGAGGGATCCCACCTCGCGGGCCTCTGGGAGGTCCCCGGCGGCAAGGTCGAGCCGGGCGAGGATCCTCGCGAGGCGCTCGCCCGCGAGCTCCGTGAGGAGCTCGGCGTGCTCGCCACGGCGGGCGAGGTCGTGGAGGTGACGTTCCACCGCTACGACGACGCTGGGAAGGCGGTCCTCCTCCTCTTCTTCGAGGCCGCGCTCGCGGCGGCCTCGCCCGCCCCCGAACCGATCGACGTTGCGGAGGTCGCATGGGTCCCGGTCCGCGATCTCGATCCGTCCCGCTTCCCGCCCGCCGACGTGGCCGTGCTCGAGAAGATCCGAGGAAGGCTCTCGTGAGATCCTCGCTCCGTCCCTTGCTGGGTGTCCCGCTTTCCCTTCTGCTCGGTGCGTGGCTCGCGGCCTGCCCCTCTCCCGCGCAGATGGAGGTGTCGACCGGCCTCTCGAGCACCAGGCCGATGCCCGTCGTCGTCAGCTACTGGCAGTACATGCCCGACATGGTCCGCTTCGGGGACTACCGGGTGCACTCGATCGACATGGAGGATCCGGCAGGTTCGCGAGGTCGAGTCTACTCGTACAAGATCGATACCCCCGGGACGCTCGCCGTATCGACGGAGTGCGAGATCGTCTACACGGAGAAACGCCGCTTCGCCTGCGTGACGCCGCAGACGCGCTTCACCATTCGCCTCGACGAGGGCAACATGGCGACCGCTGGCGAGATCGAGCTACCGCGCGCGGACGGTTCGGTGCGGAAGGCCCAGCTCCAGATGAAGACCCGCACCGCGGCCGGTGAGCAGGGCACCCGGGGTCTCGGCTACGAGATCGGAAACGAGACCGGTCCGCTCGGCGCGATCCAGCTCGGCGAGGCCCCGCGTGTGTGGATCCTGAAGGATCTCCCCGATCACGACGCGCTGTACCTCGCGAACGCGCTCTCCGCGCTCCTGCTCCTCAACCTGAAGCTCGACGGCGCGACGCGGCTGCACCCGAACGTGGGAAAGTAGGACCACGCCCTCCTCTCGGTCGCTCACTGACAGAGGGTGCTGCACTGCGCCTTGTTGTCGCCGCGCAGGCACGCCTCGCCGACACGTGCCTTCGTCGCGCGCGTCCACCCGCTCGTGCCGAGATCGAAGGACCACACGTCGTCGATGAGCCCGCAGTCGGTCGTCCCGCCGAAGACGATCCAGGCGTCGTGCGCGGTGTCGACCGCCGCGAGGTGGGCGGAGCGTCGATCCGGAGCTGCGAGGTTGGTGGTCGTGAAGTCGGGGGGAAAGACGCAGAACGCGGGTGATGGCTTGACCATCTTCTCGGGGGGGACGATCGCCGTCCACTTGCGGGACGCAGGGTCGAAGGCCCACGTGTCGTTGTTGTTGCCGACCACCCCGTCGTCGTGGCCGCCGAAGAGGACGAGCCGTCCAGCCTTCGCGTCGAACGTCATCGACGCGTTGATGCGTGCGGCGGGAGCGCCCGCGCCCGCGGAGGCCTCGAGGTTCCACGCTCCGGCCCCGAGGTCGAGCGACCAGAGGTCCCCGAGGAACGGCCCGGTGAACGCGTTCGCGTCGCCGCCCCCGTACACGTACAGCCGCTTCTTGCCCGGGTCGAGCGCGGCCGAGTGGAACAGCCGGGCGGCGGGCGGCGTGCCCGTCGTCGGGATCTGCCGCCACGCCCTGGTCTTCAGATCGAGGGCCCAGACGTCCGCGAGGGGGGTGAACGCGAGGCCGTTCGTGCTCGAGTTCCCCCCGAAGATCAACATCTCGTTCGTGTCTGCCCGGTAGACCGCGGCGAGGCTCGTCCGTCCAGCGGGCGGCGTGCCGGTGGTGTCGAGCTTCTGCCAGCTCAGCGTCGCGAGATCGAGCGCCCACGTCTCGTTGTAGAGCGTGTACGCGCCGCTCGTCCCCGCGCGGAATCGCCCGCCGAACACGATCATCCGATCGCCCGCCACGTCCAGCACGGCGGCACCTCGTGTGCGAATCCCGGGGCCGTCCGGGAAGGCGATCTTCTTGAAGCTCTTGCACGCCATGTCGTACGACCAGAGATCGCCGTTGGGGACGGGGGCCGGGTTGCACTGCTTCGGGACCCCGGTGTTGCCCCCGAAGAACAGCACCTTGCCCCGCTTCGGATCGACCACGCCCATGACCTCGTCGCGCGCCGCGGGGTGCTCGCCCGTGTCGATGCAGGCGGCCGCCGCGTCGTCGCCCGTCCGGCCGGCGTCGGCCTTCGTCGGCGCCGCGGGCGTCTCCGTCTTGGAACTGCACGCGGACGCCGTCACGCCGAGCGCGAGGAGCACGAGGTGGCGAGCACGGATTCGAGGCACCGTCTTCATGTCGAACTCCTGTATCGCGGCTTCAGCACGGATGGCCGAGGACATACCCCTTCTTGCACTGGCACAGGCACTCCGCCCGGTACGCGGGCTCGGCGCACGTCGGCGTCGCCTTGATGGTCTTCGAGGCCTTCCGCCCGTTCGGATCCTCCACGGCGACCGTGAGCTCGAACACGTTGTCGAAGATGTCGGTCGTCGCCCACTGGTTCGGGCACATGGGCACGTTCGAGAACGTGGAGATGTCCGAGTCCGTCGCCGCGCCCCACCCGTCGCCTGCTGCGACGAGGTTGAGCGTGCGGGCGTCGACGCGCACCTGCTTGCTCGTGGCGTCCCGGAAGGAGCCGGTGACCTTGACGGTGCACGGGCTGATGTTCGTGGCCTTCACACCCACGAAGATCACGCGTCCGCCTTGCGGCGGGAGGATCAGCGCGACCTTGTCGCCGTCGGCGAGGTCGACGGACTTCTCGTCCGCCCCGCGCGCGATGAGCTTGATCTCGACCGGCTTCGTCTTCTCGCCGAGGAACCCCAGCGCGCACGGGAAGATCGGCCCGTCGTCCGGGGCCCCCGCTTCCGGAGGCGGCGGCGGTACGCCCGAGCTCGAGGTGCACCCGGCGGCCGCCGCGACGAGGAGGGAGGAGAAGACGAAGCGACGCATCGGGACGTACCGCGGGAAGCAGTGGAAACTACCACGGAACCGGCCGACGCGCCCGTGGAGGCCCGGCGGATCAGCGCGGCTTCTCGGCGTCGCCCTTCTTGCCGCGGTGCTGCGGATCCTTGGGGGCGTCGCCGACGTCGAGGTGGGCGTCGCCGAAGACGACCTGCATCTTGCCTTCGTCCTGGGAGAGGCGGACCTCGAGCGTCTTGGCGCGGATGATGGTGTTGTCCTTCACGCGGCCGGAGAGGTTGACCACGTCGGCGTCGAACTCGCCGGCGATCTCGCCCAGGCTCGTGAGCTCCTGGGCCTTCACCTTCCCGCGCACCGCGCCGGTGTCGCTGATGACGAGCGACGGCGCGGAGAGGTCGCCCTCCACCACGCCACGGACCACGACGGCGCAGCTGGAGGTCATCGTCCCCTTGAACTGGGTGCCTTCCTCCACGAACGTCTTCTTGTCGCTCTTCACGTCGCTCATCTTTTCCTCCTAGCCCTCACCGCGCCCTGGTAATCTTGCACCGGAGCTTCGATCCGACCTCGAAGCCGAAGTGCGTCTTGTCCTCGAACTGGTGGACCGACCCCACCAGCACGCCGCCGCTGGTCACGACGATCTTGTGGGCGCCCGAGATGCCAGGGCCCTTCGTCTCGTAGAACTGCCCGTGGATCGTGATGTCGCCGGGCCCGGAAACCCGACATCCGATCAAGGCGCCCACGTGCCCGATCACCAGCCGGGTACCCTCGTGGATGGTGATCGTGCAGTCCTCGAAGCGGCTGTCGACCTCGACCGTTGCGTCGGCGCCGAACTCGAGCGCGGCGTTACGCAGGATGTCGCCCTTGCCGAAGTACCGCGTCTCGGCGGGCTTCTGGTACTCCTGCCCGAGGAGGAGCGCGTGGGCCGCCGCGCCCATGAGGCGCCCCGAGCCGTCACCCTCCGGGGAGGTGTCGAGCCACTCGCAGCTGAGCCCCTCGGCCTTCTCGCCCGTGCCGACGAGGCCCGCGACCTTCGCGCCGTGGAACACGGCCGCGTCGAGGCGCGAGCCCTCGAGCGAGGCGCCGCGGAGATCGGCGCCGTTGAAATGCGCGCCAGACAGGTTCGCCGCGCGGAAGTCGACCTTGCGGAGCTGCGTCGAGAGGAACTTCGTACGCTCGGCGCGCACATCCTCGAGGTTCGCGCTGGTGAGGTTCGCGTCCGTGAAGTCCGCCTCCTCGAGGTTGGCCGACGACAGCGACGCTCCGGAGAGGTCCGTCGCCAGGAGCTTGGCGCTTCCGAGGTAGCACTCCACGAGGTCCGCGTTCGCCAGCGACGCGCCCGAGAGATCCGCCCCGCCCAGGTTCGCCGAGTCCAGATGCGCGTGCGTCCCCTTCGCGCGCGTGAGGTTCGCCCCCGTGAGCTTGGCACCTTCGAGGCTCGCCCGCGAGAAGTTCGCGCCGACGAGGTTGGCCCGCTCGAGGTTGGCGCCCTCTAGATCGGCGTTCTCCAGGTTGGCGTCGCGGAGGTCGGCGCCCGCGAGGTACGCCTCCTTCAGGCTCGCGCCCTTCAGGTTCGCGCGCGCGAGGCGGGCACCCTCGAGGTTCGCTCCCTCGAGGTCGCAGCGCCGGAAGCTCGCGCCCTCGAGGATCGCCTTCGTGAGGATGACGCCAGGCAGCTCCTCACCGTCGAGCTTTTCGCCCTTCGCGACCTTCTCGACGATGACTTCGGGGGACAGTGCCATGTCGCGCTCCGGATCCTTTCCTACGAGCGGGGTGTCGTGCTTCGGGGAACGTGAACTCTATCAGACCTTCTCGGCGAGCTGTCGCTCTTTCTCGACGAGGAGCTCGCTCACGTGGGCGATCTTGCCCGCGAAGGGGGCGCGCTCGATGGCGTAGAGCGCGTGGGCTTCCCCGAGCCGCGCGAGCATGACCTTGAGGTCGAGAACGGCGATTTCACGGTGCTTGCGCGCGGCCTTCTTCTCGCGGAGCTGGCCACGCTCGGAGGCCTGCTCGTACGTCTCGTGGTAGACGGTGAGGTCCTGGAGGGACTCCCGCAGGCGGGCGTATTCGCCACGCCGTGTCTCGTCGACCTCGATCCGGGCGATTTCCTCCCTGTAACGTGCGAAGCGCTGCACGATACGCGTCGTCAGCTCGAGCGGGAGGCCTGTGGTGTCGGCGATGTCCCGCGCGCGCGCCGTGAACAGCACATCGAGGGCCATCAGGCCTGCGGCGAAGAGCCGGTCCTGCTGGACCTTCTGCACGCCCTCGACCTGCTCCAGCAGCGACTTGACGATGATGCCCTCGCGCTGCTGCCGCTCGTGATCGAGCTTGAACGCCTCGGGCATGGCGGCCGCCATCCTCGACCAGCTGGCGAGGATCTCGTCGCGGAGCGCTCCCTCGACCGAGGGCGATCCGCTGGCCACGCATGCCTCGAGCGCGCCGACGAACGCCTCGATCCCCGCCGCGAGCTCCCGCAACTCGAACTGGTGCGCGCCTGCCCTCAGCGATCGGGACGCCGGGAGGCACAGCGAGAGCCAGTCCGCCGTCGCGGGCCCGTACGTGAGGTCCAGGATGAAGTCGCGCACGTGGCGCATGTGCGAGGACACCATCGCGCCGAACAGCCGGAGCGCCTCGTCGAACGACGGCGAGCCCGGTGTCGGCGGTGCGGACTGCCGCTTCCTGCCCGCGAGGATGGCGCCGAAGCCCTCGTCGAGGTCGGCCATGAGATCGTCCACCGAGTCTTCACTCCACGGCTCGCTCGACGCCGGCTCCTCCGAGGCCGGCGCCGACGCCTCGGTGCCCGCCTCCTCGGGGGGCCAGTCGCGCGTCGGGCCGGGCGTCGACGTAGGCGCGTCGGGCGTCGTCCGCGACGACCCGCCGGCGGCGCTGACGGGCGGGGGCACGGAGCCGGAGCGAGGGGATCGCGTCGATGGCACGCGATCGATGGTGTCGGGCACGAGCGGCGTCACGGCGTCGGACCCCACGCTCGGGATCATCGGCGTGAGCTCCCACTCCGTCGACTCGCGGATGGTGCCCGTGGCGATCCCGTCCGGTGTGTCCACCAGCGTCTGCATGGGCTCGCGGGTGGTGGGGGGCGCGGCCGACGGTGAGTCCTTCACCTTGCGCTCGGCGGCCTTGCGCGCGATGTCCGGCCGGCCGGGGACGCGCACGGGCTCGCGCTTCGTCTCGGCGTGCCCCCAGGTCGAATCCGGCTGCGGCTTCTCGCCCGACGTCGTGTTCGGCGGGGGCCCGGCGACCTCGTGGCCGGGGTCGACCGTCGGGCTCGACGTCCGGTCGACGGTCACGACACGCGCGATGATCACGGGCGGCGGTGGCTCGCTCTCGGCCGTGGCGTTCGCGCCCTCCTCGGCGTTCCACTCCGCGAAGCGCGCGTTGACCTCTTCGTGATCGTGCATGACGGAGATCTCCTCGTCCTCTCCGTCGCCACGCGTGTCATCGCTGGCGGCTGTGGCTGGATCGGCGGCGCCCTGGCTCATGGCGTCGTCTCCCTTGTCCTTGTCGTCTGCATCGCCGCCGCCGGGCGGACGCCCCCCGAAAAACCTGGAGAACAGGCTCAAGGGCACCTCCGCATGCGCTCATGGTGCCAACATGAGGCGCCCAAGGGAAGAGGTAGGAAGGGGGGCGGGCGGAAATGTCAGGCTGGGCTCGCGGGGCCTGCCCGCCGCCGCCGGCGCCCGCCGAACAGGACGATGGCCCCGATCGCCACGGCGAGCAGCGCGCCGGCCGCAACGTAACGGTGCGTCCGGCTCCGCCGTTCCTCGGCGGTGTTCTCGAGCCGGTCGAGCTCGTGGCGCGCCTTCGCGTGCCCCGGATCGAGGGCCAGCGCGCGCCGGAACGGCTCGACGTCCGAGATCCCGGAGCGCACGAGCGCGCGCCCCTCGAGGTAGGCGATCTCCGCCTCGATCGGCTTCGCGCGAGGCCCCTCGGGATCCAGCCTGAGGGCCTTCCGGAACATCGCCAGCGCGCGCTCCGCGTCGGCGTCCTCGAGCGAGCGCGCGTGGGCGAAGTAGCCCGCAACCATCTCGCCGCGACGGTCCAGCAGCGGCTGCCGGGCCAGCGCCTTGTCGTACAGGAGGGTGGCCTCGGCGAGCTTGCCCTCCTTCTCCCGGACCTTGCCGTCCTCGAGCAGCTGGTACACCTCCTGGAGGCGAAACTTGTCGTACGCGAGGAACAGCTCCTTCGCGACGTCCGCGGCGCTCCAGCCCTCCTGCGCGCTCTTCCCCGTGAGGTTCGCGTACGCCTCCTTCAGCTTCCACACGGCGTCCTGGCCATAGGCGCTGATCGCCTCGCGCGCCGCCGTCCGCACCTGCGCGCGATCGGAGTTGACGAACGACAGGATGATCGGGATCGCGTCCGGATCGTGCACCGTCCCGTACGCGCGGAGCACGTCGGAGAGCACCTGGTTGTTCTTCGTCTGCACGGCGTCGCCCGGGATGCGCTTGCCCAGGCCCTCGAGCTGCACCGACGACCACCCCCGGAGCTCGCGGTTCTCGGCCTTGCGGGTCTCGATCAGCGCGGGCACCGCCCGGTCGCCCGAGGCCTTGACGAGTCGGGCGATCTCGGGCCGGAACACCTTCTCGTGATCGGCGGCCACGAGGATCATCTCCTTGAGCGCCGCGGTGGTCGCGATGTGCGCGAGCGCCCGCGCGAGGACGACCGTGTGGATGGCGGTCCTGGTTCCCGGCCCGTCCTTCTTCGAGTCGAGGAGCTTCTCGAGGAGGTCGAAGGAGGGGTTGTCCTTCGCCTGGCCGTCCCTGATGGGCTTCATGGCCGCCTGCACGGGCGGTGTGGCCTGCTTCCGGAGGGCCTCGAGGGCCTTCGTGATCGCGGGGAGCGCGTCGAGCCCGAGCTCGGTCACGGCCTTCGCGGCGGCGCGGCGCGGCGCGGGCTCTCCGTCGATCTCGGCGAGCATGTGTTCGAGATCGGCGCTCGTCGCCCCCTCGGCTGCCGCAGCGGATGGAGCCTTCAGCTGGATCGCGCCCGAGGCCGCGTCGGCGGGCTCCGCGCGCGCGCGGGTCGCGCCGACGAGCAGCGCGCAACACACGAGGACTCCGAGCGTCCGCGCGAGGCTCCGATCGATCGCCGTCATCTCTCCCAGGAGCAACGCCACCGGCGGTGACTCTATTCGATGATGCTGAACTCGGGCCACTCGCCCGTGTACCCGCGCCACCGGATGTCCACGTTGTCGACCCGGGCCGCCGAGGGCCCGTGGTTGGCCCACAAGGACAGCTCCCGGATGGACTCCTCGTCCCCCTCGGCCATCACCTCCACGGAGCCGTCCGCGCGGTTCTTGACCCACCCCGTGATCCCGAGCCGCCGCGCCTCGCGCTGCGCCGCCGCCCGGAAGAACACACCCTGCACGCGCCCTCGGACGATCATCTGCACGCGTTTGTTGGCCATCGGTACCGTCGGAAGAAAGGCAACCCCCCACCGCCTTCCTAGCAGAAAGGTCACGCAAAAACCAAGAGAGCGGACAGTGGACAGCCGACGGCCGACGGCCGAAGCGCCGACCGCCGACCGTCGCTCATGCCACCGCGCCGACCAGCCGCTTTCGCACGCGGTCGATCGTGCCGATCGCGCGGGGCGCCTGCGTGTCCGAGCGCACCTTCGCCCCGACGCGGCGCATCCAGGCGGTCTCCTCGGCGTCGAGCGGGCCCCTCGTGAGGGCGAGCATCGCCTCGTCGAGCTCGGCGCCGTCGCGCGGCCCGGCGAGCGTGGCGTGGACGTGGGGATCGGACAGCGCGAAGCGGTAGCAATCGCTTGCCCGCGGCACACGCTCGCCCTCCGGGATCAGGCCGCGGTTCAACAGCGAGCCCCAGCGCGTGGCTGTGAAGGCGAGGACGCCGGGCTCCCTCTCGTTCCCCTCGATCTGGGGAAAGACCTCGCGCTCCGCCCCCGTGTGGGCGGCGTTGTAGCGGACCATGATGCCATCGACGCCCTCGAGCTCGGCCATGCGCGGGAGGAGCGTCCGCTCGTGCGAGGAGATGATGATCTTGCGGACGCGCCCCTTCTCCTTGAGGTCGCGGGCCGCGTCGAGGATGCGCCGGGGCGGCATGCCGTTCCACCACCCGAGGCTCAGGACGTCGACGTGATCGGTCCCGAGCGTGCGGAGCGCGAGCCACACGGAGGGGGCCATGAGGAGGCCGAGGCGCGTGTAGCTCTGGATCGCGATGACGACCTTGTCGCGATCGCGCGCGGCCAGGCGCCGGAGCCCGCCGCCGAAGTCGCCGCGGCGTCGCAGGCCCCAGAAGAAGAAGTTGATGCCCTGGTCGTGGGCGCGCTCGACGTCACGGCCGGAGAGGCCGTACGAGGAGCCGAGGCCGATCCGGCTCACGAGCAGGCCGGTGCGGCCGAAGGGGGTCTTCTCGAAGGTCATCGTCGGTCTCCGTGGGTCGCTGTCGGCTGTCTTCGTCAGCTGGCGGTGGAAGCCGGCAGCGCCTTCAGCGCCGGCGTGAACCTGTCCATCAGCCACCGCGTCGTCGCGGGGAACCAGCGGCTGAGGGCGCCGGAGCGCGGGTAGATGACGCGCGCGTGCTTCCGCTCGATCGCGACGCGGACGAGACGCGAGAGCTCCTCCTCCGTCCCTCGCGGGAACGACTCCAGGAGCTTCGACTCGACGAACTTCTCCATCGCCGCCTGCGCCATCTCCGTCGAGGCGATGATCCCGGGGTAGACCGTCACGACGTGCACGCCCGTCCCTCGCAGCTCGCCGCGGAGCGACTCGGACGCGGCCGCGAGGCCGGCCTTCGCCGCGTTGTAGTGCGTCATCCCGGGCGTGGGCGCCAGCGCGGCCATCGACGCCACGTCGACGATCGTGCCGCTCCGCCGGGCGATCATCCGCGGCAGCACCGCGCGCGTGAGCCTGAGCGGCGCGAGGAGGTCCACCCCGAAGAGCGTGTCGGCCTCGTCGGGATCGACCGTCGACGTCGGCGCCACGATCTGCACGCCGGCTTTGTTGACGATCACGTCGATC
>SXNL01000365.1 GCA_005777185.1 Myxococcales bacterium
CCAGGGGCGCGACCAGGCTGCGCTACGCCCCGGAGCTCCTTCCGATGTCCTTCGGGAGCGCCGCGGATACATCGCGGTTTGTGGGCCGAACGTCAACCGGAATTTTTCGGCGGGCCCGGGCGCGGGCCGAAAAACTCGTGTAGTCTCCCCCCTCCAGCGGATGGCTCCCCAGGCGACGAACAACCTCCCGACCCGGCTCCACCAGATCGCGCGCGCCCTCGAGGCGCGGTTCCTCGGCAAGGACGAGACGATCCGCCTGCTCCTCATCGCCACCATCGCGGGCGAGCACGCCGTCCTGATCGGCCCGCCCGGCACCGCGAAGAGCGCCCTCATCCGGATGTACGCGCGCCTCATCCAGGCGAAGTACTTCGAGTACCTGCTCACCCGCTTCACCGAGCCGAACGAGATCTTCGGGCCCGTGGACATCAACGCGTTCCGCGAGGGGCGCTACCAGCGCCGGGTCGAGGGGATGCTGCCCGAGGCCGAGGTCGTCTTCCTCGACGAGGTCTTCAAGTCCAACTCGGCCATCCTGAACGCCCTGCTCACCCTCCTCAACGAGCGCAAGTACTCGAGCGGCGGGGTCGTGCTGAGGACGCCGCTCCTGACGTGCTTCGGTGCCTCGAACGAGGTGCCCTCGGACGAGACGCTGACGGCCATCTTCGACCGCTTCATCCTCCGCATCCGGAGCGACAACCTCGACGCGTACCACTTCCAGGACCTGCTCACGAAGGGCATACAGCACGAGATCATGGGCATCACCGACGCGCAGGTGCAGCCCCTCGCGAGCGCCCGGGAGATCGCCGAGATGCACCGCGCCTTCGCCCAGCGGATGCGCTTCTCGGAGGAGTTCTTCAGCGCGTACAAGGGCCTGGTCTTCCAGATCCGCGCCGAGGGCATCACCCTCTCCGATCGCCGCGTGGTGAAGCTGCTCAAGCTCTTCGCCGCGAGCGCCTTCCTCGACGGCCGACCGCAGCCCGACGCGAGCGACTTTTTCGTCCTCAAGCACATCTGGAACAACGAGGACCAGTCCGCGATCCTCGAGTCGATCGTGACCCCGGTCCTCGAGGCCCACTACCGGGACCACCCGAACGCGCGCCGCGTGGGCGCAGCCGGTATCGGGATCGAGGCGCTCGCGGCGGAGATCGACCGCGTGCGCCAGGTCCTCACGGGCGGCGGCGGCCTCTCCGACGTGCAGCTCTTCAGCCAGCTCAAGGCGCTCAACGAGATCAAGGCGGCGCTCGGCGCGTCGAGCGACCCGCGCGCCGCCGAGCTCGTGCAGCGCGTCGAGCAGCTCCTCGAGGCCGCCTTCCGGAGCGGCCGCTTCGCGCAGCTCTGACGGCCGTGCGCATCCTCGCCTTCGACACGACCTCGGCCGTGGGATCGGTCGCGCTGTGGGACGGGCGGCTCGTGCTCGCGCGGTCGCGTCGCGTGTCGAACGCGCACGGGGAGTCGCTCCTCCCGCTCGTGGACGAGCTGGTCCGCGAGGCCGGCTGGCGTCCGGCCGACGTCGATCGCGTCGCCGTCGGCCTGGGCCCCGGCTCGTTCACCGGAGCGCGCATCGGCGTCGCGACCGCGAAGGGGATCGCGCTCGCGACGGGCGCCGAGCTCGTCGGGGTCGACGCGTTCGACGCCCTCGCCCACGGGATCGACGCGTCGTCGTCGCCGGTCGCGGTCCTGCTCGACGCGCTGCGGGGCGAGCTCTACGTCTGCGCGCGAGGTGCGATCGCGATCGAGCCCTGCACGATCGCCATCGCCGAGATCCCCTCCCGCCTCCTCGCCCTCGCGCCGAGCTGGACCGTCGCGGGGGAGGGGACGGCGAAGCTGACCGAGGCGTTCACGCGCAACCACCGCGTGTGCGCCGAGCCACCCCACAGCGTACCCACGGCGGCGTCGATCGCGGAGATCGCCGCGGGGCGAGCGGCGTCGGCGGGCGATCTCGTCCCCGTGTACGTTCGACCCGCGGCCTCCCCGGGCCGCGGGTAGCTGGCTCCGACCTCGGGCGACGCGGGATCGCGAGGGGGTCGAGCCCCTCGCGACCCTTCAGAGCGTGGCGCCGAGCAGCTTCTCCTTGCCGCCCTTCTGCGTGACGAACACCTGGAGCGCGACGTTCTTCGTGGCGCCCTGGAAGTAGTCGATCCGCATGAAGTGCGAGCCCGGGATCAGGTGCGCGAGCCCCTTCTTCTCGGTCGCGTCGTGGACGCCGTCGTTGTCCACGAGCAGCGTGTCGTCGATGTAGAACAGGGCGCCGTCGTCGGAGACGATGCGGAACTCGAAGATCGCGTCGACGGTCACCGCGAGCGGCGCCTCGTAGCGGACGGCGAAGTTCGTGGTGCGCTTGCCGTCGCCGATGCCGGGCCACCCCTCCTCGAACGATCGTGAGGCGATGTTCAACTCGCCGGCGACGAAGTTCGCCATCACGGGGAGCTTCGAGACGTCGGGGAACCTCGTCGTCCCTTCGGGGATGAAGTACAGCGCGCCCATGAAGGAGCCGGTGCTCGTCGCGCTACCGAAGACGTTCGCGGCCGTCATGACGCCAGGGGCGGTCGGAGGGACGGGCGGCACGGGCGGGGTCACGGTGCCGGGCGCCGGGGGCGTGACGGTGCCCGGCGCGGGGGGCGTGACGGTGCCCGGAGCCGGGGGCGTCACGGTGCCTGGCGGGGTCGCGCTGCCCGGCGTCACAGGGTTCACGATGCCCGCCGGCCGTCGCAGACGCTGCGTCCGGATCGACGGGGGCAGCGTGGTCGGTGGCGTCAGCGTTGCCATGGGCGCCGCCGTCGCGGGTGGGGGAGCCGCGGCCGGCGGCGAGGCGGCCGGCCTGGCGTCGGTCCCCGCGCGGAACTCGCACGCCGCGAGGCCCCCGGTCATCACGAACAAACCAAGCAATGTCTTGTGTTTACCGAGACTCATGAACGGGCTCCTCTCGCCACTTGCGTTCTCCAGAATCCGAGCGCGGTTGGACGTCCAGCACGCGCCACTTAGTCAAAATCCTCGATCTTCCAAACGCCCCGTTCGCGCACGAGCTGGAGCGTCCCAGCCCCGTAGGGCATCGTGGCGCGATCGCCGGTCTCCTCGAAGGAGGCCGTCGGGAGCGCCTGCTTGAGCGCCGCGAGGACCTGCATCATCTCCTCGCGGTCGTGCCCTTCCCACGCGGCCTTCAGCTTGGCCGCGTCGAGGCCCTCCTTGTGCCCGTCGGGCACGAAGCGGAGGATCACGTCGTACCGCTTGCGATCCAGCGCGCGCACGAAACCGTTCACCGCGTGCCGCGGCGTGTCCTGCGCGTAGAGATCGATCGCGGTCCCTTCGACGCGCCATCGGCCGCCCTCGAGCACGAGCTGGAGCTCCTGACCGCCCGGCCCCGTGACCGTGGCCGTCACGACGGGCGGCCCCGTCGGGCGCGTGAGCGACCGCCCGATCTCGCGTACCTCCTCCGGGTTGTCGCCCACCATGCGGCGGAAGGCCTCGAGCGACACCCCGCGCCGCGCGTCCTCGCCGAGCAGGCGGTACGCGTCGTCGGCGCGCCCCTCCTCGAGCGCCTTCGCGTAGGCGCGGAGGACCGCGTCGGGGCCCTCGGGCTTGGGAGGGCTGCAGGCCGCCATCACGAGCGCGATGCTTGCGGCGATCGCCACGCGCGCTGCTCGGCTCGGATCGCCGCCGTCCATGCACGGACGTCTACCACGGTTTGGCGGGAGCGACACGGGGTTCCGCTGTCCGCTGTCCGCTGTCGGTCCGTGGTACAGTCCGCGGAAAGGACCCCCCGTTGACCCACGACCCGCGCCCCGACATCGAGTCGATCCCCATCCTCCCGCTGCGAAACAGCGTCGTCTTCCCCGCGAGCGTCGTGCCCATCAACGTCGGTCGCGCCCGCAGCGTTCGCCTCGTCGAGGACCTGCTCGGTCAGGAGCGGGCCATCGTCGGCATCGTCTCGCAGCGCGACGCGGACGTCGACGAGCCAGGGTTCGACGATCTCTACGAGATCGGCACCGTCGCGCGCATCGTGAAGGTCATCCGGCTCGCCCCCTCGAGCTACTCGGTCGTCCTCCACGGCCTCGCGCGCCACCGCATCGTCGCGCGCGGCACGCTCGAGCCGTACATCCGCGGGCGCATCCGCCGCATCCCGGAGGACCTCGAGCGCGACGCGGAGCTCGACGGGCTCGGGCAGAAGCTGCGCGCCGCGACGCGGGAGCTCCTCACGCTCTCCCCGAACCTCCCCAAGGAGACGGCGAGCGTGCTCGACAACGTCCGCGAGAGCGGGGCCCTCGCGGACCTCATCGTGTCGAACCTGACCGTCGAGCAGGCCAGCGTCCCGGACAAGCAGAAGGTGCTCGAGACCTTCGACATGAAGGAGCGCGTGCGCCTCGTGCTCTCGATCGTGACACGCCAGCTCGAGCTCTTCCGCGTGAAGACCGAGATCAGCAACATGGTCGCCGACGAGGGCAAGAACCAGCGCGAGATCATCCTGCGCCAGCAGATGAAGTCGATCCGCGAGGAGCTCGGCGAGGGCGAGGACGACGACATCGAGGAGCTCCGCGAGAAGATCCGCCTGGCGCAGCTCCCGGAGGATGCGCTCAAGGTCGCGAAGAAGCAGCTGTCGCGCCTCTCCACGTACGGCATGCAGCCCCAGTCTGCCGAGTACAACGTCACGCGGACGTACCTCGAGTGGCTCGCGGATCTGCCGTGGAGCAAGTCGACGACGGACAAGATCGACACCGCCGATTGTCGGCGCTGTCTCGACGAGGATCACTTCGGCCTCGAGCAGGTGAAGAAGCGCATCGTCGAGTACATGGCCGTCCGCAAGCTCCGCGCGGACCAGAAGGGCCCCATCCTGTGCTTCATCGGGCCGCCCGGCGTCGGGAAGACC
>SXNL01000366.1 GCA_005777185.1 Myxococcales bacterium
CGGGCTCGGGCTCGGGCTCGGGCTCGACGTGAGGAAAATGAGGGGATGCCTCAGGGGCAGCGTCGCAAGGGATCGGTCGTTGGCGTGGCGGCCTTTCGACGAAGGTCCACTTCGTGGTCGATGCCCTGGGGTTACCGCTCGCGTTCGAGATCACCGAGGGCCAGCGCCACGACAGCATGCCGGCCAAGGAGCTCGTCGCCAGGGTCTTGTCGCGCTGTTTGCTCGCCGACAAGGCGTACGACTCGAACGACTTCCGCGCTGCGCTTGATGAACGAAAGTGCACGCCGGTGATCCCGTCCAACGGCAGGCGGACGGAGAAGCTCTCCTACGACAAGGAGCTGTACAAGGCTCGGTCCGAAATCGAGTGCACGTTCAGCCTGCTGAAGCAGGCCCGACGCTTCGCCACGCGCTACGAGAAGACGCTTCGCAACTACGCGTCGGTCGTTGCGATCGGGTGCTCGCTGCTCTGGCTACGGATCTGACGGGCGCTCTTCGCACGCCTGCGCCAACTTGATGAGCATCGACACGATGCGCACGAGCACGTCCTTGCCCGCCCTCTGCGCCGCCTCGTCGACCCGTCCGAGCCGGAGGCAGACGTCGAGCAACGCGGCCGACTCCGTGGCCGACCCTCGCGCGGACAGGTAGTACCGCCGCTTGTCCGGCTTCGAGAGCTTCCCCGGCCCTTCCGCAAGGTTGAGCACGATCGACGTCGATGCTCGAGTGAACGGATCGGCCAGATGGCTCCGGCCACGTGGCAGCGCCTCGATGACTCCGTTCGCGAACACGACGAAATCGAGCGCCAGCACGTACACGTCGAGTCGTTCGTGATCGAGAACCATGCCAGCCATGCCATCCCAGTCGGCCCGTCGACCTCGGGGTTGCGTGAAATCGGGCACGGGCACGGGCACGGGCACGGCTACGGCGAGAGCGGGAGCGGGACCCGTCTTCTAGAACCGCACGCCCTGCAGCAGGCCGCACGTGGGGGACTCCCCGAAGCCCGGCTGGGGGGCACCCATCGCGTCCATCAGCGAGCACCCCAGGCGGTGGTGCGGCTGCTTCCCCTCGTCGACCAGGAGCCGCCCCGACGTGGCGCGTGGGCGGCCGAGGAGCACGAGCGGGAGATCCTGCACGCCGTGCTGGCCGTTCGCCATCTCGTTGCCCCAGACCAGGATCGTGTTGTCGAGCATCGTCCCCTCCCCTTCGGGGATCGCGTCGAGCGCGAGGGCGAAGCGCGCCACCCGCTCCGCGTACCAGCGGTCGATGCGCACGAGGCGCGCCGTGACGTCGTCGTCGAGCCCGTCGTCCTTGTGCGCGAGATCGTCGTGCGAGTCGATGTCCATGCCGAGCCACCGGTACCGCCAGCGCTCGCCGGCGTGAGACAGCGGGAACGTGACGATCTGCGTGAGGCCGCACGACAGCGCGAGGACCACGAAGTCCATCATCATGTCCATCAGCGCCGGCACGTTGTCCTCCGCGCCGACGTCGAGCCCGGCGGTCGCGGGCTCGTGCGTGCCGCAGGCGAGCGCGTCGAGGCGCTCGAGCTGACGCTCGTACGCGCGGATGGCGCTCTCGTGGAGGTCGAGCTTCTCGCGCTCCGCCGCGCCGAGGCGCCCGCGGAGGCGTGCGAGATCTCGGACGCCGTGGTCCAGGACCGAGCGGCGCTCCGCGAGGCGGCGGGCCGCTTCCTCGGGCGAGCTCCGGGGCGAGAAGAACCGGCGGTAGAGCTTGTAGGGATCGCGCTCGGTCGGAATCTGCCGGCGCGGCCCGAGGTAGCTGAAGCTGCCGCGGTGGTCCTTGAACGGCGGGCTGCCCGTCGCCATCACGCCGCAGTTCAAGGTCGGGATCGGCACGTCGAAGGACATCCGCCCTGCGAGCACCTGGTCGATGGAGGGCCCGTTGCCCCACGGATCCTCGAAGGTGCCCACCGTGCGGTATCCGCTGTAGAGGCCCGCATAACCGTGGTCGTGCTCGTTCCCCGCGCCGCCGCCCGCGAGCGAGACACCCTTCACGACCACGGTGCGCGACCTGAGGCGCGCGCTCGACAGGATCGGCTCGAGGATCGCCGAGGCGCCCGTCGCGGGATCGGGGAAGAAGCCACGCCGGCTGACGCCGTTCGACTGCATCAGGAGGATGAGACGCGTCCGCGCGCGGCCGTCCGCGCGCGCCGTCATCGGCGAACACGTGGACCGCGCGAACAGGGGGAGGAGCACCGACGTGGCCGCGAGCTTCAGCCACGCGCGACGCGACAGGCCCGTCATGGCAAGATCCTCCGCGTGACGAACGCCGGGCGCTCGATGTACGCGAGCACGAGGGACAAGATGCGTCGGCCGTCGGCCTCGAACCTCCGGTAGAGCGCCTCGGCGTCGTCCGCGGACACGGCGCGGCCCTCCGCGAAGCGCATGAACTGACGGACGAAGCAGCGACGGAACACCTCGCTCGAGGCGAGGCGCTCGGAGAGCTCGGCGGGGCCGTGGAAGGTGCCGGTGGCGCCGAGGCCCGGGTCGAGCTCGCCCGTGTCGTCCACGGGGAGATCGAACTCGAACCTCCGGAAGCGACCGATCGCGTCGAACGACTCGAACCCGAAGCCGATCGGGTCGATCCTCACGTGGCAGCCCCGGCACGCTGGATCGTTCACGTGATCGGCGAACTTCTGGCGCGTGGTCCGCTTCGTGTCCGAGTGATCGATCGGCCGCGCCGCGGCGGCCTCCGGAGGTGACGAGAACGCGTCGCAGGCGAGGCGCGTCCGCACGAACAGCCCGCGCTGGACGGGGCTCGTGGCGTCGTGCTGCGCGTGCGTCGTCAGGAAGGCGAGCGAGGACAGAAAGCCTCGGCGGTGCGCCGGATCGGCCGGTCGAGGCTCGAAGCGCCCAGGCGCCGCGCGCAGGTCGGCCCCGTAGATGGGCGCGAGCACCTCGCTGGGGAACACGGTGGACGACGTCATGAGCCCGTCCAGCGTCCCGACCGCGCCGAAGACGCCGTCGTCGAAGAAGCGCCGCTGCTCCTCGAGCATGGCCAGGGAGACGTCGCGCGAGAATCCGGGGAAGCGCGACGCGGAGCGCGAGGCGCGCGACAGGTTGTCGTAGCCGAGCCACCCCCAGAAGAACCGCCTCAACGCCTCCCTCGCGCGGGGGGTCTCGAGGAGGCGTCGCGCCTCCGCGAGACGGACCTCGGGGAGGGCGAGCGCGTGGGCGCGGGCCGCCGCGAGGAGCGGCCCGTCGGGGCGCGTGCCCGTCAAGAGGAAGGACAGCTGGCTCGCGATCTCGTCGTCGTCGAGCACCGCCTCGCCAGGGCGGGAGGGCGCCCCGATCTCCGCGCGGTAGAGTGCGAACGGCGACGTGATGACGGCCCGCACGACGAGCTCGAGGCCGCGCGCGTGGCCGAGCGCGCTCCCCACGCGGTAGACGCCGAGGAGATCCTCCTCCTCCTCGCGGTCGATCGGGCGCCCGTACGCGCGCGCCGCGAGATCTCGCGCGAAGGTGCGGGCGCACGCGTCAGGCTCGGCCGCGCACCGCGCACGTGCCGCCGCCGCAGCGGCGATCTGCTCGGAGATCTCGGCGTAGCCCTCGAGCTTCGACGGCGAGACCACGAGGGTCTCGCTCTCGTTCGCGAAGCCATCCACGCGAGGATCCCGGGGCAGCGCGCGCGTGTCGACGTCCGCCCCCACGGCGTCCGAGATCGCGGCACGCCACTCCTCGTCCGAGAGGCGGCGCACGCGCCGCTCCGTCTCGACGCCCGGCAGCCGGGCCGTCGTCGACGGGTGCGCGGGATCGCCGGTGTCGCAACCGGCGACGGGGGCGGCGAGCGTGGCGATCACCGCCGCGATCGCGGCGTACGCTGGCCCGTGCCTCGAGCGCGACATGCCTCGACCGTAGCAGACCTGGCGCCGCGAACCGCAGGCGGGCGTCGGCGCTCGCGCTCGAGCTCAGGGGCACGCGGGGATCCGGTCGATCCCCGCGAAGAACTCCCCCGCGAACGCGGCCCACACCTCCGCGTTCTCGCGTGGACCGCACTTGAACGGCCGCGCCACCTTCTCGCCGCGGATCGCGAGGCGTTGCTCGCGGTAGTAGCGGATGGCGAGCTCGGCGCCGTACTCGCGCACGTCGTTGCCGGGCTGGAACGGGTAGTAGGTCCCGTTCCGCACCATCGTGTCACCCGGGCTGTAGGGCTGGAGACACGGGGAGCGCGTGCCGCAGCGCTTCACTATCGCGTCGTAGACGCGCGAGAGGGACTTGAGCGAGAACTCGCCGTGGTGCGTGTCGTTGAGGTGGAAGATCTCGTGGAACATCGTCTCGCGTACGGCCGACTCGGACAGGTTGATGGAGCCGTCGAGGTTGTACGCGACCTCCCATCCGGAGGCGTACGCGTTCGGCGTGGTCGCCCGCACCGATCGCATGAAGCGGACGTCGATCGGCCGGAACCTGTACCGCGGGACACCCGCGTCGCCCCGCCCTAGCCCTTCGAAGAACGCCTCGAAGTCTGCGAACGCGGCGTCGATCCAGGCGAGGTGCCTCCGGTGCTGCTTCGTCGGCACCGCGGGGACGATCTGGATCATCCCGCGGTACCCGCCGTTCATCACGTGGGCGACCTCGACGCCCGCACGCACGCCGTGCCGCACGAAGAGGCCGTGGGCGAGGCGCGCGGCCTCGGGATCCCCCGCGTAGCGAACGCCGAACGCGCACCGGATCCGCGCCTCCTCGGGCAAGGCGGGCGCGCACTCCGTGCTCCATGGGTGGACGGCGGGATCCGCTGCGTCCGCGAAGAGCACGCGAGCGACCTCGAGGGCCGTCGTGCGTTGCGGCGCCGGAGAGGCGTCCATCTCGGCGGCGCCCGTCTCGTGAACGGGTGGCGGCGCGGCGGACACGGCGGGCGCGGACACGGCCGGCTGGTGCACGGCGGCGTCGACGGACCGCGTCGATTCCTCCTCCGCGGCCCGCGGGTCCTTCCGCGAGCCCGTGCACGCGAGACAGGTCGCCACGAGCGAGGCGCCCGCGAGCGCGCGGGCCACGGCGACGGTCAAAGCGCCTTGCGCCGCGCGGCCCCCACGTCCTCCACCTCGTCCTCGTCACCATCCCACGCCTCTCCCGCGACGCGCTGGCGCGGCGGCGGCTCGACGGCGACCCGCGAGCGGCCGTTCGCTCCCTCGCGGGGCAGCTTCTCGAACTGCACCTGCGGGAAACGGTAGAAGACGCCACCGTGGTCGTCGAGGTCGACCGTCACCTGGTCGGGGGTCTCCTTGGCCATGCGCGTGAGGAGGGCGTCGGCTTGCTGGAGCGTGAGGTCGAGCGAGCGGGACACGTCGATCGCCGAGATCACGCCGCCTTTGTTCTCCGCGATCCCGAGGATGGCCTTCTCCTGCGCGCTGCGCTGGACGGCTTGCCCCGACTTCGCGAGCTTCTTGCCCGAGAACAGGAGCGTGGCCGCGAAGATCGCCGACAGCACCATGATCGGCGTGCCGAGGAGCCAGCCGATGTACCCGCCCTCCATGAGCCACTGGAAGAACGCGGTCACGCTGCCCCCGAGCACGACACCGCCCACGAGGACGATCCAGCCGAAGACGCTGGCCACGGTGCCCCCGACCTTCGACCCCTGCCCCGCCAGATTGACGGACTCGTTGGCGAGCGGCGTGCGGAGGCCGCCGCAGGCCGTGCAGTGCGCGCTCACGCCGCGGTAGACGATCGGCGCGTCCTTGTAGCAGTGGGGGCAGAGCACGGCGCCCCAAACATGCGTCCTCCCGGCCCCTGCCGCAAGTCCAATCGACCGCACGGAACTACGCGGAAGAACTTGCTTATCTGACCGCGCGGAGGCGGCCGAAGCGGGACGTCGGCTCCGCGTCCTCGGCGACGGCGGCCGCGGTGGGCATGATGCGGCTCTCGTACGTGGCGAAGCGGGGCGCCTCGGGCTCGACCCGGCGAATGCGGGGCGCGGTCGCGTGGGACGCGCGGCCGTCCGAGAGCTCTTCGGGCTGGAAGTAGGGCTCCGAGAACTCCGTCGGGTTGTCGTCCTCGAAGTCGAGATCCGAGACGTTCGCGAGGTGAACGGGGCGCGGCGGAACGGACGCGGGGGCCCGGATGACGACGGGCGGCGGGAGCACGAGCACGCGCGGCTCGATCGAGGGTGGGGGCGCCGAGGGCGGGGACGCGGGGGACGGGGTCGTCGCGTGCGACGGGCGCGGCGAAGGTGGCCTCGCGTGGGCCAGCGGCTTCGACGGGGGCAAGGCCGACGGCGTCCTCGACGGCGGCGCCATCACGGCGAGGGGCGGCTTCGACGGCGGCGCCATCGCGGGGAGCGGCGCCTTCGACGCCGGTGCCATCACGGGCAGCGGCGGCTTCGACGCCGGCTTCGCGACGGGGAGCCGCGGCTTCGACACAGGCTTGGCGGGCGGAAGGGGTGCCTTCGAGGAGGCCCGCGTGGGCTCCGTGCGCGGCGCAGCGGCGGACTGCATCGTGAGCACGGGGGCCGGCGGGACGGGGCCGGGGTGCGCCGCCGGCGGGAGAGGCGTACGCGCTCGAACCTGCGCAGGTGCCTCCGCAGGCGGCGGCGTCCAGTGGGTGAGATCGAAGCGCTCGATCCGGGGCAGCGGGGGGGGCGCCGGGATGTGGGGTGCCACCGGCGGGCGGAAGCCGTGCACGGGGAACGGCTGGACCAGGATCGCCGGAGGTAGGGCCGGCGTGTGCAGGTGGTGCAGCGGCGCCTGGACGGCGGCGACCGATCGCCCTCGGCGCCGGCGTGGGCGCCACGTCGCGACCAGGATCATCATGAGGGATAGCAGGAAGACCAGGACGCCCGTGCCGATCGCTGCGGCCAACGGGGTCGCCAGGACCTGCCTCACCGCGGTGAGGGCCTGATGCATGTCGGCGGCGTACAGAGCGGCGGCGTGAGCGTGCATGGGAGCCAACGAGGATACGCTCGGCGCGTGAAATCCTCCCTCGAGCCCCGTATCCCCCGTTTGCGCCGCGGAGGACGCTCTTGCGTCACGGACGGAAAAGCAGGATGACTCGACCCATGCGACAGCTCTTCCTCCTCGCCCTCCCCCTCGTGGCGTTCGCCTGCGGCAACACCCCGCCACCGCCTCCCGCGGCGCCCGCAGCGCCGAAGCCCGCCGCGCACACCGAGGACGCGGGGACCGCGCCCGCAGCCCCGAGCCTGCCCTCCATCCAGTCCTTGACGGCGGCCGAGGTGAAGAGCAGTACGTGCGATCCCGAGCACCAGAAGGCCATCGAGCAGCTGCTCGCCCGGGTCCGGGCGGGCATGACGCAGAAGGCGAGCGACGACGGCAAACCCCTCGGGATGACGGAGGTCTTCCACCGCGTCCTCCCGCTCACCCAGGCCGCACGATCCCTCGAGATCAGCGTGAAGGGGCGCGGGACCGAGGTGCACGTGCTCGCCTACGGCGCGCGGGATCTTTCCCTGGACGTGCTCGCGGAGAAAGGCGCCGCCGCCACGACGCTCCGCTCCCCGTTCCAGCGCTCGTCCGCGACGGATCTGTCTCTGGACGTTCCGAAGTTCGCCGCGGTCAAGGAGCTGGCGAGCGACAGCCGGCAGGTGTCCGTCAAGGTCGGGCAGCCCCTCGTGGTGCGCCTCACGGGCGAGGGCTGCGCGCTCCTCGTCGCGTTCCTGAAGCCCAGCCTCTGACGCGTTCAGATCGCGAGATCGCGGTGGACCGGGCGCCGGATCCCCCAGCCGCCGCCCCCACCCACGAGCCGGTTCGCGCGGTCGCGAAGCAGCCGGGCCTGCGTGCGGAGCTCCGCCGCCTCGGCCCTGTCCTCGCGGGCGATCCGGCGCGCTTGCTCACCGCGGCTCGCGAGGTCGCCAGCGATCGCCAGCAGCTCCCTCCGGGCGATCTCGGAGACCCTGCCGGCCTCCTGGCGAAGGACCCGGGCCTCGTCGAGCAGGCGCGTGGCCTCGCGCTCGCGCGTCTGGGCGTTCATCTCTTCACGGGAGGCGGCGGCGTCCAGGCGGGCCGCCTCGGCGCGGAGTTCGGCCGCCGGATCCAGACGCACGGGGCGTATGGGCCGCTCGGCCACTTCACACGCAAGTGCGGGTACAGACACGGTTAACAGTGCGCCCACGAGGGCCACGAAGCCCGCCAGGGCTCTCCGGTTCGATCGCATGTTCACCTCCGTCGCCTGGTCTGCAGCCGCCGCACCGGAGGCCGCCAGCGAAAGGTCCGCGGCACTACGATCGGGTGTCCCGCGAGATCTGATCTATTCTCAAGGGGATGTTGTTTTCCGGCTCCCCCTGGACCGGGGCGCTCGGCCCCGCGGGTCGTGTGGCCGGCTGGATCGTGGCGGCGGGCGCGATCGTCCTCGCGTGCTCGTCGCCGGAGCCGGTCAAGGCGGCGCCCACGCCGTCGCCCGCGTTCCTCGGGGGGACGCAGCGGGTGGTGCTCGAGGTCGACTACGCCCCTGGCGCGGCCCCCTACGTCGGAGACGTGCCCCTCCTGTTCCCGGACGTCTGGGTCCTGTCGCAGTCCAACCTCGAGCGGCTGCTCCCCGGCAAGACCGTCACGATCCCCCACAAGATCGAGGAGATGGAGGCCCTGGACGATCCTGGCACCACCGAGTTCACCGCGGACGCCGTCCTCGCCCTCGCGAAGACCCACCGGGGGCAGAAGACCGAGGGCGCGGTCGCGTCGTTCTATGCGGTCTGGCTCAGGGGCTATTACAAGGACGACAAGGGCGTGGTCCACGACGACGTGCTCGGGATCTCGATCGGCGACACGGGTGTCCTCGCGCTGTTCAAGCCCGTGATCCAGTCGGGCGCGCTCCCGGGCGTGTCCGCCACGAGCCGCATCCTCGAGCAGGCGACGCTCATCCACGAGCTCGGGCACACGCTCGGCCTCGTGAACAACGGCATCTCCATGGTCACGCCGCACCAGGACGTGAAACACGGCGCGCACTGCACGAACCCGAAGTGCATCATGTACTGGGAGAACGAGGGACGGGCCTACGCCTCGAACTTCGTGAAGGACTACGTGAAGACCGGCAACGACGTGCTCTTCGGCCCGGAGTGCCTGGCGGACACGGACCGGGCGGGGGGGAAGAAGTGAGCGGCCCCGTCGTCCTCGGCGTGTTCCAGAGCAAGGACTTCGTGGGCCTCTCCAACCTCCGACGCGTGTGCGAGGCGGCGCGGGACGTCGCGCAGGTGGAGTTCGAGCCGTACGTGGCCTCGTCGCACGTCGACCTGGCGGAGGATCTCATCGCGGGCGACATCGGCATCGCGTGGATGCCGCCGATCTTCGCGGGGGATCTCATCGAGCAGCACCTCGCCACTCCGCTCGCTCTCCCGGTCCGCGCGGGGAAGACGGCCTACCACGCCGCGCTCATCGGCCGGAAGGGCGGCCCCAGATCGATCGCCGAGATGCAGGGGCTGCGCGTCGGGTGGGTCGCGCAGGACAGCGCGAGCGGCTACCTCCTGCCGCGCACGCACATCGCGGCGCAGGGGCACGACGTGGCGACGTTCTTCGCGCGGGAGCAGTTCTACCAGGGCCACCGCGCCGTTGTGGACGCGGTCTCGCGCGGCGAGATCGACGTCGGTGCGACGCGGTGCCACCTCAAGCCGGACGGCTCCCTCCTCCGAGGCTCGTGGACGGACGGCGACGGCCACAGCGCGCGCCCGGTGGTCCTCGTGCAGGCCATCGGGCCGATCCCCAACGACACGCTCGTCGCGGGCCCCTCGCTGCCCGCGACCACACGCGCGACCCTGACGCGCTGGCTGCTCTCCCTGCCCGCGCAGACGAAGCCGCTGTTCGACGCGCTCTTCGACACGAGCGAGTTCCGCCCGGCGGACGCGAGTCACTACGACGCGCTTCGCCACGTCGTCCGAGCGGCGCGCGCGCGCGGCTACGACGCCCTCCCGCGCGCGAGCCGGAGCGCCTTCCGCGTCCGGTGAACGGTCCGGCGTCTCGCTCGCGATGGCTTTGGGGGCCTCGGCCCGCGCCATGTGGTGCTACAAGGCGCTCGCCATGTCCAACAAGCCCGGCGACCTGAGGGTCCTCTTGCTCGAGAACATCCACCCGGGCGCGGCCGACCTCCTCCGCGCCGAGGGCCTCCACGTCGAGCTGCGATCCGGCGCGCTCGACGGGGGCGATCTCGCGCGGGCCCTCGCGGGCGTCGACATCCTGGGCATCCGCAGCAAGACGCGGCTCACGGCGGAGGTGCTCCGGGACGCGCCCGGCCTGCTCGC
>SXNL01000367.1 GCA_005777185.1 Myxococcales bacterium
CGACCGCCGCGGCCGCGGCCTCGGCGGCGGCCGGCTCCGAGGGCGCCGGCGGTTCGCCGGGCTGCTCGGTCGTGAGATCCCCCTCGGGCGCGTGCTCGGCGGCGGCTCCGGCCGATCGCAGGGTGTCCACCACGCTCGCGGTGGCCTCGAGCGCCCTGCGCTCGCGGGCCTCCTCGGCCTGCTCTGCGCGCTCGGCCTCCTCGGCCCGCGCGTCGTCCTCGTCGCTGATGAGGAGCTCGCGGAGATCGAAGAGAGCGCGCCCCTTGCCCGACAGGTCGATGAAGAGGACCTCGTCGGTGACCTCGATCACCTTGCCGAAGACCACGTCGCCGATGGAAAACGCCGGGCGCTCGCGTTCACCGTACCGGTGGTCGCGCTCGTGGGGCTTTCTCTCGCGGCGCTTCTCCTTCGGGCGCTGGGGGTTGGCGACGATGGGGCCAGCTACGTCCGTCGCCTCGCCGGTGGCGCTCGCCTCCCCAGGGTTCGCTTCGGCGTCGACGCCCTCGGGCGTTGGCCCCTCACCATGCTTCTTGCGCCGCCGGCGGCGGCGCTTCTTCCGCGGCCCATCCGGACCCGGGGGGGCCGCGCCGGCGGGGGCGTCCTCGCCCGAGGCGTCGCCCGACTCGTCGGCCGCGGCGTCCGTGGTCGCGCCGTCGTCCGACAGCGGGTCGGACGTGCGAGTCGCCTCCGGCGGGCTCGCTGGGGTTTCGATCGTGGTGGGGGGGTTCGCGGCCGCGGCGTCGACGATTGGCGCGCCGGCGGGGCTGGAGACGGGCTGGGTGGGGTCGGTGCTGCTCATGGTCGAGGTCGCGGGCGGGGGTGCCGCGCGTCCTGGGTTCGGGCGTTCAGGGTCGGGTGCGGGACGCCGCGGCGGGCGCGATCGCGTCGAAAGCGAGGCCGTGCGCGGCGAGGCGGTTCTGGTAGTAGAAGAGAAGGCGCGTGTCGTAAAGTAGGAGATCGCTCCCCCGGGGCGCGAGGACCTCGTTTGTGTGGTAGCCGGCGAAGGCCCGGAGGGCGTCCCCGAGGATCTCTGCCCCCGATTTGTGGCGCAGCCCGGGAGAGAGGCAGAGGTCGCCCTTTTCCTCCAGCACGTGGATGCGGGCGACGAGCTGATCGATGTCCTCCGCCAGCTCGGCCCTGGGGACGCTGACGTCGTCCCGGTGCCGGAGGAGCGCGAACAGGTCCACGCCGCCCACGCTCCGCCGCAGGCGCTCGAACGCGCACGTCGCGGCGATGTGGGTCGCCATCACCACGGTGTCCTTCTGGTACGACTCGCAGATGCGCTCCCCGAGCTCGCGCGTGTACTCGGCGTCGCGCACCGCGTCCCTCGCGACCTTCCCCGACCGGCCGGTGACGTACGACACGGGATCGACCACCCGCCCGCGCGCGTCGTGCGAGGCACCTTCGTCGTCGACGAAGTTCCCGAAGCAGTCGAGCGGGCGGCTGAAGCGGATGACGCACCCCGCATCGAGGCCCATGAGCTTCTGGGTGAACGCCGCCACCCTGGCGACGCGCGACGACTCGTCGTCCTCGATGATGTACCGCGCCCTGCCCTCCTCCTGGAGGAAGTCGTCGATCAGCGTCTCGGCCTCGAGCGTGAGGAGATAGTTGATGGTCGCGGGCACGAAGAACACGCGCCGTGGGCTCCCCTCCTCCGACGTGCGCACGAACGCCTCGAGCGCGGTCCCCGCGAGGCCGAGCTTCAGCCTGCGCTCCACCCCGCCCGATCGCGAGCGCGTGCCGCCCGGGAAGAAGAGGCTGTGGTAGCCGCGCTCGATGAGGACGGTCGAGTACGCCTTGAGCACGTCCTTGTAGAGCGCGTGCCTGAGCCGGCGGTCCACACGGTACGCTCCGAGGTTGTGCATGAAGTACGACAGCACCGGGTTCGTGAAGAGGTTCTTCCCCGCGCCGTACGTGGCCGGCGGCAGGCCCGCCCGCTCGAGGGCGAAGCCGAACACGACCGAGTCGAGGTTCGACAGATGGGTAGGCACGAACACGACGGTGCCGATCTCGGCCAGCCGCCGGATGTGGTCGCGCGGCCCCTGCACGATGATCCGGCCGTCGAGCCCCGTGAGGTCGAGCGACGCGGGGAGGTTCTTCAGCGTCGCGCGGGGCGAGAGCAACGCCCCGATGAGCGGCACCATCGCCTTCGACGCGAACTTGTAGACCCGCGGATCGAAGTTGCCCGCGACGTCCCACGCGTAGCGCGTCACGAAGCCACGGAGCTTCTGGCGACGATCCGCGTCCGAGAGCCGGCCGAGCTGACGCGCGAGGGAGCGCCACTCGGCGAGCTCGGGGCCTCCCTTGGGCTGGAGCCGCCGGATCTCGAGGTACGCGGCCTCGTTGAGGACGAGGAGCGGATCCCTCACGCCTGCCGTCACCCGCTCCACGACCTCGTCCACGATGGACCGACGCTGGTCGTTGAACTGGAAGATCGGGGCTGCGGAGGTCACGGTGGCCGAGGATACCGACAAGCGGGGCGGACCGATCCACTACTTCGGCTCCTTCAGCGTGTCGTATCCTGACAGATATTGGGGTACAGTGGAGTGCTTTTCCGCACATCGCTGCGATCCGTCGTTCGCGGTCGCGCGTAGCGTGAGAGAAGCCAGCAAATTCCCTAGATTTCGTGGAAGATCCGTGTTTCTTCCGAAGACAGGTGCGCGATGAGCGACGAAGACACCCCAGGCACGACGCCAACGCCAGAAGAGGAGCTGATCGCCGACGTCGCGGCGTTCCTTCTCGTCGGGCGCCCCGAGCGCGTCGAGGACGCGGCGCTCGCGATGAGGCCCGGCGTCGTGCAGACGACGGCGGCCGCGCTCCGCCGAGAGATCGCGGCGCTCGGCATGACCGAGGCGCCCGTCGCGCCGTCGGCCGAGCTCCGCGACCGCCTGCTGAAGAGCGTGGCGAAGGGCCTCCGCCGACGCGCGCTCGTCGTGGTGGACATGATCAGGGATCACCTGACCGAGGGGTGCGCGCTCGAGGTGCCACGAGCACGCGAGATCCTCCCCGCCCTCGAAGCGAGGCTGACCGCGGCGCGCGCCGCGGGGATGCCGATCGTGTACGTGGTCGACGAGCACGACCCCGATGACGCGGATCTCGATCTCTGGGGTACACACGCCGTCAAGGGCTCCGAGGGCGCTGAGGTCTGGCCGTCGATCGCGCCTCGTCCGGGTGATCGCGTCGTCGGCAAGCCGAGCTACAGCGGGTTCTTCGAGAGCGAGCTCGAGGCCGTCCTCGACGAGCTCAGGGTCGACTCGCTCGTGTTGACCGGGTGCGCCACCGAGATCCAGCTCAAGTCGACCGCGATGGACGCCTTGCAGAAGGGCTACGAGGTCGAGATTCCTCCGGACAGCCAGGCTGGCAACGCGGCGGAGCTCGAGATGGCCACGCTCGTGGTCCTTCGTGCCCTCGTCCCCTACGCTCCCGCGCGGCGCGAGCGCCTCGAACGGCTGGCGGCGTAGAGGCTACTTCGCGCAGCGGAAGCCGAGGCTGACGCCGCGGAAGGTCGGCGGCAGCCAGAGGCGGAAGGCGGCGCGAAGATCCTCGGGCTGGTAGCTGTTCCACCCGCCACCCCGGACCACCCGGGCGGCCGTGGCGTGCTGCCGCGAGTAGTCCTTCGAGTAGGCGCTCGCGGTCCACTCGAAGACGTTGCCGGCGAGGTCGGCGAGCCCGTGCGCGCTCTTGCCCGCGGGGAAGCTCCCCACCGGCGCCGTCGACGGCCAGGCGTCGCGAGCCCCGAAGAGCGCGCGCCACTGCTTGTTGTGGCGCCTGGCCATGTCGACACACTCGCCGCCGCACCCGTTGAGGCGATCGATGCCGGGCGGCTCGTCGCCCCAAGGGTACCGCCGCATCCGTGTGCCGCCGCGCGCCGCGTACTCCCACTCTTCCTCGGTGGGAAGCCGCTTGTTGAGCGTGCGGCAGTAGAGGTCCGCCTGCTGCCAGGTGACGCAGTTGATGGGGTGGTTCGGGCGGTCCGGGCGGAGGCCGTTGCAGTTCTCCTGATAGAGCGCGCGGTCCTCGGCCTTGATCTCCGGCACGTCGAGGGACCGCGCCGGCGAACACCCGAGCGTCTTCGCGCACGTGGTGTACGCGGCCACGGTCACCTCGGTGATGTCCATGTCGAACTCGCGTACGAACACGGGGTGGCGAGGGTGCTCGTCGGCCTCACCCTCGCCGTCCGGCGATCCCATCTGGAAGGTACCGCCCGGGATCCGAGCCATACCCGGCTTCAGGAGGCCGAGGTTGATCGCGACGCCGCCCGACTCGCCCGACCGCGCCTCGCCACCCGCCTCCGCCCCCGCCGACGCGTTCTGGGGCGAGCGCGCCGGCGAGCACGCGAGCGCGAGGAGCACCGATCCCGCCGCGATCACTGGATGGAGGGAGGGGAGACCCCGCATGGTGACCCGATTGTCGCATGACGCGCGCCGCCCCGGAACTTTACGGCAACCGGCCCGCCAAGGCCATGACGGGGTGGGTCATCGGGGATGGGGCTCCCGTTGACGCTCGGGCGAGAACGCGGCGAAATTCTCGCGGAACGCCTCCGGCAAGCTCCTTGCTCTGGCTGCCTACGCCATGGTCAAGAAGCCCTTCACCCACCGAGATCCCCAGGACGTCTCCGACGAGCAACTCGCGCAGGAGGCGCGCGGCCAGCTCGCGAAGAACCCTCACCTCCAGTTCGTCGCCGAGCTCGTGGCCAAGTTGCGCGAGCTGGGTCTCGCCTGGTTCTCGCCCGAGCACGCCCGCGCGGTGTGGCCCACGTCGGCCCGCATGCGGTGGCTGGCGCAGCGGCCAGACCTCCGGCAGCGCATCACGACGCAGCTCACCGGCCTTCCGCCCAACACGGCGAGGAAGAAGTCGCTCGACTTCCAGGTCGAGCTCATCGACTCGGTCGTGGAGGACGGCGACATCGACGCGCGCGAGTTCGATCTTGCGTTCGACCCTTGCGACATGGCGGTCTACGGTCCCGCGGAAGAGCTCTGGGCGCAGTTCCGCGACCGGATGCCGTGGGAGGACGACTCGCCGGCCCACCAGAAGCTCGCCGCGTGGGCGATCCGCCAGCTGCTGTCGGAGCGGAGCGCCTTCGAGGGCCTCACCCGCAAGCCCATCCTCACCGCATGGGACGTACGGACGTCGATCGACGCGCGGCTCTGGCAGACCAAGATGCCGCTCGAGGTGCGCGTCGCCGTCGACGAGGCGCGGCTTCGCCACGAGAAATCGCGGCCCCGGGATCCGTTCCACGCGCGCCACGAGCTCGCGATCGCGGTGCCGGAGCAGATCGTCGCGAACATCCCGCTCAGGGAGCTCACGCTCATCTTCGCGGCCGCGGAGCGCGCGATGGGCATCGAGATCGCGCGGAGCGACGTCGACGGCACGTACGATCCGCCCGCGACCCTCGACGAGGACTGGAAGGGGGCCGACACCGCGCTCGTCCCGGCGTCCGAGGGGCGCCGGACGAGCCCCGTCGCGGCGCTCGCGGGTACCCTCTCCGGCCTGGTGTCCGCCGGCAGCGGCACCCACAGGCTCGACATCCCTTCGATCGGCGTGAAGGAGCGACTCACCGGCTGATCACGCGAGCACGCGCACGGCCCCGAGGACCGCGGCGGCGACGGTCTCCGTGCGCAGGACAGTGTCTCCGAGGGAAGCTCGGTGGTACCCCTGCCCTTCCAGCCAGCGAAGCTCGTCGTCGTCGAATCCACCCTCCGGGCCGATGACGAACGCCAGGGAGTCCCCTCGCGCGAGCGCCTCGACGAGCGGCTCCCTGAGCGGCGCTCCCGCGGGGTGCAGCACGAAGCGCGAGATCGCGCGCACGGCGCCCGCCGCGACTTCCAGGTCCAGGACACCCTCGACGATCGGGACGTCCGCGCGACCGCACTGCCGCGCCGCCGCCGTGGCGATCCGTGTCCAGCGGGCACGACGCAGGGTGGCGCGGGCCTCGTCGAGCTTCACCACGGAGCGTCGCGTCCGGACGACCACGACCCTCGCGGCACCAAGCTCGGTCGCGTCCTCCACGACCGTGTCGACCTTGTCGCCCTTCGACAGGGCGTAGAGGAGTGTGACGTCGGGGTGCAGAGGGGGCGCGACGAGGAGCGGACCGACCTCCACGGAGAGGCGACCCGAGGCGTGGACGCCGACGACGATCGCCTTCGCCGTCGCGCGCGTGACCGGATCGAAGAGCTCCACGGCCACCCCAGCGCCGACACGGAGGACGTGGCCGAGGTGATGCGAGGCGCCCTCGTCGAGGACGCGCGGCCCCTCGGACAGACCGTGGACGGCGGCCCGCAGCATGGGCGCCACGATAGCAACGCGGCGCGCCCCTGCAACCATGCGTCCGCGATCGTGTCAGGGCGGCGTCCCTGCGTCCACGGCCGGCGCTTCCTCGCGCGCGCCCGCGTCCGTCGCCGCGTGGCCGACGCTCCTCGCGCAGCGAAAGCCGAGGAAGCTGCTGCGGCCCGACGCGTTGAACCAGTTGCGGTAGGCGCCGCGCGCGTACGAAGGAGAGAAATCGAGCCAGCAACCGCCGCGAATCACGTGCGGGTCGACCGCCCTCTTGTCCTTCGTCGGGTAGGGCGTCGACGTCCACTCGAGGACGTTGCCCGCCATGTCGACGAGGCCGTGCGCGCTCTTCCCATCGGGGAAGCTCCCGACGGGCGCCGTCGCCGGCCAGTCGTCCGAACCCTTGAACATGGTGTCGAAGTCGCGCCCGACCCTCTGTCCCAGATCCCTGCACTCCGAGCCGCACGCGTTGAGACGCCGCGGCGAGGGCGGATCCATGCCCCAGGGGTACCGCCACTGATACGATCCGCCACGCGCCGCGAACTCCCACTCCTCCTCCGTCGGGAGCCGCTTGCCCTGCGCCTCGCAGAAGGCTTCCGCCTCCGAGAGCATGACGCAGTTGATCGGGTGGTTGCTCCGATCCCGGCGCGTCCCGTTGCAGAACTGGCTGTAGATCCACTTCGTCTCCTCGCTGAGCCCGGGGATGTCGACGAGCGTGGCCGGGTCCGCGCAAGCGCCCTGCGCGAAGCAGGCCGCGAAGGCCCCCACGGTGACCTCCGAGATGTCCATCTCGAAGGATGCGACCGTCACCGTGCGCTGCGGATGCTCGTCGGCCTCGCCCTCGCCATCGGGCGAGCCCATCCTGAACGTCCCGCCCGGGATGAGGATCGAAGCACCGCGCGGAGGGGCCGCGGGACCGGGGGCGTTGACGGGGAGCCGGCGGCCGCACGCGCCGACCGCGCCGACGGCAACGACGAGGACGACGACGCACGGGATGGCACCAGCTCTCCGCACATGCAGAGGATACGCTTGGCGACGCGACGACGCAGCCCTGTCGAGCCACGGCGGACGAACCCCCAGCGCGGACCGCGACGGTGGTAGCGTGCTCGTCCCGTGTCGAGTCGACCCATGGGCGAGCAGGCGTTCGGGGAGGAGGCGTTCTCCTGCACCGCCCGGGTCTCCCACGAGAAGGCCATCGACACGTGGGCCCACAGGATCCTCCTCGGCGCCGCGATCACGACCGTCGGTTCGTGCGGGGCGGCGCCCGCCTCGGCCTGGCTCCTGCTCGTGGCCTCGGTCGGACTCCTCGTCTTCCTCGGGTCGCTCCTCGCCTTGACCCTCCGCCCTCGCGGCAAGGTCGTGCCCGCGACGGCCTTCGTGCGCGCCGAACCCGGCCTCGTGGTCGTGACGACGGGAGCGGCGAGGTACGTCCTCGAGCCCGCCCGCATCGCCGCGGGGTGGCGAGAGGAACCCCACGACGTGGCCGTGGCGCTGGACGCGGGTCCGGAGATCACGCTGCGAGGTCTCGACGCCGCGCGGGCGAAGCGCGTGTGCGACGCGCTCCGCATCGGCGTCGCGTCCCGCGTGCTCCGGATGCCGCTCCGGACCGGCGCGGGGGGCCTCGTGGGGCGGCTCGGCGCGCTGGTCGGGGTCCTGTCGCTCGTGCCGGCCTGGCTCTTCGTGGGGTTGATCCTCGGAATCGGGCTCGGGGACGTCGTGCGTGGCGGGGGCTCGGTGGCGGCGTACTCGATCTTCGTCTCGGCGTTCGCGGGCCTGTCCGCGATCCTGTGGGCGCTCGTCCGCATGCTGCGCCGCCGCGAGGTCGTGGTCGGAGCCGACGGCCTGCACCTCCCGGACTCGGGATCGTTCGTGCCCTGGGCGCGGGTCAGCCACGCCGAGGCGTGCCTGACGGGCGTGCGGGTGCGACGGCACGACGGCAAATCGACGGTGCTCGCGCTCGAGGGGGACCGGCGGGCTCCGGCCTTCGTACGCGCGCAGGGAGCGCTGATCGAGCGCATCGAGGCGGCCCTCCGCGCATCGCGCGATCTCGAGGGCCCCGAGCTCGCGCTCCTCGACCGGAACGGCCAGCCGTCCATCGCCTGGAAGAGCGCCCTCGACGCGCTCCGATCGGGCGAGGGGAACTACCGCGTCCTCGCGGTGACGGATGACGAGCTCGAGCGCGTCATCTCGGACGCGAAGTCCCCCCCGGAGCGACGGGTCGGCGCGGCGTACACGCTGGGCCGACGATCGAAGGCACGCGCCGACGCGCACGTCCGCGTCGCGGTCGCGGCGTGCGCAGACGAGGGGCTCAAGGTCGCGCTCGAGCGCGCGGCCGATGGTGACCTCGACGTCGACTACGTGGAGCGCGCCGCGAGGCGGCGCTGATCGGGCGGCTCCACCTCCTCGGCCCGGGAAGGCGCGACGGGCCCGGCCGCCCCGTCGGGCGCGCGCACGGCCCGTCGGCCCGCGACCACGAGGGCGACGGCCGCGAGGACGACCGCGGCGCCGGCGGCAGTCGCAACGTCGAGGTGCTCGTTCAGGAAGACGACGCCGAGGGCGACAGCGATCGCGGGGTTGATGTAGGCGTAGCTCGTCGCGATCGCCGCCGAGGTGTGGCGGAGGAGGTAGGCGTACGCGGTGAACCCGATGAGCGAGCCGAAGACGCACAGGTAAGCGATCGCGAGCACCGCCCGGACGGGATGCGTGGTCGGCACCGGCTCGCCCGTCACGCCCGCGACGAGCATCATCACCGCCCCGCCTGCGAGCATCTGCGCCGCCGTGCGCATGACGGTGCCCTGCGGCAGGGGGAGCCGCTTGCTGGCCAGCGATCCGAGCGCCCAGGCCATGGGCGCGACGACGACGCACGCGAGGCCCACCGCGCTCGCGCGCAGCGACGCGCCGGCGTTCATGACGCCCACGCCCAGGAGCCCCAGGCCGACGCCCGCCAGCTCGCGTCGCGTGAGGGACTCCCCGAACAGCCGCCCGAAGATCGTCATCCACAGCGGCATCGTCGACACGAGCACCGCCGCGAGCCCGGAGGACACAGACTTCTCGGCGACGTTGACGAGCCCGTTGCCGAGCACGAAGAACAGCGTGCCCGTGAGGAGCGCCGACCCCCACGCGACGCGCGTCGGCGCCGCCTCGCCCCGGAGGCGCGCGACCGCGTACATCACGGCGCCGGCGGCAAGGAACCTGAGGCCGCCGAGCAGGAACGGCGGGTATGCCTCGATCGCGACGCGAATGGCGAGGTACGTCGAGCCCCAGATCAGCGAAACCGCGAGGAAGGCAAGGATGGACCGCTTCATGGGCCTCCAGCATGCGTCGGCCCGGGCGTCCATGACAGATCCACGTGGACCCGACTGACACCGGTACAGTCTTGGACGCGCGCCAACTGTGCTGTACACCGTGGGGATGCCTGATCCCCTCTACGTGGAGCTCGCGAACGATCTCGGCCGCCTCGTCGCGAAGGGCGCCCTCCGCGCGGGCGACCGCATGCCGTCCGTCCGGCGGCTCAGCCGGCAGCGCGACGTGAGCGTGTCGACGGTCGTGCAGGCGTACCTCCTGCTCGAGAGCCGCGGCCTGGTGGAGACGCGGCCCCAGTCCGGCCACTACGTGCGCGCTCCGCGCCGCCTCGCGCCCGAGCCGCGCTCGCCCCGCCCGTCCAGCCAGGCGATGCGGGTCACAGTGAGCGATCTCGTCGCGCGCATCTACGGCGCGGCCCGCGAGCCAGGCATGGTGCTGCTCGGGGCGGCGCACATGAGCCCCACCCTCCTCCCCACCGAGGCTCTCAACCGGCGGCTCGCGGCCGTGGCGCGCCAGGCGGGCGGCGCGGGCGTCGCGTACGACGTGCCGCCGGGTCTGCCCGCCCTGCGCCGGCAGATCGCGCGGCGCGCGGCGGAGTGGGGCGTCGCGGCGACCGCGGACGACATCGTCACGACGTTCGGCACCATGGAGGCGCTCCACCTCTGCCTCCGCGCCGTGACGCGGCCGGGGGACACCGTCATCGTGGAGTCGCCCACGTATTACGGCGTTCTGCAGCTCATCGAGGCCCTGGGCCTGCGCGCGCTGGAGATCCCTGCGAGCTCGGGCGAGGGCGTGGATCTCGCCGCCCTCGACCTCGCGCTCCGCCAGCAGAAGGTCGCCGCGTGTCTCCTGGTGCCGACGTTCTCGAACCCGCTCGGATCGCTCATGGGCGAGGACGCGAAGAGAGAGCTCGTGCGCATGCTCGCGCGTCGCGAGATCCCCCTCGTCGAGGACGACATCTACGGCGACCTCCACTGGGGCGGAGCGCGCCCTCGCCCCGCCGCGGCGTTCGACGAGGCGGGCCTCGTGATGCTCTGCGCCTCCTTCTCCAAGACCCTCGCCCCCGGCTACCGCGTGGGGTACGCGCTGCCGGGGCGGTTTCGCGAGCGCGTGGAGCGGCTGAAGTTCGCGCACACCGTCGGAACGGCGACGCTGCCCCAGATGGCCGTCGCGGATTTTCTGGAGAACGGCGGCTACGATCGCCACCTCTCCCGCCTTCGCCGCAAGCTCGCCGATCAGGTCGCACGTGTGAGCGACGCCGTCCTGGCCTGCTTCCCCCCCGGGACCCGCATCTCGCGGCCGAAGGGCGGCTTCGTCCTCTGGGTCGAGATGCCCCCGGGCAAGAGCGCCCTCGAGCTCCACGCGCGCGCCCACGCCGCCCGGATCAGCATCGCGCCCGGCCCCATCTTCTCGGCGAAGCAGCGCTTCTCGAGCTGCCTCCGCGTGAGCGCCGGCTTTCCCTGGTCGGACGCGATGGATCGCAGCATCCGGACCCTGGGCGCGCTGGCGCGAGACCTCGCGTGAAGCCGCCACGCCGGAAATCCTCGCTGGCCGCGACGATCTAAACCATCCGGGTGCATCGCCAGGAACGTGCTACACCGCCCCGGATGCTCGAGAGCGTCCTCGCCGGTGCGGTCGGCCTGACGCAGGGGCTCCGCCACGCCCTCGAGCCGGATCACGTGACCGCCCTGGCCACCGTCGTCGCGGGGGGCCCCTCGACCCGGAGGAGCGTCGGCTACGCCGCCGCGTGGGGCCTCGGCCACGGTGCGGTGCTCGTCTCGCTGGGGGGAACGCTCGTGCTCGCCGGCACGGTCCTGCCGCCGCGCGTGGGCGAGGCGCTCGAGCTGCTCGTCGGCGTGATGCTCGTCGTGCTCGGCGTCCGCGCGCTGGGCCTCGGCGTCCGCGCGCCGGACCCCGCGGAGGCGGGCCACACGCACGCGCCGGCCAGGGGCCCGGCGCCTGCGTTCCTGGTGGGGTGCGTCCACGGGCTCGCGGGGAGCGGCGCGCTCGCGGCGATGGCCCTCGGCGCGACGGCCTCGCGCGGGGCGGCGATCGCAGGGCTGGCTCTCTACGCGGCGGGCGCCGCCCTCGGGATGATGCTCCTCGCCGGCGCCGCAGGTCCCGTGCTCGGACGCCTCGCGCGCGCGCCGAGGTCCGCGACGGCGCTCGTCCAGCTGGCTGCGGCGGCGTCGATCCTCCTCGGCGTGGTGTGGTTCGCACGCTCGGTGGCGGGCATCGTCGCCGGGTAGCCCGTCGTCGCGACGATCCTCTGCGCGGCGGCCTGGCCGCGAGCACGCGTCACCCCGCGAGCGACACTTCCCCGTCGCCGCGCTCGCCCACGGCGGACAGCAGCTTGTCGAGCGCCTCCCGCACCTCGGTCCCGACGTGGCGAGGCACGGCGCGCGTCTCGCCGAGGAGATCCCGCAGGCGCGTGGCGACGTTCCGTATCGCGGCGAGATCCCTGGCCTTGCGTTCCGAGGCCGGAAGGGGGAAGACCACGTCGCCGTACTGCCGCTTCACCTGCGCCGGCGACGCGCAGTCGTCGAGCACGCGACGGCGGATCTCGTCGACGACGTCGGGAGCGGCGTCGTCCTTCTCCTCCGCGCGCCGCAGGAAGTCGATCGCCTGGTAGCTCGGGATCGGCGCCTCCACCCCGTCGCGATGGAAGACCTCCGGCGCACGCTTCTTCAGGAACGCGTAGCTGCCCGTGAGCTTGTCCACCGTCTCCTGGCGGAGGCGAAGCTCCTTCATGGCGTACGCCTCGAAAGAGTCGTGCCCCCACCCGCGCCACCGCTGGTTCTTCTTCACCGCGACGAGCGCCTCTGCAAGCTCGACCCAGCTCGCCTTGAAGCGACGGGCGCGCGTGATGAGGTCAGACCGCTCGGGGTCGTCGGCGTGCTGCTCCGCCGCCTCTTCGAGCTCCCTGTCCACCTTGGTTGCCATCGCCGCCGTCCTACGAGGAACCACGCGCGCGCGCAAGGGGCGCAACCTGGGGAAAACCTGCGCGAAACCGCACGTTTCGCGCGATCAGCGCTCGCGCCGCCGCACCACGATCGCGTGACGGATCGCGCCGCGGGGATCCTCCGCGTGGATCCCGCTGTCGTCTCGCCAGGCGATCCCGGTGGACGGCCCGCCGTCGAGGTTGAGCGCGTCCTCGCAACCGGTGCTCGCGAGGTGCTGCGCGATGGCGAGCAGCGAGGGCCCACCGTCCACCGTGCGCGCGATCACGACGTCGAGCACGGCGCCCCCCTCGCGCAAGCAGAGCGCCGTCCGCTCCGCGCGCTTGCCATCGTCCGCACGGATGTTCACCGCCCCCCCGACGACGAGCCGCGGCCGACACTGGATCGCGAACGCGTGCGGCGACGTCGGATCGAACGCCTCGGTCTCCGAGAGCGCGGCGCGATCGCCGTCGATCGTGAGCACGCCGCCCGACATGCTGCGGGAGAAGGGCGAGAGCCTCCGACCGCTGGAGACCACCAGCCCGAGGGGCTCGCCTCGCTCTCCGAAGAACCCGCCGTTGACCGCGAGGAGCGGCGCGCCCTGTGCCCGCGCCAGGGCCGCGCCGATGTCCCGCGATCGCCCCAGATCCACGACGTCCACGCGCACGGCCTCGAGGGCGAACGACACGCGCGAAACCTCGAAGGTCTCCCCGTGCTCCGTGACGCGCTCGCGCGCAGACGACGTCCCGCGGACCGGGGCCGCGGACTCCCGCGCGACAACCAGCGCGGGCCGCCCGTCCCGTTCGACACACGAGTTCGCGCACCCAGCGGAGCCGAGCGCGAGGCCGAGCGCCGCGAGACGGGCAGCCGCGTTCGCGCTAGCAGGCATGTCACGGTTCTATGGAGGAGCCCTCCCCGCGTCCAGAAAACCGACCGGGGGATCGACCCGGACGACCGGACGGATCTTCTTCAGCGTGCCCCGGCCGATCCCCTTCACGCGGAGCAGATCCTCCACCTGGCGGAAGCGGCCCATCTTCTGGCGCAGGGCGAGGATCCCTTGCGCCTTCTTGGGCCCCACGCCCGGGATCCGTTCGAGCTCCTCGAGCGTTGCGGTGTTGAGCACGACCGGATCCTCGGGGGATGCGCGCGCGCGTGACGACAGGGCGGGGACCACCGGAGGAGCCGTCGCCGGCACACCGATCGACGACGCCACGACGCCGGCGGTGGGGAGGGTGGACGGCAGAGGCAGGCTCGAGACCGGCGCGCCGGCCTCCGGGACGACGTTCTCCGCACGTGCGACCGGTGACTCGCGGCGGGCGAGGAGACCGAGCGCCGAGAAGAGGACGAGCATCCCCGCCCCGAGGAGCACCTTGGACCAAGGGACGGCGCGCGCGGAGACGAAGGCCGCGACGCGGACGAGGGTCTCTCGTCCGCGCCGCGCCGTCTCCGCGAGCCCCGTGGCGGCTCGCGGCTTCATGGGGTCGCTCCCGTCACGACAGGTCGCGGAGGGAGAACCCCTCGTGGGGCACCGGCGGCGGCGCGGTGCGGGCCTCGCGGCCGGCCTGCTCGTCGCGCGGCTCCCACTCGCGCACCTGCAGGACGCCGTTCATCGGCAGCGCGTCCAGCTTGATGTTGTACGAGCCGTCGCGGTTCGGCGAGAACACGCGCCCGATGCGGACCCAGTAGCTCTTGCCGTCCTTGCCCTCGACGATCGTGTAGACGACCAGTTTCTTCTCGTTGCTCTCCATGATCACTTCTCCTGCTCCGCCCGCCGACGTGGCGGGCACGCGCCTCCTGTAGCCAGGGGCGTGCCGGCGGATGTGTTTTGATTTCATTGGTATTTTCGCGCGCAAGGGGTGGCCATGGCCGCTCCTGGCTGGCCGCTGGCCACCGCGCGGAAGTCCTCCATCCACCTACACGCCCGCGACGCTGAACTTGCACTCAGCAGCGGGTCGCGTAGAAACCCAAGGAGCACGAGGAGCAGAGCCATGGACCAGCACGAGAAGACCGAGATCGCCCGCATCGAGGCCGCGCTCTCCACGAACGGGCCCGACGTCGCCGCGCACCCCTCGCGCGACCCGAATCTGCGCTGGTACGGCGCGGAACTGGCGCGGTTTCTCGCACGCTCGCCGCGCTGGCGGCACCGTCCGCAGTTCGCCGAACTGGCGCGATTCGAGTGGGCCGTGGGGCTCGCATTCGATGCGGCCGATGCACGAGCAGTGACGCCCGAAGAGGTTGCGCGCGTGCCCGCGGCCGAC
>SXNL01000368.1 GCA_005777185.1 Myxococcales bacterium
CGGGCTCGGGCTCGGGCTCGGGCTCGACGTGAGGAAAATGAGGGGATGCCTCAGCTTCCACACGGGAATGCGGAGCATCTTCCCGCTCGTGCGCGAGGCGGTCGCCTCCGTGATCCCGGTGGACACGCTGCGCTGGATCTCGTGCTCGCACCACGAGGCGGACGAGAGCGGATCGCCTTCGTCGACCGCTTCCAGGCGAAGTTCTTTGCCGACGAAGGGGCGCGCGCGGCGGCCTGACGAGGGATGCCGGGGTGAAGTCCGCCCTCAGGCGGCCATCGCGTGTGTCATGCAGTCGTCGGGGAGCGCGACCCAGAGGTTCGCGTAGAGGGCGGCGCCGGCCGCCCCGGACGGGAGGCCGAGCGCGAGATCGACCGCGTCCATCCCGGAGGCCGGCCGGAGGGCGCGCCGCGCGGACGCGTGGGCCGAGCGGACCGCGATCCGCTCGTCCACGGTGAGGCGATCCGAGAGCCAGCTGGCCAGCCGCCACGAGAACGCGGCGTGCTCGATCTCGTCGCGCGCCACCTGCTGGAACGCGGCGCGCACCTCCGGATCCGCCGCGTGCTGCGCCTGGTGGAGCGTGAGGAGCGCGCCGTAGGTCTCCCGCACGCAACCCTCGGAGGCGTTCTCGAGCGCCAGATCGAAGAGCGACGGATTCGCCTCGTCGTGCGCCGGCCAGGAGACGCACGCGCCGCGATCTCCGGCGAGACGCGCGAACGTCTCCGCGTGCCTTCGCTCGTCCCCCGCGGCCGTGCGCGCCGACGCGACCAGATCGCGGGGTGCTCCCGCCGCCTCCAGGCTGGCCGCGAGCCGCTCGAACGCCACGACGCTCGCCGCCTCGTAGTAGGCCTGCATCGCGAGGCGCTCCGCGACGTTCGCCCCGCGGTCGCACGGCGTCGTGTCGCCCGGCACGCGCCCGACGCCGCAGGAGCCGCAGAGATAGCCGATCTTGGCGCTCGCCCCCGTGCCGGTCCAGTAACAGTTGCGGAAGTTGACGGAGCTCCCCGGCGCGATCTTCTCGCAGACCGTGATGCAGTCGAGCGCGCACGCGTCGCCGCCGGGCGACGGCGCGCAACCGGGGCTCCTGGGATCGGCGCAGCAGAAGAGCGGGCTGGGATCCGTCTGTCCCGAGTGGCACGTCGTGATCACGGTCGTCTCCGAGACGTTCACGTCGGGGATGTGCGCGTCGGGCTGCTGCTTCGACGCGTCGCGACCGGCGTCGACCGGCAGGCCCGCGTCGGGCGGGGTCGTGGACGGACGCGTCGGCGTGGAGGTCGTCGGATCCGTCGCCGAGGGATCCTCGTCGATGGGTGCCTCGACGGCCCCCCCGCACGCCGCGAGGAGGCCTCCGCCCGCGGACGCGGCGAGGAGCGACCGGAGGATCCGACCCAGATGAAGCGAGCTCATGCGTGCCGCCAAAGCCATTTGTGTGCCACGGGCGGTCTTTCACGATATCGCGCGGTTACCCAGCCGCGTGTGTGCCACTGTGAGCCGGTGCCGGATCGGGTGCCACGCGTGGACTCCTGGGACCGGGTCTTTTCGGCTCGAGCGCGACCGCGCCGGTACCGGTGCCCGCTCGGTCACGTGCGGGCGTGGCTCGCTCGATGTCAGGGACGGACCAGCGAGCGGCGCGCGTCGAGGCACTGCGCGTGGACCCGCTCGACCTCGTCGAACCAGCCGAGGCGGCGCACGACGCGGTAGCTCATGTTGCCGAGGGAGACGACGCCGGCCTCGCTCGCGAGCCCCTTGCCCCGCGCATCCTTGAGCTCGCTCCGCAGCTTGGCGAGCCGCGCGCAGTCGAAGGTCGCGGGCGCGCGCCGGTACTCCGCGATCTCGAGATCCCGCGCGCGCGCGAAGCCGTCCACGGCGGCGCGAAGCTCGGCCTCCGCGAAGCGCACCGGCCGCCTCTCGGGGCGATGCGCCCACGCGCCCTTCACCACCGACCAGGCGCCCCCCTGCGCGTCGGGCGTGGCGACGAGGGTGATCTGCATGGGCACGCCGAGGAAGCGCATGCCGGTGTCCTGGTGCAGGGTCGTGCTGAGCGCGCGGAGGTAGGCCACGAAGAGCTTGGGGTCCGGGGTCGAGCTCTCGACGACGAGGTGCAGGTCCGCGTCCGAGTCGCGAGTGTACTCGTAGCTCGCCAGGCTGCCCGCGAAGAGGATGTCGGCCAGGCGCCCGTCGGGGACGTTCGCCGCGCGGAACATCTCCTCGCCCACCTCGCGCGCCTTCTTCGCCACCTCGGGTCTCAGCGCGCCGCCTTCGAAGAAGATCGGGGAGAGCTGCTCGTTGCCGCGCATGGCGTCGCGCACCGCCTCGTCGACGGTGACCGTCGGCATGGTGGTGGCCGCGGGAGCCGCCGGAGCGGATGCGGGGGCCGCCGGAGCGGATGCGGGAGAAGGCGCCCCGCCGCATGCGAAGAGCGCGGCGAAGGCGAGGGCGTAAAGGCGCATGGCCACCGACCGTACCATGTGAGCCACCGCGCGAAGGCGACCCCGCCCCTCCGTGGACGCCCCTCCCGACGGATCTCAGACCTTCATGGAGGCCAGCCCTCCAGGGACCGCGGGTTCGTCGTCCGACTCCGCGTCCGGCTCCACCGCGAGGCGCACCTTTCTCGCCACGTCGGCCCCCAGCCCCGGCGCGAGGGCGTCGACCCACGCGGCGAGCTCTCGATCGTCCTCGAGCGCCGCGATCAGGCGCGCCCGCTCCTCCTCGGCCGTCGCACCGGGATCGCCGCCGCTCCTGCCCTCCGACCAGAGCACGAGCAGATCGCACAGCACCTCGTCGCGCACGGCGATCGGGAGCTCGGGCGTGCGCGTGCGCGCGAGGACCGCGGCCGCCGCGAAGTCCCTTCGCGCGAGGGACTGGGCGATCCGGATCCGGAGGAGCGCGCGCGCCCGGTAGGGAAACGCGGGGTAGCTCTCGACGAGATCGTTCGTCTCCGCGATCGACTCCTCGAGCTCGCCGTCCGCGGCCAGCGAGAACGCACGCGCGGCGATGAGCTCGGGGAGGAGGATGTCCGACACCGCGACCTTCACCCCTCGCGCGTTGGCCCGCGTGATCCCCGCCTGCGCCTCGACGGCGGCCGCGTGAAACTCTCCGCGCTTCTCGAGGAGCTGCGCGAGGACGAGCTGTGCGGCCGCCGCCTGCGCGCCGAGCTTCGTCCTGGCCGCCGCGCGCGCGAGCGTGATCGCCTCGGCTGTGCCTCCCGCGGCCGCGAGCAGGCTGATCTGCCGCAGGGTCGCCTCCTCCTTGGTGCCCGCCCGGAGGCCCCTCGCGACGGCCACGGCGAACAGGAGGGCGATCACGGGCGGCGCCACGCCGAGCAGCGTGTCGAGGAGCGAGTCGCCGCCCGCGTCGACAGGGGCGCCCACAGGGTCGCCCGACGGCGACAGGAACTGCCAGATCGCGAGGAACATCACGATCAAGATGAGCCACAGCGCGACGACGCTCCCTCCCCCCGCGCGCGCGTGGGGGATGGCCTTCTGGGCGTCCCGTCGCGTCCGCGCGAGGCGCGCCGCTCCCTCCGCCGTGGGCCGCTCGTTCCAGGGCTCGGGCTCTCCTGCGGGCGCGGCGTCGATCACGAAGGACGCCGCCTGGGGCGCGATCTTCTCCACCCACGCGGCGAGCCCGGCGGCGCTCCGCTCCTCGACGACCGGGGCGGGCTCGCGGTACACGGAGCGCTTTTCGCTCCGGGTCATCCGCTCGAAGGCGCGGACGAGCGCCCGCTCCCGCGGCGTGAGCGACTCCTTGAACGTCCGGAGCCCGCGGAGCGTCTCCACGAGCGCCTCCCGGCGATCGGCGCGCGCGTGGAGGATCCCGCGCGCGAGCATGGCCCTCGCGACGGTGTCCGGCGTCCTCGTCACCGCCGACTCCGCCGCGCGCGCGTCGGCCTCGGCCTCGGCCTCGGTCCCGAGCATCGCGTGCGCCACGGCCCGGAGCGCGTGCGCGCCGGGGATCTGGGTCTCCTCGTGGCGCCGCGTGAGCAGCGCCTTCCGCGCCCCGAGCGCGCGCGTCAGGAGACCGATCGCGGCCGCTGGATCGCCGCGATGCAGCGCGATGAGTCCCCGCTGGATGTCCACCGCCCGCGCGGGTGAGCCACGCGTCAACCCGGCGGCCACGGGCGCGAGCATCGCGTCGGCCTGCTCGAGGTTGCCGCGCGTCATCAGATCGTACGCGAGGTTGTTGATCTGGACGACGCGGATGCTGGTCTTGAAGTAGCGCCCCAGCCAGAAGAAGAGTGCGCTCATGCCCAGCATCACGAACGCACCCGGGATCGCCGCCAGGCTCCCGCCGGAGACACCCGCGACGGCGACCAGCGCGCTGAGCCCGCCAAGGACGGCGTACACCGTCGCGGCGCGGTTCGCCGGATGGGGCGGGAGCTTCGTCACTCGAGTGGGTTCGCGCAATCCCGCCTCCGGCGGTCATGCTACCCGATCGGGTCGCCCGTGGGCCCACAGCTCGCCCGCTCGTGGAGGACTCAGCCGCCCGCCCGAGCCGGAGCGAAGCGTCGGCGGAACGGCCCGATGAAGCGCCCGTCGGGCGAGCGATCGAGGATCGCGAACACGACCCGCGCGAAGACGCCACGGTGGTCGCCGCGAAGCGCCTCCTCGAAGAGGCGCGCGACGGTGTCGGCGTCGTTGCGGAAGACGCCGCAGCCCCAGGCGCCGAGGACGAGCGTGGTGTGGCGCGCGTGCGCGGCGACGGCGAGGACGCGGTTCACCCTCTCGTCCATCGCGCGCGCGATCGCGGCCTCCGCCTCGGCGCGCCGCTCGCGGACCACCCCCGCGTTCACGGCGGGGCACGTGAGGAAGCTGGCGAGGTAGGGCTCCTCGAGCAGGGCGCCCTCGTCCTCGCGGAAGACGGGGACGTCGGGCGAGTAGACGACCCAGCTCGTGTACATCGGGTCGCCGAGGGCGCGGTGGTGCGCGTACATCCGGCTCGACGCGATGCACGCGTACAGCCCGGACGAGCGCGCGAGGCACTCCTCCTGCGCGATGGCGCCGCCGAGGAAGCCGCCGCCCGGGTTCTTGGCCGAGGCGAAGTTGAGCGCGAGGGGCCGCTCGGCAGCGAGGCGACGGGCGGCCCCGATGGTCGTCTCGCCCGTCACCTCGAAGACCGTCTCGTGGCGGGCCTCGCCGCGCGTCAGGCCCCCGAGGTCCGGAGGAAAGTCGCGCGTGCGCGCCTTCGCGTCCGCGAGGGGGAGGGCGATGGACACGTCACGCCCCGAGGGCGCGAGGTATGCGCCGCGTTCCATGATCTCGACGGCCTCGCGGCCGAGCTGCCCTGCGGTGGTCCTCTTCATGTCCTCGCTCCGGCAGGGAAGCTAATGGTGATGGACCTGCGCGCCCACCTTTCCCGCCGAGCGCTACTCCACGTCGACGCGCCCACCTGAGTCGCCTGGGCCCGTTCGCCGGACGGGAGACGCTCAGCCGGTCTCTCGGCTTCCACACCGACGAGCGCCGCGTTCTCGCGGGCGCGCGCGATCAACTCCGGGGTCCCGTGCGCCGAAAGGTACCCGCTCGCCCGCGTCCCCGCCCGGTCCGGGCCGACCTCGCCGCGTCCTGGATCGCCCACACCCCAGGCCTGCTCCCAACCCACCGCAACGGCGGGAGAGAGAGCCATGATTCAAGGTGGTTGCGCGCGTCGCGACGTGGCACGGTTCCTGTAATCGACCTATCGGTAGATAATGAACTGGTGTAGACGGAGGCCCGGATGTTCTCGGATGTGATGACGACCGTTCTCGACCGCAACCACGTCGCCGAGTGGGGACCGCGATGAAACGGGCCGCAGCTCCCGCCGCCCTCCTCGCCGCGTCGCTCGTCGCGGCCCTCAGTTGCTCGTCGCCGACCCCGTCGCCGGCCGTCGAGCCCCTGCCGTGCGCGGGACCGTCCTTCGAGGGAGCCCC
>SXNL01000369.1 GCA_005777185.1 Myxococcales bacterium
CGCCGTGGCCTCCGCGTCGTTCGCCTCGAGAACGCACGACTGAACCGGGAGACCCCGCGAGAGGCGATTCTCCCGTTCACATGCCCCCTCTCCCTTCAGGGAGAGGGGGACGGGGGGTGAGGTCTGCGCCGGCGCCCCACCACCTCCACGGAACCTCTTCGCGCGCGAAGCGCGACGGGTGGGGGCACCCTCGCTCCAACGAATGCCTTATCCGATCGGCATTGGCGCTAGACCTTCCGCGGCAGGAAGATCGCGACCTCCGTCCCCTGCCCCGGCTCGCTCTTGATCTTCACCGTCCCACCGAGCGCACGCACGAGCCCGTACGCCGCCGACAGGCCCATGCCGCCGCCGCCCCGCGCCCTGCCGCCGCCGAGCGTCGTGTAGACGCTCTCCGCCTTCTCGCGCGTGAAGTACGGATCGAACACGCGAGCCAGGTCCTTCTCGTCGATGCCCTTCCCCTCATCCGCCACCGACAGCACGACGCTGCCAGCCTCCTCCTTGACGCGGGCGGTGATGGTGCCTCCCGCGGGCATCGACTCGACGGCGTTCTTCGAGATCTGGAACAGGGCCTCCGCGAGCGCGGAGACGTGGCAGCTGACCGCGGCGATCTCTCCCTCGTACCTCCTGTCGACGACGACCCCCGAGCGGGCGCGTCCGATCGCGCTCTCGAGCGCGAAGTCGAGCATGGCGGCCACGTCGGCGGGCTCGAGCTCGTCGTCCGCGGCCATCGCGAAGCGGCGCAGCCGATCGATCGTGCGCTTGATGCGGCCGAGTCCCCCGCGGGCCTTCTCGACGAGATCCCGCGCGCGCTCCGGATCGGCCTTGTGCGCGGCGTCGAGCGACACCTGCGAGACGGCGAGGGCGTTGTTGAGCTCGTGCGCGATCCCTCCCACGAGGACACGGAGAGCCTCGAGCTTCTCGGCGATGACGAGCTCCTCCTGGTGGCCACGCAGGCGTTGCAGGAAGATCCGCAGCTTCTCGCTCCGGCGAAACGCCGCCAGCACACGCCGACGTCGCGCCCGCGCCCAGGTCACCGCGAACACCACCAGGGGGGCCGCGCCGAGCCACAGGTGCGGGGAGGCGTGGTGGCCCGCGATCACGATCGCGACAGGGAACGCCGCGCCGAGGGCGAGGCTGGCCGCAGGGCCGAGCGGTAGCGAGAACGCGCCCGCCGTGAGCACGACGAGGGCGAACGCGAAGTGAACGTCGTCGCGGCGCGCCGCGACAGCGAGGCACAGCGCCGCGAGGACCGGCGTCGCGACGGCGAGGACGTGGAGAGCCGCCACCTTTCTTCGCAGCGGTCGCGCGAGGAGCAGCGCCCCCCCCCCGACCAGCGCCCCGGAGGCCAGGGGGAGCAGCGCTCCGGCACGCCGGGCTCCGCCGGCCTCCATCACCAGGGCACCCGCGAAGATCGCGGCGATCAGGCCGGCCAGCGGCAGCACCGCCCGGGCGAGGCGGACCCGCTCGCGCTCGAGGTACCGCGCCCTCACCTCGCGTCGATCGCCCGCAGCGCGCGAGACCCTGTCCGCCGCGTCGCGAAGCGCCTGGGGCGGCCTGAGCGAGACCTCCGCGCGCTTCATCTACGGGCTCCCGCGCGCGATCTCCCGCGCACGCGCCGTGGAGGAGGACCGCGGCCGGTCCACGAACAGGAGGTAGATCCCCGCCCCCACGCTCAGGATCCCCACGAGGAACGCCACGTCCGCCGCCGTGCGGAACGTGACGCCCTCCCTGCGCGTGGCCGCGTCCTGGTAGTGGCCGCTGCCTGGCTCGTTGTAGTCGCTCGCGAGCGAGCGGGCTCTCAGCCCCGAGTACGCGCCCACGCCGAGCGCCGCAACGCCGGTGCCCGCCAGCGCGAGGCCAAGCGGGCTCGGTCCCGCCTCGCCCCCGTCGAGAGGGATCTCCCTCCGCACGGGCGTGAGCGTGCGACGCACCTCCACGGGCGCCGCGGGATCGGTCACCTCGAACGACACGTCGGCGGGGGCGTGGCCCTCGTACGAGGCAACGAGCCGGTGGCGCCCGAGTGCGAGGCGGACGTCCGTGAAGCGTCCCGACGCGACCGCGGCGTCCTGCCCGTCGATGCGGACGCGCGCACCCGTGGGCTCGATGCGCACGCGCGCGGTCCCGAGGTGGGTCCGCGTCTCTGCGAGGGCGCGGCGGGCGCCCTCGACCTCGTCGGCAGGCGCGCCCCCGTCGTCGGAGAGGAAGCGGGCGAGGTCGCGCTCGGCCTGCACGTAGTCGCCCACCTTGAGACGCGCGGTGCCCAGGTTGAGGAGGATGCTCGGGTGCGGGAAGAGCTCGTACGCGCGCTCGAACGCCTCCTTCGCCGCCTTGAAGTTCTCCTGCCGCACGAGCTCGACGCCCCGCCTGAACTGCGCGCGCGACTCCTCGCGCCCGTCGGCGAGTGCCGCGGAAGGCAGCGTGAACGTCAGGGCCGTCACGAGAACGGCGAGCCTCGCGCGCATCCCCTCAGTACCTCGGCTCCTCGGTGATGCCGCCCGCGCCCTTCGGCCTCACCTTCTTGTCGGAACGGGGCAGCCGCGCGCCGCCCCGTGGCGGTACGCCGACCGACGCGACGGGCGGCGTGGGCCCGAGCTCGATCGTGGACTCCTGCTTCTCGACGTGGGCGGGTGCCGTGCCGCTCGTGCTCGGCGCGAAGGCCGCCACCTCGGACAGCTGCGCGGGTGCCTGCAGGCCGTCGACGTGCGGCGTGCGCGCCTTGATGCCGACGACCACCCCGATGATCGCCAGACATCCGACCCCGAGCGTCGCCACCGCGACGAGCATCCAGAGCCTCGCGCCGCGGCCCCCCGCGTGCCTCGTGAGCGTCCCCGCCGTCCTCGCGCCTCGGGTCTGGGCGATCAACGACTCGGGCGACGGTGGCACGGCGCGCGGCAGCACGGTGGCGGCTCCGAGCGCGCGCCAGGCCTTGAGCAGCTCCTGCGCGGACGCGAAGCGGTCCGCCGGTCTACGCGCGAGGGCACGCGAGACGAGGGCGTCGAGCGCCGCCGGGATCGGAACCAGCGCGAGGTCGCTCAGCTTGCGCGCGGGGTTCTCGAGCTTCGACGCGATGAGGGCGACCTGACCCTGCGCCTCGTGGGCGAGCCGCCCCGTGAGCATCTCGAAGACCACCATCCCCCACGAGTACAGATCGGCCCGCTCGTCGACCCTGGCCGCGCCCCGGATCTGCTCCGGCGCCATGTACGCGATCGTCCCGAGGGCCTCGCCCGTCTCCGTGAGGTGCTCGGCGTCGTGCGTGTCGAGCTTGCAGATCCCGAAATCGAGGATCATCGCGCGCTCGCGCTCCCCCTCCCACGACGCCAGGAACACGTTCCCTGGCTTCAGATCGCGGTGGATGACGCCCGCCGTGTGGGCGTCGATGAGGCCGCGCAGGATGTCCTCCCCGTGGACGCGCACCTCGTCCCACGAGAGCGCCGTCCGCTCGCGGAGGCGCCGCCCGAGCGACTCGCCGTGGAGCCGCTCCATCACGAGGAACAGCTCCCCCTCCCCGGTCTCCGCGACCTCGAGGAGGCGCGGCGCGAAGGCGCTCTGGACCCTCGCGGCGGCCTCGGCCTCCCGCCGGAGTCGCGCCCGGAGCGTCTCGTCGAAGTGTTCGCGGTGCACGAGCTTGATGGCGACGTCCTGGCCGGATACGAGGTGCGTCGCCGCATGGACCTCGCCCATCCCCCCCCGGCCGATGAGGGCGTCGAGGCGGTAGGTGCCATTCAGGACGTCACCCGGCGCGTGGCTCAAGACCCGGGGAGTATAGCACCAGGGCTACGCCAGCCTGAGATCGCGCTTGAGCACCTTGCCGGTGGGGTTGCGCGGGAGGGCGTCGAGGAACACGAAGTCGCGCGGCACCTTCGGACCGGCCAGCCGCTCCTTCGTCCACAGCTTGAGCGTACCCTCGTCGATCTGGCTCGGCGGCCGACGCACCACGAAGGCGCGCACGCGCTCGCCCCACTCCGGATCGGGTACGCCGACGACAGCGACCTCCGCGAGCTCGGGGTGCGCCTCGAGGACGCCCTCGACCTCGGCGGGGTAGACGTTGGTGCCCCCGGAGATGATCATGTCGCGCTTGCGCCCGTCGATGAAGTAGCGGCCGCCGTGATCGCGCCGCGCGAGGTCGCCGACGGAGAAGTAGCCGTCCCGCATGCTGTCCCTCGTGGCGCCCTCGTCGTTGTGGTACCCGGCGACGAGGAAGTTGTTCTTCACGAACAGCTCGCCCGTTCCGGTCGTCGGGCGACCCTCGTCATCGAGCAGGCGGATGTCGTTTCCCGGGAGCGGCCGCCCGATCGTGCCGGGGGCCGCGCGGAGATCATCGGGTGTCGCGAGGGTCACGAGCCCCGTCTCCGTCGCGCCGTAGAAGTTGAACAGGATGTCCCCGAACCGGTCCATGAACTCGATGGCCAGAGGGCCCGGGAGCGGCGCGCCCCCGGCGAAGACGAGCCGGAGCGATCGGGCGTCGAAGCCGCGAAGCTCGTCGTCGCCGAGCGCGAGCACGCGATGCAGCATCGTGGGAACGACCGCGGTCGAGGTCACCCTGTGACGCGCGACGAGCTCGAGGAACGTCCGCGGCTTGAACTCGTCCATGAGGACGACCGTGCACCCGAGGATGTGGGACAGGGTCAGGAACCCGAACGCCGTCGAGTGGTACAGCGGGCAGGTGACGAGGTGCACGTCGTCGCAGCGCATCGGCGTCGACCCGATGAAGCGGAACGCGGCGGGCAGTGTGTCCTTGGGGAACTTGCGCACGGCCCCCTTCGGCCGGCCGGTGGTGCACGACGTGTAGATCACGACGGCGGCGTCGTCCTCCGACCCGGCCTCGGCGACGAAGGGCGTGGTACGTGCATCATACAAGCTGTCGACCGCGACGGCCCCGTCGACGCCGGGTCCGCGCACGAAGACGTTCCTGCGGAGCGCGTCCGAGATCTCCGCGCCACGCACCACCGGGACGAGCTCGGGATCGGTCAGGAGGGCGGACGCACCCGAGTGGTTCGCCAGGTACGACAGCTCCGCCGAGGTCGAGCGCCACGAGATCGCCACGGCGCGCGCGCCCATGCGCGCGGCGGCGAGCGACATCTCCACGAGCTCGATCGAGTTGTGCAGCATCAGGATGACGCTCTGCCCACGACCGAAGCCGCGCGCGCGCAGGCCGTGCGCGAGCCGGTCGACGCGCCGGTCGAGCTCGGCGAAGGTGAAGGATCGCGCGCCGCCGATGATCGCCGGCTTGTCCGGCGTGTTGGCGGCGTGGATGCGGTAGATCTGCGACGGGTTCTGGGACCCCGAGATCTGCACCCGCACGAGGGCGACGAGGCCGCGACGGTTCAGCTCCCACATCAGGCCGGTGGTCCGCGCCATGTTCAGGGACGCCCGCGTGCGCTCCGGCGCGCCCTTGGCCGAGTCCCGGATCTCCGTCCACTTCTTCTGCAAGGTCTCGCGCATGCGGCGCCCGAGCGTACTTCGGTCCAGGCTTGAGGGAAAACGATTCCGGCCCTACCTTCGCGGGATGGTGACGCGCACGCTCCCGATCGCTGGCCGGCAGCCCCCGAGGCCGGTGGACCCGTCGCTCGATCTCGAGGCCGAGATCGCCCGTCTGAAGAACGAGCGGAGCGCGACCATCCTCGCCCACTACTACCAGGACTCCGAGATCCAGGACGTGGCCGACTTCATCGGTGACTCGCTCCAGCTCGCGCAGGCCGCGAAGAAGACGGAGGCGAAGGTCATCTGCTTCGCGGGTGTGCACTTCAGGGCCGAGACGGCGAAGATCCTGAACCCCGACCGCGAGGTCGTCGTGCCCGACCTCGAGGCGGGCTGCTCGCTCGCCGACGGCTGCCCCGGCGCGAAGTTCGCCGCGTGGAAGGCGCGCTTCCCCGGCGCCGTCGCCGTCACGTACATCAACTGCTCCGCCGAGGTGAAGGCCCTCTCCGACTACATCGTGACGTCCAGCAACGCGGAGAAGATCGTGGCGCAGATCCCGCGCGACCGGACGATCCTCTTCGCGCCCGACAGGAACCTCGGCGCGTACCTCGCGAAGAAGCTCGACCGACCGATGGAGATCTGGCAGGGCAGCTGCATCGTGCACGACACGTTCAGCGAACGGAAGCTCATCGCGCTCAAGGAGCGCAACCCCACGGCGCTCGTGCTCGCGCACCCCGAGTGCGAGGAGCCGATCCTCCGGATGGCGGACTTCGTGGGCTCGACGACGGGCATCCTGAAGTACGCGACGGGGAGCCCCGCCACGACCTTCATCGTCGTGACCGAGCCCGGCATCCTCCACCAGATGCAGAAGGCCGCCCCCGGGAAGACCTTCATCGCCGCCCCGCCCGAGGCGAACTGCGCGTGCAACGAGTGCCCGCACATGAAGAAGAACACGCTCGAGAAGGTCTACCTCGCGCTCCGCGACCTCGAGCCGAAGCTCGTGATGCGCCCCGATCTGATCGAGAAGGCCCGCGTGCCGATCGACCGGATGCTGGCGCTATCGGCGAGCTAGGGCACGCGAGCGTACTGCGGCACCGCCGTCTCGGCCGCCGCCTCCGCCGCAAGGAAGGCGAAGCACATCGCGGGACCGATCGTGCCACCCGCCCCCGGGTAGGTGCGGCCCATGATGGAAGCGCTCGTGTTGCCCGCCGCGTAGAGGCCGGTCACGACCGCGCCGCTCGCGTCGAGCACGCGGCCGCGCGTGTCCGTGACGAGGCCGCCCTTGGTCCCGAGATCGCCGGGGAAGAGCGGGATCGCGTAGTACGGGGCGCGGTCGAGGGGCGCCATGCACGGGTTGGGCTTCACGCGATCGTCGCCGTAGTAACGATCGGACGCGCTGTCACCGCGCCCGTGGTCCTCGTCCTTCCCGCGGCGCGCCATCTCGTTGTACCGCGCGACGGTCGCGGCGAGGCTCGCGGGCGGGACCGAGATCTTCGCGGCGAGATCCTCGATCGAGCCTGCCTTCACGAGGAACTGCTCGCGGAGGCGGCGCCCGAGCGAGCGATCCGGCATCGCCTTGCCAGGCGCCACCGGGCCCGCGATGTAACTGTGCCGGTAACGCGCGTCGAACACCATCCAGCCCGGGATCGCGTCGCCCGTCCTCTTCTGGTCCGCGTACATGGCGGTGACGACGTCGACGTACGGACCGGCCTCGTTCGTGAAGCGCCGTCCCTGTCGGTTGACGAAGATCCCGCCGGGCAGGCTCTTCTCCACGACGAGCACCCAGCCGCTCTTCGCCCCGGGGAACTGCGTGACGGGCGTCCACCATGCCTCGTCCATGAGCGCGAGCGCGCCGCCGGCCGCGGCGCCGCACCGGATCGCGTCCCCCGTGTTGTGCTCGCTGCCGGCCGTCCACTCGATCGAGGCCGGCTTCGGACCGTGCTCGTCGCGCATGGCGAGGTTGCGCTCGAACCCGCCCGCGGCCAGGAGAACGCCCCGGCGCGCCTCGATCCGGATCTGCTCACCGTCCCGCTCGACGACGGCGCCGAGGACGCGACGGTCCGCGACATCGACGACGAGCTCGACGAGGGACGCGTTCAACCACACGGGCTTGCCGCGGTCCTTGAGCGACAGGAAGAGCCGCGCGACGAGCGCGTTGCCGTTCGTGAGGTACGTGTCGCGCCCCTTCGTGCGACGCCGCGCCGGCGCGCGGAGGAGGTACCGGAAGAAGAGCCACGCCATCAGGAGCAGGCCCGCGAGATCGAACACGATCATGCGCTTGGCGAGCCTCGCGGTGATCATGAAGCGGCCGAGGATGAGGGCGCTCGGCGCCGGCCTCCGGAGCGCCGCGAAGTCCTCGCCGAGCCGCGCGCCATCGAAGGGCGCGGGCTCGAGCGAACGGCCGCCGGGCTTCCCGCCGGGCGCCTCCGGGTAGTAGTCCGTGTACGCGTCCAGCGGCTCGACGCGGAGGTGCGTGTGCTCCTCGAACCAGGCCAGCATCCGCGGCGCGTGGTCGCGGTACGCGACGAGGTGGGCGTCCGACACGCCGCCCCCCGCCGCTTTCGTGATGTGCCTCAGGTACTCGAGCACCTCCGCGTCCGAGTCGTCGATCCCGGCGCGCCGCATGTGGGGGTTGTTGCCGACCCAGATCACGCCCCCGCTCATGGCGGTCGATCCGCCGTAGGCCTCACCCTTCTCGACGACGAGCACGTCGAGGCCGAGGTCCCTCCCGCGGATCGCCCCGGCCAGCCCAGCCGCGCCCGACCCCACGACGAGGAAGTCGACCGAGCGATCGAAAGACGGCATCGGGCGCCGAGGTTAGCGCGTTGACGCGTGGAGTAGAACATGTTTCATTCTGGCCAGGACGCCGTCGGCCGATCATGGATCTCACCTTCACCGAGGAGGAGCGCGCGTTCCGCCGCGAGGCCCGCCTGTGGCTGGAGGCGAACGTGCCGCCCGGACCGCACCCGTCGGGGGACACGGCGGACGGCTTCGACTTCTGCAGACGATGGGAACGAGAGCTGTTCGATGCCCGCTGGGCCGTCGTGTCCTGGCCCGAGCGATACGGTGGACGTGGCGCGTCGCTCGTGGAGTGGCTCATCTTCGAGGAGGAGTACTACCGGGCCGGCGCCCCGCAGCGCGTGAGCCAGAACGGGATCTTCCTCCTCGCCCCGACGCTGTTCGAGCTCGGCACGGAGGAGCAGAAGGAGCGCATCCTGCCGGCGATGGCGGCGGCGCGCGCCCTCTGGGCGCAGGGGTGGTCGGAGCCCGGCGCCGGGAGCGATCTCGCCGCGCTGCGTTCGAGGGCGGTGCGCGACGAGGCGCGAGGCGGCTGGCTCCTCACAGGACAGAAGACGTGGTGCACGCGGGCGGCGTTCTGCGACCACCTCTTCGGGCTCTTCCGCACCGGGACCGGGAAGGAGCACGCGCGTCACAAGGGCCTGACCTACTTCTTCGTGGACCTCCGGGCGCCTGGCGTCACGGTGCGCCCGGTCGGGCGCCTCGACGGCGACGCCGGCTTCGCGGACGTCGTCCTCGAGGACGTGTTCGTGCCGGACGGCGACGTCCTCGGCCGCGTGCACGAGGGATGGAGCGTGGCGATGTCGACCACGTCCAGCGAGCGCGGCCTCTCGCTCCGCAGCCCCGGCCGCTTCCTCGCGACGGCCGAGCGGCTGGTCGCCCTTTACCGGCGCGAGCGCGAGCGCGGGGCCGGCGTGGCGTGCCGCGAGCGCGTCGTGGACGCGCTCCTCGACGCGGAGGCGTACCGCCTCCACACGTTCCAGACCGTGAGCAAGATGGCGGAGGCGGGCGCCAAGATGGGCGCAGAATCGAGCCTCAACAAGATCTTCTGGTCCGAGATGGACCTCGCGATGCACGAGACCGCCCTCGCCCTCCTCGGCCCGTCGGCGCCGCTCGTCGAGGGCCCGGACGGCGCGTGGATGAAGGGCTTCGAGTTCGCCCTCGCCGGTCCGATCTACGCGGGCACGAACGAGATCCAGCGCAACATCGTCGCCGAACGCCTCCTCGGCCTCCCGCGGAAGTAGGGCGCGTTGCGCTTCGCGTTCACCGAGGAGCAGCTCGCGTTTCGCGACGCGACGCGCGCCATGCTCGCGCGGATCTGCCCCGCGACCGCGGTCCGGACCGCGTGGGATCCGGCGTCCAGCGGGCGGGATCCAGCGCGCTGGAAGGTGCTCGCGGACGCGGGCATCGTGGGCCTCCTCGTGGACGAGGCGCAGGGCGGGCTGGGGCGTCGCGTGATCGATCTCGTGCTCCTGATCGAGGAGGCCGGGCGCGCCGCCCTCCCGGAGCCCCTCGTGGAGACCGCGCTCGTGGCCGCGCCCCTGCTCGCCGCGACGGGCTCTCCGACCGCCAACGAGTGGCTGGCCCGAATCGTGAGCGGCGACGCGACGATCACGACGTCCCTCGACGGTGAACCGCTCGTGGCCGACGCGCACGTCGCCGACCGGATCATCGTGCAAGCGAGGGACACGATGCTGCTCGTCGACCCGCGGGAGTGTTCCGTCGTGCATCAGCCCACGGTCGACGGCGCGCGGCGGATCTTCACGCTCGGGAGCGATCCCCGTGGCCTCGCACTGACGCCTGGCGATCCCGCGCGCGGCCTCGCGGCGCGTGCGTTCGATCACGGCGCCCTCGGCGTGGCGGCGATGCAGCTCGGCCTCGCGGCGCGCATGATCGACCTCGCCGTGGCCCACGTTTCGACCCGGGAGCAGTTCGGCCAGCCGGTGGGCAGCTTCCAGGCCGTCAAGCACCACCTCGCCGACGCGCTCCTCGCGCTCGAGCTGGCCCGGCCGCTCGTGTACCGCGCCGCCTGCTCGCTGTCCCACGACCGCGTCCACGCGGCCCTCCACGTGTCGATGGCGCGCGCGCGCGCAGACCAGGCCGCCGGGATCGCCGCCAGGAAGTCGCTGCAATGCCACGGCGCGATCGGCTACTCCTTCGAGTACGATCTCCATCTGTTCATGAAGCGCAGCTGGGCCCTCTCCTCTGCGTTCGGCACGACCTCCTTCCACAGAGACCGCGTCGGCGTCGTCTGCCTCGACGGCGACTCCCCCCCCCCGGACCCGTTCGGAGAACCCTAGAGATGCCCGAAGCCTACCTCGTCGACGCCGTGCGCACGCCCGTGGGCAAGCGGAACGGCGGCCTCTCCAAGGTCCACCCCGCCGACCTCGGCGCCCACGTCATCCGCGCGCTCGTGGAGCGCACGGGGATCGACCCGGCCGCGGTGGACGACGTCGTCTTCGGCTGCGTCGACGTCATCGGTCCGCAGTCCGGCGACATCGCCCGCACGTGCTGGCTCTCGGCGGGGTACACCGACGAGGTTCCCGGCGTCACCATCGACCGGCAGTGCGGATCGTCCCAGCAGGCGGTGCACGTCGCGGCCCAGGCGGTGATGAGCGGCACCGCGGATCTCGTGGTCGCCGGCGGCGTCCAGAACATGAGCCAGATCCCCATCGGCGCCTCGATGCTGGCGGGCAAGGCCTACGGGATCGAGAACCGGTTCGTCGGCGCCACAGGCTGGAGCGCGAGGTACGGCACCGATCCCCTCTCGCAGTTCAGATCGGCGGAGATGATCGCCGGGAAGTGGGAGCTCAGCCGCGAGGCGATGGAGCGCTTCGCGTTCGAGAGCCACCGCCGGGCCGCAGCCGCCATCGATCTCGGCCACTTCTCCGGGGAGATCGTGCCCATCGCGGGCATCGTCGCGGACGAGGGGGTGCGGCGCGACACGTCGCTCGAGAAGCTCGCGACCCTGAAGACCGTCGAGGACGGCGGGCGCATCACCCCGGGCACGTCGAGCCAGATCTCCGACGGCGCGGCCGCGATCCTCGTCGCGTCCGAGGACGCCGTGCGAGCGCACGGCCTCACGCCGCGCGCGCGCGTGCACCACCTCTCTGTGCGGGGGGCGGATCCGGTGTGGATGCTCACGGCCCCCATTCCCGCGACCCGGCGCGCGCTCGATCGGTGCGGCCTCGGCATCGGCGACATCGGCGTCGTGGAGATCAACGAGGCGTTCGCCTCGGTCGTGATGGCGTGGGCGCGCGAGCTCGAGCCCGATCCGGCCATCGTGAACCCGAACGGCGGCGCCATCGCGCGCGGCCACCCGCTCGGCGCGACGGGCGCCCGCCTGATGACCACTCTCCTCGGAGAGATGGAGCGCAGGAAGGCGCGGTACGGCCTGCAGACAATGTGCGAGGGCGGCAGCCAGGCGCCCGTGACGATCCTCGAGCGGCTGTAGCGATGGCGGGCGACGAGGGCACGCGCGGCGATCTGGAGCTCGGCACCATCGCGCGCCTCGTCCGGATCGCGGCGGAGCGCCATGGCACGCGCGACGCGATCGTGGACGGCGACACGACGCTGTCGTTCGTGGAGCTCGCCGCGCGTGTACGGCGCGCGGCGGGCGCGCTGATCCACGCCGGGGTCGCGCCCGGGGACCGCGTCGCGATCTGGGGCGCGAACTCGTGGCAGTGGGAGGTGGCGGCGCTCGGCGTTCACTCCGTGGGCGCGGTGGTGGTCCCCATCAACACGCGGTTCAAGGGCCCCGAGGCCGCGTACGTGCTCGCGAAGAGCGGGGCTCGGCTCCTCTTCACGGAGTGCGACTTCCTCGGCGCGGATCTGCACGCGTCGCTCCGCGCGGCGGACGCGAGCCTCCCCCGCCTCGGGCGCGTGGTGACACTGCGCGGGCCCGCGCGAGGCGACGTCCTCGAGTGGAGCACGTTCATCGAGGAGGGCGCCCGAGTCCCCGACGAGGAGGCCCAGGGTCGCGCCGAGGCCGTGGGCCCCCACGATCTCGGGGACGTCATCTTCACGTCCGGCACGACGGGGCACCCGAAGGGCGCGCTCGCGACGCACGCGCAGTCGCTGCGGGCGTTCCGCGACTGGGCCGACGTGGTGGGGCTTCGCCCGACGGATCGTTACCTCGTCGCCCTGCCCTACTTCCACACGTTCGGCTACAAGGCCGGCTGGCTCGCGGCGCTCATGGTGGGCGCGACCGTGTTTCCCCAGCCCACGTTCGAGGTCGACGACATCCTTGTGCGGGTGGCGCGCGATCGCATCACCGTGCTGCCGGGGCCGCCCGCGCTCTACCAGACGCTCCTCGCGCGACCGGACCTCCGCGAGCGTGATCTGTCCTCGCTTCGCCTCGCGGTGACGGGAGCTGCGGTGATCCCCGTCGAGCTCATCCACCGCATGCGCCGCGAACTGGCGTTCGAGACGATCGTGACGGGCTACGGTCTGACGGAGGCGACGGGCGTCTCGACGATGTGCCGCGCCGGGGACGACCCCGAGACGATCGCCAGCACCTCGGGGCGTGCGATCCCGGGCGTCGAGGTCCGGGTCGTGGACGACGCCGGGACCGAGCTACCGCGCGGCGAGCCGGGGGAGATCGTGGTGCGCGGCTACAGCGTGATGCGCGGGTACCTCGACGATCCCGAGGCGACGCGGGCCGCGATCGACGAGGCCGGATGGCTCCACACCGGCGACGTCGGCGTGATGGACCCGCGCGGGTACCTCCGCATCACCGACCGCAAGAAGGACATGTTCATCGTGGGCGGGTTCAACGCCTACCCCGCCGAGATCGAGCGCGTCATCCTGCAGCACGACGCGATCGCGCAGGCGGCGGTCGTCGGCGCGCCGGACGAGCGCCTCGGCGAGATCGGCGTCGCGTTCGTGGTGCCGCGCGCGGGACGATCGGTCGACGCCGGCGAGCTGATCGCGTTCTGCCGCGAGCGAATGGCGAACTTCAAGGTGCCTCGGAAGGTCGTGCTCGTCCCTTCCCTGCCGATGAACGCGACGGGCAAGGTGCAGAAGTTCATCCTCCGGGAGAAGGTCCGCGCGTCGTGATGGATCGCCTCGACCTCCGCCGCATCGGCCTGCCACGGATGCACGTCCGTGTCTTCCCCGCCGCCGAGGTCACGAGCCGGAACGCCGCCGCAGAGGTGGACCCGCGCGAGGTCGGCCTCTCGGCGGCGGACGTCGACGCCATGTGGGCGTCCGTCGAGCGGCTCTACGCGACCGGCCTCCACCCCGCGATCGCGCTCGCGGTCCGGCGGCGGGGCAAGGTCGTCCTCGACCGCGCGATCGGGCACGTGCGCGGCAACGGCACGGACGACGACGCGCGCGCACCCCGGATCCCGATCCGTCACGACTCGCTCTTCAGCCTCTACTCCGCGTCCAAGGCGGTCACGGCGATGGTCGTCCACCTGCTCGACGACCGCGGCCTCGTGCACCTCGACGACCCCGTCGTCGAGTACATCCCGGAGTTCGGCAAGCACGGCAAGGAGTGGATCACGCTCAGGCACATCCTCACGCACCGCGCCGGGATCCCGACCTTGCCGGGCGTGAGGATCGACCTCGACGCGCTCGCCGATCCGCGCCGGATCGTCGAGATCCTCTGCGACGCACGACCGGTGAGCGTGCCGGGCAGGCGCATCACGTACCACGCGCTCACGGGCGGCTACGTGATCGGCGAGGTCGTACGCCGCGTCACGGGGCGGGACATCCGCGCGGTCCTCCGCGACGAGGTGCTCGCGCCCCTCGGGTTCGACACGTTCGGCTACGGCGTCCCCGCGGAGCGGATCGGCGACGTCGCGGAGAACGCCAGCACGGGGGCGCCGGCGGTGCCGCCGTACCGCTGGCTCATCGAGCGCGGGCTGGGTGTGAGCGTGCGCGCGGCGGCCCGGATGTCGAACGACCCGCGCTTTCTCACCGCGATCATCCCGTCGGGGAACATCATCGGCACCGCGAACGAGGCGTCCCGATTCTTCCAGGTGCTGCTCGCCGGCGGCGAGGACGGCGGCGTGCGCGTCTTCGGCCGTCGGACGGTGCGACGCGCCATCGCCGAGCAGTCGTACCTGGAGATCGACTCCTTCCTCGGCCTCCCCGTCCGCTACGGCATGGGCTTCATGCTCGGCACCGACGCGCTCAGCCTCTACGGCGCGAGCTCGGGCCGCGCGTTCGGGCACGTGGGGTTCACGAACGTGATCGCGTGGGCCGATCCCGATCGCGACCTCGCCGTGGGGCTGATGACGAGCGGGAAGCCCTTCGTCACGCCCGGCCAGCTCGCGTGGCTGGCGATCCCCCGCACGCTCGCGCGGGTCTGCGCGCGGTGAGCGCGCCCTTGTTGCCGACGTGATACCCCTTTGTTAGACTGGCGGTTGGCGGTTCGCTCACCGCGGACGACGCGCGCGGCTCTCCTCGGATCGATGGCGACCAAGCACGAAAATCCTGGCGCGCCTCGCCCCGGAGAGATCTTCGCGGGCAAATACGTCATCGAGCGCACGCTCGGGGCCGGCGGGATGGGCTTCGTCGTCTCCGCCAAGCATCTCCAGCTCGACGATCGGGTCGCGATCAAGATCGCTGCACCCGCACCTGTCCCAGAGGCCGGACATCGTCGCGCGGTTCTTGCACGAGGGGCGGGCGGCGTTCAAGATCCGCAGCGAGCACGTGGTCCGGATGCTCGACGTCTGCGAGAGCGACGGCGTGCCGTACCTCGTCACCGAGTATCTCGACGGCCTCGACCTGGCGGCGCTTCTCGAGCGGGAGGGCAAGCTCGCGCCGGCCGTCGCGGTCGACTACCTGCTGCAGGCGTGCGAGGCGCTCGCCGAGGCGCACGCCCAGCGCATCATCCATCGAGACCTGAAGCCCGCCAACCTCTTCCTGGTCCACGGAGCCGACGGCACGCCGATCGTGAAGGTGCTCGATTTCGGCATCTCGAAGGTCATGGTGGGCGAGGGCTCGGAGTCGCTCTCGATGACGACGACGACCGTGACCATGGGGTCACCGCTCTACATGTCGCCCGAGCAGCTCAAGAGCTCGAAGGGGGTGGACGAGCGCACGGATATCTGGGCGCTCGGCGTGATCCTGTTCGAGCTCCTCACGGGGCGGCGGCCTTTCGTCGCGCATTCCATGGCCGAGCTCGGCGCTCTCGTGCTCGCCGGAACCGCCCCCGACGTTCGCGACTTCGCTCCGGACACGCCGCCCGCCCTCGCCGCGGCGGTCGCCACGTGCCTCCGGTGCGACAGCGCCCAGCGGTTTCCGTCCGTCGCGGAGCTCTCGTACGCGCTTGCGCCCTTCGGGTCGGAGTCCGCTCAAGCTTCCGCGCAGACCATACGGCGCCTGCTGGAGACGGTCCCGAGGCCGGCGTCGAGCTGGGGCGCCTACGGAACGCCGTCGAAGGCGCGCCTCGCGCTCGCCGAGACGGCCGTGGACGCGACGAGCGTATGGGGAGAGGCGACGGATTTCAGCTCGACCGGCGGCCCGTCCCAGGCCGCCGCCCCGCCGCCGCCACCGCGCGCGATGCGGAGGCCGCTCGCGTTCGCGGTCGTGGCCCTCCTGATCGGCGTGGGTGTCCTCGCAGGCATCACACGGCCGTGGGCCCCGCATGTCACCGCCGCGCGACCTCCGGCGTCCGCCGTCGCCGCGATCCCCGTCGCGACGTCCGCGCCTACCGCGCCGATCGCCAGCGATCTCCCCACCGCGGCGGCCGAGCCACCGCGCGCGCCCGCCGGCGCCTCGGTAGCGAGGAAGCCGGCCGCGCGCCCGGGCGCGGCGAGACCGGTCCTCGCGACGCCTCCGCGCACGTCCCCGAGCGCGTCGGCTGGACCGCCGGCAAAGCCGACACCGGCGAGCGACTTCAGCCCGGACCGCTTCGAGTAGACCGGAGGGTGACGTGCTCCTAGGCCACCTTCAGACGTCGCGGGCGGTCGTCCTCGTGTTGCTCGTCGCACGCGTCGTCCACGCGGACGACGAGGGACCGAGCGCCCGCGCGGACCGGCTGTTCGGGGAGGCCATGGCCCTCATCGAGCAAGGAAACTACCGGGACGCCTACCCGAGGCTCGACGAGAGCCAGCGCCTGGATCCGGGGCTCGGCACGCAGTACAACCTCGCGCTGTGCGAGGAGCGGATCGGCATGCACGCGCGCGCGTGGCGTAACCTGAAGGCCGTGGAGACGCTCGCGCACGCCAGCGGCAAGCGGACCCGCGAGGAGGCCGCGCGCGCGAAGCTCCGGGAGATCACGCCGCGGGTGCCCCACCTGAAGCTCACGGTCGTCGAGGCGGACGTCACCGTACGGGTGGACGGCGAGGTGGTCGCGCGCGAGGCGTATGGCTTCCTGGCGGTGGACACCGGGCGACATACCATCAGGCCGTGGCCGCGACGAAGCAGAAGTGGTCCCTGGAGGTGACGGTCCCGGACAAACCTGCCGGATGGTCGTGGGGCCGCGGTCGAGGTCGCGGTGCCCGCGCTGCACGCGGTCGCGTCCAGACCCGGGACCCGGGAGGTGGTGCGGGAACCGGCGAGCGGACGCCGGACGACGGGATACATCCTCGGAGGCGTGGGGCTCGGCGGTCTGGCGGTCGCCGTCACGACGGGGATCCTCGTCCTCGACGGACTACCTGCTCGCGGTCCGCGGGCTCCGCCTCGACCGCCTCCCCGACGCCGGGCCTCCCGAGCCCGCGCTCGGCTTCAACGTGGACCACACGTGCACGTGCCCGGGGCCAGAGTCGTGCGTCCCGCCTGCGAACGCCTCGGGAAACCGGTGCGACGAGCCGGGAGGTCGTGACAACGCCACGCTCGGCGTGTTCACGGCGTACTCGGCCGTGGCGCCCGAGGCCTTCCAGCCGGGCTTCGTGCGCACGCAGATTGCGATGGGGCGGTACACGTTCCTCCTGAAGCTCCAGAACTACAACGGCACCCCCAACGACCGAGAGGTCATCGTGAGCTTCTTCGTGTCGAGCGGCGTGGAGGGCGTCCAGACCTCGGACGGCGGCGATCTGCCGCCTCCGACGTTCGACGGGGGAGACGTGTGGACGGTGGATCCCCTGTCGTTGCTCTCGGGCGTGTCTGCGAACGGACGGGACTGCCTGGTAGACGCCACACCCTGTGCGCCGAAGTACAGCGACGGCCAAGCGTACGTCGTCGACGGCCTCCTCGTCGCCCACATCGACGCGCCCCTCCGCATCGGGCTCACGATGGGGACGTTCCACATGGACGTGAAGGGCGGTGTCATGGTCGCCAGGCTGACGCGCTCGGGCGCCTCGTTCTCCCTCGCCGGCGACTACGGGGGACGCCTCCAGATCGGCGATCTCCTGAGGGGCCTGGCGTTCTTCCGGGCCCCCGTGGGTCCGGGGTTCCTGTGCCCCGGCGTGCCCCTCTTCGATAACCTCAAGGGGAAGCTCTGCGAGCACCTCGATCTACGCGGTCAGCAGGCGGAGGACGGCAGGGAGCTGCCTTGTGATGCGCTCTCGACGAGCCTCTCGTTCGACGCGTACCCCGCGCAACTCGGGCACGTCTGGCAGCCGCAGCCCGAGGTGCACCCGTGCACGAACGTGCCGGACGCCGCCGCGTACCGCTGCCCGTGAGCTCAGGCTCCGGTGGTCTGGTCGCGTCCCGAGGAGGCGGCAAGTGGCCTCGCCGCCTGCGCGAGCTCCGCGAACGCGCCCTGCACGCAGTCCGCCAGCCCCCACAGATCGGGCACCGCGTTCGACGCAGCATTGAAGCCGAAGTCGACCGAACCCTGGTAGCTCAGCACCGTGACGTTCAGCCCAGCCCCTTCGAACACGGGCCCCATCGGGTACGCCGCGACGAGCTCCGCGCCCGCGAGGTAGAGCGGGAACGGCGGGCCGGGGACGTTGGAGATCACCAGGTTGTGGATCGGCCGGTGACGATCCGCGAGCTTCATCCTGGTGTAGAAGCGCGCGGCGAGCGCGAGCGTCGTGGGCGCCGCGAACTCGGCCCAGTTCTGGAGCATGTCCGCGCCGATGGCGTTGTGCTCGACCTTCGCGCCACGCGTCACGCGCTGGATCACGCGCAGGCGCTCGATCGGGTCGGCCACGTCGGTCGCGAGCGACGTGAACATCCCGGAGACCTTGTTGTTCGACGGCCGCGGCGACCCCGTCTCGCGCACCGAGATCGGGCACACGGCGACGAGCGGCTCGCGGGGCAGCTCGCCCTTCTCGTCGAGGTACCGCCGGAGCGCGCCGCCGCAGATCGCGAGCACGACGTCGTTCACCGTCGCGCCGAGCGCCTTGCGCACCGCCTTGACCTCGGCGAGCGGGACGCGCGTGAACGCGACGCTGCGGTGCGCCGTGATCGCCCCGTTGAACCGTGTGCGCGGCGCCGTGAGCGGCGTCGCGCCGACATCCGCGTCCGGGGTGCGTCTCAGACGCGCGACGCTGCGGACCGCGCGCACGGTGCGTCGCGCGAGCCCCACCCACTCCAGCGTCGTCCTGGCCCGCTCCACGACGGCGTGCTTCACGAGCTCGGTGTCCGTGGGGATCTTCTCGCCGGGGACGTGCACCGGCGCCGCCGCGGTGGGCGTCTCGCGATCGATCGAGAAGAGGTGGACCATGAGCTCGGCGCCCGACGCCCCGTCGACGGCGCAGTGATGGACCTTCGTGAGGATCGCGACGCGACCGCGCTTGAGCCCCTCGATGACCCACACCTCCCACAGCGGCCGCGACCGCGCAAGCGGCGTGCTCGTGATGCGCCCGCAGATGGCGGCCAGCTCCTTTCGCCCCCCCGGCGCGGGGCAGGTGATCCGCCGCACGTGGTGGATGATGTCGAAGTCGGGATCCTCGACCCACAGGGGGTGGTGCAGATCGAACGGCACCGGCACCGGCCTGCGCCGGAACGGCGGGAGCAGGTGCAGCCGCGACGCGATCAGGTCCTGCACCTTGTCGAAGGAGAAGCCGCCCGGAGCGTCCCTCGGATCGAGGATCGCCACGATGGAGACGTGCATGTGCATCTGCGACGTCTCGAAGTACAGGAAGCTTGCGTCGAGCCCGGAGAGCCGCTCCATGGTGATCCTCGATTCCCGGACAGGCTACGGGCTCGAAGGACGGCTGTCGAGCAGGCCCACGAGGCTCATCGGCCCTTGAACTCCGGCTTCCGCTTCTCCGCGAACGCGCGGGGGCCCTCCTTCGCGTCCTCGGAGTTGAAGACCTTCCACCCCAGCTCGAGCTCGATCTTCAGCGCCTCGGCCTCGGGACGCGACTCCGTCTCCTGGACGCTGCGCTTGATCATCTGCACGGCGAACGGGCCGTTGGCGGCGATCTGGTCGGCGACCTTGCGCGCCTCCGCGAGCGCCTCGCCGTCGGGTACCACTCGGCCCACGAGCCCGATCCGCATCGCCTCCTCGGCGCCGAGGTGGCGCCCCGTCAGCAGGATGTCCATGGCGTGCGTGTAAGGGATCTGCCGCCTGAGGCGCACGGTCGAGCCTCCGAGCGGGAAGAGGCCCCACCGGACCTCCGACACGCCGAACTTCGCCGACGCCCCGCACACGCGCACGTCCGTCGACTGGAGGATCTCCATGCCGCCCGCGATGGCCGAGCCCTCCACGGCCGCGACGAGGGGCTTCTTCAGCGCCTTGTGGCGCAGGAAGCCCTTCCAGTGCAGGTCGGGATCGGCCTTGAAGCGCGCCGTCCAGGCGTCGTCGGGCGGGTTGTGCATCTTCTTGAGGTCGCTGCCGCTCGAGAAGTGCCCCCCCGCGCCGGTGAGGATCGCGACGCGCACGTCGTCGTCGCGGTCGATCTCCTCCCACGCGTCGGCGAGGCGCGCCAGCATCTCCAGATCGATGGCATTCCGCGCCTCGGGGCGGTTCATGGTGAGCGTGACGACGTGGCCGTCCTTCGCGACGAGCAGGTGGTCCATGGGCCCGAGTAGAACATGTTCTAATGCCGCTTGTCACGGCCCGTGAAACATGTTCCACTCCGGGGCGATGAGGCACCCGACGCCGGCCACGATCGACATCTTCGATCCCGACATCTACGTGAAGGGCGTGCCGCACGACGCGTTCCGCGTCCTCCGCGCGGAGCACCCCGTCTCGTTCCACGCCGAGCCGCCGGACGGCAAGGGTTTCTGGGCGGTGACGAAGTACCAGGACGTCGTCACCGTGTCGAAGGACCCGGGCACGTTCTCCTCCTACCGGGGCGGCACCAACATCCCCGACTACCCGCCCGACAGCCTCGACGTGATCCGGATGCTGATGGTCAACATGGACCCTCCGCAGCACACCAAGTTCCGGCGCCTCACCTCCACCGGCTTCACGCCGAAGATGATCGCGCGCATGGAGGAGTACATCCGGCGCGCCGCGCGCGAGATCATCGACGAGGTGATCGAGAGCGGGAGCTGCGACTTCGTCACGAAGATCGCCGCCGAGCTACCGCTGGTCGTGATCGCGGACATCATGGGCGTCCCGAAGGAGGACCGCCACCTCGTCTTCGACTGGTCGAACCGGCTCATCGGCTTCGACGATCCCGAGTTCCAGACGTCGCTGGAGGACGCGCAGCAGGCCGCCGCGGAGATGTGGGCGTACGCGAACGACCTCGCGGAGAAGCGCAAGGGCCAGGACGGCAAGGACCTCGTCACGGTGCTCATCAACGCGGAGATCGACGGCGAGCAGCTCACGGAGATGGAGTTCGACGGCTTCTTCCTCCTGCTCACGGTCGCCGGCAACGAGACGACGCGAAACCTCATCTCGGGCGGCATGCTCGCGCTGATGGAGCACCCCGCCGAGCGCGCGCGGCTCGCGGCGGACCCGGGCCTCCTCACGAGCGCGGTCGAGGAGATGCTGCGCTGGGTGACGCCGGTGATCCACTTCCGCCGCACCGCGACACGCGACGTCGAGCTACGCGGGCAGACGATCCAGGAGGGCGACAAGGTCGTCCTCTACTACTCGTCGGCCAACCGGGACGAGGACGTGTTCCCGAACCCGAACGCCTTCGACGTGGGCCGCACGCCGAACGATCACCTCGCGTTCGGCATCGGCCAGCACTCCTGCCTGGGCATCAACCTCGCGCGGCTCGAGATCCGCGTGATGTTCGAGGAGATCCTCCGGCGGATGCCCGACGTCGCGCTGGCCGGCGAGGTGCGCCGGCTCCGCTCCAACTTCATCAACGGCGTGAAGGCGATGCCCGTGACCTTCACGCCTGGCCGTCGGTCCGAGCCGTGACCCCGCCGTCCGCCGCCGAGCTGATCGCGCGAGCGGTCGCCCTGCAGCCCGTGCTGCGCGAGCGGCTCCCCGAGGCCGACGGCCTCCGGCGCCTCCCGGACGCGACCATCGCCGATTTCCACGGGGCGGGGTTCTTCCGGATCCTGCAGCCGGCGCGCTGGGGCGGCATGGAGCACGATCCGCACGTCTTCTTCGAGGTGCAGGCCACCATCGGCGCCGCGTGTGCGTCGAGCGCCTGGGTCCTCGGCGTGCTCGGCGTGCACGCGTGGCAGCTCGCGCTCTTCCCGCTGGCGACGCAGCAAGAGGTGTGGGGACAGGACACGTCGACGCTCATCTCCTCGTCCTACGCGCCGACGGGCAAGGTCGAGCGCACGAGCGGCGGCTTCCGACTGAGCGGGCGATGGTCGTTCTCGAGCGGCTGCGACCACGGGCAGTGGGCGTTCCTCGGCGGGCTCGTGCCGCCGGCCGCGGAGGGCGCGCCGCCGGAGATGCGAACGTTCCTCGTGCCGCGCGCGGACTATGGGATCGAGGACAACTGGCACGTCATGGGCCTGAAGGGCACCGGATCGAAGGACGTCGTCATCCGGGAGCCGGTGCTCGTCCCGGAGGAGCGCACGCACAAGCTCGTCGACGGCTACAAGCGATCGAGCCCTGGCAACGAGCACAACCCGGCGCCGCTGTTCCGCCTCCCGTTCGGGCAGGTGTTCGTGCGGTCGGTCTCGACGACCGCGATCGGGATCGCGCAGGGCGCGCTGGACACGTACTGCAAGACGGCCGCGGCCCGCGTCGGGGCGGCCGACGGCGCGAAGGTCGCGCTCGACCCTGCGGCGCAGGCGGTGGCGGCCCGCGCCGCGACCGTGATCGCCGATCTCAGGGGACAGCTCCGGGGCAACTTCGACGAGATGATGGCCCTGGTGCGCGCCGGCGAGGATCTCCCGCTCGAGAAGCGCCTCCGGTGGCGCCTCGACTCCTCGCTGGCGGTCGCGCGATCCGTCGAGGTCGTCGACGCCCTCTTCACCGAGAGCGGCGGCCGCGCGATCTTCGACGGCAGCCCGATGCAGCGGGCGTTCCTCGACGTCCACGCGGCGCGCGCCCACCACGCGAACAACCCGGAGAAGCCGGCGCGCAACCTCGGCGGCGTGCTGCTCGGCGCCAGGAACACCGACTTCTTCGTCTGACTCCCGAGGAGCTGCCATGGCCATCGTCGAGACCGTAGAGTCCCCCTCCGGCCCGCGCCGCCTCCGCGTGTCGAGCCCCGCCACGCGGGCCCCGATCGGCGAGATCCAGGTCGCCAACGCGGCCGACGTGCGGGCCGCCATCGCGCGCGCGCGCGCCGCCCAGCCCGCGTGGGAGGCCCTCGGCTTCGACGGGCGCGCACGGTACCTCAAGCGTGCCCTCGCGATCCTGGTCCAGAAGTACGAGGCGTACATCGCCGTCATCGTCCGGGACACGGGGCGCTCGCGCTTCGAGACGATCATGATGGAGATCTTCCCGGCGTGCGACAGCCTCTCGTACTACGCGAAGCACGCGAAGCGCCTCCTCGCCGACGAGAAGCCGTCGATGCACCTGCTCAGGACGAAGAAGCTCGTCATCACGTACCGGCCGCTGGGCGTGATCGGCATCATCACGCCCTGGAACGGCCCGTTCATCCTGGGGCTCAACCCGACGTGTCAGGCGCTCATGGCGGGGAACACCGTCGTCCTGAAGCCCTCCGAGGTGACGCCGTTCGCCGGCCGGCTGGTCGCCGATCTGTTCCGCGACGCCGGCCTGCCGGAGGACGTGCTCCAGATCGTGGAGGGCGACGGCGAGGCTGGCGCGGCGCTCGTCGACGGCGGCGTCGACAAGATCTCGTTCACCGGCAGCGTGCGGACGGGCCGCAAGGTCGGCGAGGCATGCGGCCGGAACCTGGTCCCGTGCACGCTCGAGCTCGGCGGCAAGGATCCGATGATCGTGTGCGCCGACGCCGACGTCGAGCGCGCCGCGGGGGGCGCGGTGTTCGGCGCGTTCATGAACACGGGGCAGTTCTGCTGCTCCACCGAGCGCGTCTACGTGGTCGAGACCCTGGCGGACGAGTTCACGCGGCGGGTCGTCGAGAAGACCAAGGCGCTCCGGCAGGGCGCGGAGGGAGAGTTCGACGTCGGCCCCATGATCTGGCCGCAGCAGCTCGACGTCATCGAGCGCCACATGGCGGACGCGCGCGCGAAGGGCGCGACGGTGCTCGCGGGCGGCAAGAAGAACCCGGCGCTCGGCGAGATGTTCTACGAGCCGACCGTGCTCACCGACGTGACGCACGACATGCTCGTGATGCGCGAGGAGACGTTCGGGCCCATCCTGCCGATCGTGCGCGTGAAGGACGAGGAGGAGGCGATCCGCCTCGCAAACGAGTCGGTGTACGGGCTCTCCTCGACGGTCTGGACGAAGGACGAGGCGAAGGCCGTCGCGATCGCGAAGCGCATGGAGGCGGGGAGCGTGTGCGTGAACGAGTCGGCGGTGTCGTACGGCGCCACGGAGGCGCCGTTCGGGGGACGGAAGACGAGCGGCGTGGGGCAGGTGAACGGGACCACGGGCCTGCGCGGGTACTGCCACGCGATGCCGATCGTGATCGACCGCTTCGGGCCGAAGGCGGAGCATGTCTGGTACCCGTACACCGCGGAGAAGGCGAAGATCCTCGAGAGGATCATCAAGTGGGTGTGGGGCACGCCGCTCGGAGACTGGCTGGGGTAGGCTCGCGACGTGGCGCGCGCGAGGCGTGAAGCGCCGTGCGAGAGGAGCGGGGCGCGCGTGAGGCGAGTTGAGGGCGCCCGTCCTTGACGCGGCCCCCTTCGCCTGCCAGGGTCAGCGTACCCCGTACGACAGGAGACCACATGCGCACCTACAAGATTTTCCCCTGTATCCTCATGGCCTTGGCCGTCGGAGGATGTGCGGCCGAGTCCGGCGAGGCCGAAAGCGAGCCCGGCGACGAGACCACGGCGGAGTCCTCCCTCGAGCTCGGTGCCCGGAAGTACCACTACCCGCCGGCCATCCGCGACGTCACCTGGCACCCCGGATGCGGCATCGTCCGCGAGGGCCAGCCGCCGTGCATGCACGGGTTGACCATGACGTACATGAGGAACTGGATCGACGTGACGTTCACCCACGCGGAGCGGGTCAACAACGCGACCCACGTGCTGACCATCAAGGTCGACACGTGGTCCTACAGCCAGAACCACTCGCGCGCGCCCGTGTCGTGGGAGACGATCAAGCTGTCGCCCGCGAACCTCCAGATGTCGACGACGTACAAGGTGAACGTCGTCGACCGCACGAACCGCCTCCTCTGGAGCGGCGACATCGCGACCTACCTCGCCATGTGAGGCCTCATTCGAGCTGCGAGAGGGGGATCGGATACCGGAACTGCTCGCCGCCGAACTCGTCGAAGACGATCGCGGTCAGGGTCGGATCGGCGAGGGACGGATCGGCCTCGACGGCGATGAACGAGTCCCACGGGAAACAGAACCGTCGCCTCGCGTCCGTGCCGTTGCAGACCGTCCTGCCCGGGTTCGTCGCCATCGGGAACTGCGCGAGCGGCGAGGAGACGAGCTCGACCATGTCGTAGCCGACGGCGCGCGGCATGACCCGCACCTCCGTTCGATGGATGTCGCCGCTGATGAGCACGACGCCGCTCACGGAGCGTGTCGCGAGCTCTGCGAAGAGGCGGTCGCGGGCCTCCGGGAAGCTCGCCCACGAGTCGATGCCGGTCGACGTGAAGAGGCTCCCACACCCCACGAGCTTGAACCTGGCCTTGGAGGTCGCGATCGCGTCGACGAGCCACGTGAACTGGGCCGCGCCGAGCGGGCCGTTCGCCAGATCGGTCGAGACGGGCGCCCCGTCGAACGCGCAGCTCCGCCCCGGATCGTCGACGCGCGGACGGTCGTGCCGGCAGTCGGCCAGGATGACCTCCACCGGACCGAGGCGGGCGCGCGTGAAGACGCCGGGGGTCGAGGCCGTGCCGAACGAGGGGTTCGGCCAGGCCTCGCGAAAGCCGTGGAGCGCCTCCTCCCGACCGCCGCAGGCGCCATCGGAGTTGTTCGCGACGAAGTCGTGATCGTCCCACGTGGCGAGTATCGGCACGCCGGCCGCGAACTCGCGACGCGGATCCATCTGACCGAGCCGGCGGTAGTGGTAGCGATGGGCCTCGACGTAGGGCGAGTTGGCGTAGTGGTTGTCGCCGAGGAAGAGGAACATGTCGAGGTTCGCGCCGCTCATGGGCCCGAAGATGGGCTGCGCCGCAGCGCGCGAGCAGGAGCCGAAACCGATCCGCACCTTCGCGGTGGGCGCCGGCGCGGTGCGCACCCGGCGGAAGGGCTGGGACGTGTCGCCCTCCACCCTCACCTGGTAGAAGTACTCGTGGTCGGGCTCGAGGGTCGGCGAGGTGAGGACGGCCGCGAAGTCCTGCTCGGGCCTGGGGTACGACCACGCGATCGGCACGGCGCCGGCTCCATCGGGCTTCTCGGAGAGAAAGAGCCCCACCAGCCGGGTCGCGTCGGTCCGCACCCACGCGCGGACCGTGTCCGGCCCCGGCGCGCCCAGCATGGCCCCGTGCGGGAGCTTGCTCGGCTGGCAGGTCACGCACGCGTTGTGGAGGCCCAGAGGGTCGCTCCAGGCTGGCACCTCGCCGGCGCTCACGCCCGTTCCGATGTGGGTCCCGATGGCGTCGTTGCAGTACACCGGCTCGCCGTCGAAGCGCAGGTCGAGACACTCCGGCGTGAAGCGATCGTTGTCCAAGGTGCTCGGTGACAGGGTCCTCAAGACGACCCGATCGACCTCGGCCCGGGGCATCGCGACGTCCTCCACGTGGTAGACGTCGATCCCGCCGTTCCGGTAGTCGTCGACGTCGCGAAGGTCCAGCGGGAAACACCGCGTCTCGCTGAGGCAGACCTCGATCGGGTCGTCGGTCTCGGAGTTCGCCGCGGTCGACGTCCGGAGGCCGATCGACAGCGTGCCTATCGTGCCGGGGAACGTCAGCGGGACAGGCGGGGGAACGGCGGTCAAGGAGCGTCCGGCGTCCTCCCGCACGGCATCGGGGGTGCTGGCGTCGCCGGGGCCGGCGACGGGATCGGGAGGGAGGCTCGGCCCCGGGCCTCCGTCGACCGCCGCCGGTACGTCCACGGGCGGTTCGACGCCGCAGGCGGCCAGCACGACGACCCACCCGAGCGATCGCCAGCGCATCATCCCTTCGAGCGTAGCAGGGACCCGGGCCCTCGGGCAGAGGCGTGCTTCGCGGACGCCTTGCCCCGACGGTCTCCTCGACGGACCAGGCCGGCCCTCGTCGGAGGGGTGGGAGGGGCCGTCTCGCGGCGGAAGTGACACCTGACCGGACAGGCGATATCCTGGAAGGATCGCACGAGGAGGTTGGATCCGATGCGTCGACTCGCCCTGGCCGCTACCACAGCACTCGCCCTCGTCCTCACCTACGCATGTGGGACGGATGGCACGGACGTCCCGCCGGCGGACGGCGACGCGGGCGCCCTGGCCCCCGACGGCGCCACCGACCTTCCGGACGGTGCGCAGCCGATGCCGGACTCCAGCGTCCCGACGAACGCGGACGCCGCGCTCGGGGACGCGGGGCCCGACGCGCCCGTCGACGCCGGCGCCGACACCGGGCCCGCAGGACCGCTCGACCCCGCGTTCGTCCACTACGACATCAACCACGTTCTCACGACCGGGCAGAGCAACTCCATCGCGAGCGGCGCCCGGCCGCCCCTCACGACGACCCAGCCCTACAGCAACCGGATGTTCAACGTCGGGGTGATGACCGGCTGCGGCCGGCCCGGCGTCGCGTGCGCGGCCGGCGGGTGCAACGGCAGCGGCTGCACGGACTACCAGACCCCGACGAGCTTCGTCCCGCTGGTCGAGGGCGACACGTTCTTCGGCGGCGCGTACGTGGTCGAGACGACGTCGAGCGGCCTCGCGAACGAGATCACCCGCATCGCCCGCGCGAAGTACCTCGTCGGCCAGCCACCCAGCAAGTCCAGCCACGACGTCCTCGTGAGCCTCCACGGCCGGAGCGGCCTCACGTACTGGTGCCTCCGCAAGGGCGGCTGCACCTACCTCCCCGCCTACAACAAGCCCTTCGCCGAGGGAATGAGGCAGATCACCGACGCGAAGGCGCTCGCCGCGGCCGCGGGTCTGTCCTACGTCGTCCGGGGGGTCACGGTGATCCACGGCGAGTCCGACCACTACGACGACGGCGATCTCCTGACCGAGTTCCCCCTCGCGGCCACGAGCGGCGTCGGCAACATCAACCACTACGGCGAGGGCCTCATCGAGTGGCAGAAGGACTACCAGGAAGGCGCGAAGGCGATCACGGGCCAGACCATCCCGGTGCCGCTCTTCATCTCGCAGATGAACGGCTGGACCGACACGCCCGGCTCGCGGCTCGCGGTGCGGCAGGTCATCGCGCACGAGAACGCGCCCGGCCGGGTGATCCTCATCGGTCCGACCTACCAGCTCCCCTTCCAGACCGATTGCCTCCACTACACGAACCACAGCTCGCGGCGGCTCGGGGAGTACTTCGCGAAGGCCTACGCCTCGACGGTGCTCGGCGGAAAGCCCTGGCAGCCCGTGCGGCCGATGTCCGTCACCCGCGCGGGCGCGGTCATCACCGTGACGTTCAACGTCCCCGTTCCGCCGCTCGTCATCGACACCACACGGGTCCTCGACCCCGGCAAGTACGGCTTCACGTACCACGACGAGAGCGGCGCGCCGCCCGCCATCACCACGGTCGCGCTCGCGGGTCCCGACACGGTACGGGTCACGCTCGCGTCGGCTCCCGTGGGGCCGGGTCGCAAGCTCCGCTACGCGCTCAACGCCGCGGTCCCGAACGCGTGCCCCGGCCCGACGCAGGGGGCGCGCGGCAACCTCCGCGACTCGGATACCACCCCCTCGGAGTACGGGTACGACCTCCACAACTGGAGCGTCGCGTTCGAGAAGGACGTCCCCTGACGCCGATGGGAGAGGGGCGGAACCTGACGATGGAAGCGGGTGGGAGCGGGTGTAGGCTCGACGGGTGAGCCGCACGCGCGCGCTCCCGCGCCTCCTCTCGGCTCTGCTCGTCCTCGCGGCACCTCGGATCGCGGGCGCCGAGGTCGACGCGCAGGCGTGGGCCCAGATCATCGCCCAGGGACCCCTCGGCGGCCCGCTGCGCGGGTACGCGGAGGCGCAGCTCCGGTTGAACGAGCTCGACCGCGGCACGGAGGTTCAGGCGCTCCTCCTCCGGCCCGCGATCGGGATCGCCCTCCCGCGCGGGTTCACCGTCCACGCGGGCTTCGCCTGGACCCCGACCTTCCACCCGCGCTTCAACGACGAGCAGCGCCCCTGGCAGCAGCTCGCCCACACCGCGAGCCTCGGACCGATCACGTTCACGAACCGATTCCGCGTCGAGGAACGCATCCTCGAGAACGTCGACTTCGTCGCGCTGCGCCTCCGCCACATGGTCCGCGCGCTGTGGATGCCCCCGGGATCGAGCGTTGGCGTCGTCGCCTGGGACGAGGTCTTCCTCGAGGCGAGTCCGCCCGGACCCGGGATCCGCGGCGGCTTCGCCCAGAACCGCGTGGGCGTTGGCGCCCAGCTCCGCCCGATGAAGGCGCTATGGCTCGAGCCCACGTTCGTGATCCAGTCGATCGATCGCGGCGGCGCGGGTGCGACCCGCGTGGGCCCGACGGGCCTCCTCCTCGTGTGGATCAACCTCTGACGTCGCGCTTCGCGATCCGGTATGCTGCCGACCCATGTTCGTCGCGCCGCGGGATAGCTGGTGGAGGCTCGTGCTCCGTTACCGGGGCACGGAGCTCCCGCGCACGAAGTACCGCATCCTCGGCGTCGGCGCGGTCTCCGTCGTCGTGACCTTCCTGTGGAAGCGCTACGGCCTGCATCCGAACCTGACGCCGCTCCCCTACACGCTCATCGCGGTGGCGCTCGGCATCTTCCTCGGCTTCCGCAACAACGCGAGCTACGACCGGTGGTGGGAGGGTCGCAAGCTCTGGGGCGCGCTCGTGAACACGACGCGCACGATGGCGCGCCAGGCGCTGACCCTGATCACCCCGCGCGGGGAGGAGCCCACGGAGGAGGTGCGCGCCCTCCAGCGCGAGATCGTCTACAGGACCATCGCGTTCGTCCACGCGCTGCGGATCGCCCTGAGGAGGCGGGGGGACGTGAGCGAGCTCGCCCCCTTCCTCCCGGACGACGAGATCGCGCGCCTGCGCGAGGAGAAGAACGTCCCGTACGCGATCTCGCAGGGGACCGCGGAGCGCCTGCGGCGGGCGTGGGACAAGGGGTGGGTCGAGCCGATCCACCTGGCGACGCTCGACGCGACGCTCACGGGCCTGACGGATATCCAGGGAGGCTGCGAGCGCATCAAGACGACCTCGATCCCGTTCTCGAGCACGACGCTCATGCACCGCATCGTGGCGGTGTACTGCTACACGCTCCCGTTCGGCGTCGTCGACGTCGTGGAGATCTACACGCCCTTCGTCGTCATCCTCGTCAGCTATGCGTTCTTCGGCCTCGACGTCGTCGGCGACGAGCTCGAGGACCCCTTCGGCGACGACGTGAGCGACCTCCCGCTCAACGCGATCTCGCGGACCATCGAGGTGAACCTCCGACAGCGGCTCGGCGAGACGGATCTGCCCCCTCTCCTCGAGCCGGTGGACAACATCCTCGACTGACGCCGCCCCTGGCCTGCGAACGCGGGTATACTCGGACGATGTCCCCGCGTCTTCGCGCGCTGGAAGGCGGACGGTCCCGCGCACGCCGCGCTCACGCCTCGCGACGTCCCGGCAGGGCCCGCGGCGTCGCCGTCCGCCCGCCGCTCGTCGCGCACCCGTCTCCGCTCGGGCTCGGGCGGCTGGCCCGCACGACCCGCGAGGCCGATCTCGCGCCGGCAGCGGTCCGCGGCGTGCGGCGATGAGCCAGACCCTCCGCGCGTTCATGTCGACCCGAGGCGCGGCGGCCCTCGTCCTCACGGGAGTCCTTCTCGTGTACGGCGCGCTCTACGCCCAGACGAGGCAGTTCGCCTTCGTGTGGACGGATCGAGCGGCCGTCGTCGACAGCGAGACGTTCCGCCGCCCGCTCGCCGAGCAGCTGCGAACGACCGACCACACGCGCCTCGACCCGAACCTCGCGCGCCTGGAGGGCGTGGCGCTCATGCACGACTCGTATCGGCCGCTCGTGCTGCTGAGCCACAACGTCGACATCCGGCTCTTCGGTGACAGGCCGGGACCGATGCATGTCCACTCGGTCCTCCTCGGCGCGCTCGCGATTCTCGGAGCGTTCTGGCTGGCGTGGCGAACCCTGGGCTCCGCATCGCAAGGGCTGCTGGTCGCGGCGATTTTTGCCTTTCACCCGCTGCAGGCGGAGGCGATCTGCTTCGTGAGCGCTCGAGCGGATCCGCTCTCGGGCGTGCTCGGCCTCGCGGCCGCGGGGCTGGTCGCGGAGGGCGCGGCGCGCGGGGGTCGCGCGAAGACAGGGGCGATGATCGGAGCGGGGGTGCTGACGTTTCTCTCGCTGTGCGCGAAGGAGGCGGTGGCGCTCCTCCCCGTCGGCGTCGCCTGCCTCGCTCTGGCGAGGGGACGACGCCGCGAGTGGGCAGGAGGCATCCTGGCGATGCTCGCCGCGGTGCCGGTCTACGTGGTGCTGCGCGCACTCCTCGCGCGCGGCGCAGCGGTGCAGACGCGGACGGTGCTCGACGCGATCACCCACGTTCCAGCCGCCTGCGTCGAGTACGCGGTGACGTTCTTCTTCCCGCTCGACATCTCGATCGCGCGCCCCCTCTACGTCACGAGGGCCGTGGGGTGGCTCGTGCTCGGCGGCCTCGTGGTGCTCGTCGTCGTGCTGCTCCGGCGGCCACCGGCCCAGTGGAAGGCGCGCTTCGGACTTGCGGCCGCGGGTGCTGGCTGGGTCGGCTTGCTCCTCGCGCCATCGACCGTCGCGGTGCTCTCGGAGCGCGCCGTGGCCGACCGCTATGCCTACCTCTCGGTTTTCGGGTTCGCGTTGACGACCGTGGTCCTCGGGACGTGGCTCGCGGACCGCCGGCCGGGGCTCCGGCGGGTCATGCAGGGCGCGGCAGGCGTCTTCCTCGCGATCTGTGTCGTCATCACAGCGAGCGAGATCCCCGCGTGGAAGTCCCATCAGGCACTCGTCGAGCACGCGATCCAGGTGGAGCCTCTCCGCTCGGCGAACCACCGGCGCCTGGGTCACATGCTCGCGGCGCAGGGCCAGTGGCCGGCCGCGGTCGAGAGCTTCGAGAAGGCCGCCGCCCTCGCCGATGCGACGGACCGTGAGCTCAACGACCTCGGTGTCGGCTACATGAACGTCGGACGCGTGCCGGACGCCGAGCGGATGGTGCGACGCGCGATCGAGCGTTCGGGTGGGCTCAACTTCCAGGCCTGGTACAACCTGGGCACCACGCGGCGTCTCCAGGGCGACCCGCGTGGCGCTTGCGAGTCCTATCGCCGTGCGCTCCTCCTCAGCCCGAACTACCGTCGCGCGAGCGCCGACCACGCGGCGCACTGCGCGGGATACGCGCCTTGACGTGACGGTCCGTCCGGATCTCGCCCCCCGCCCTTGACAATTATGTGACCGGCATTCACAATATGAACATGGTTGACGTCATGGAGCCTCCCGGTCGCGTGGCGCGGAAGCGCGCCGCCCGCGCGGAGGCGATCCTCGACGAGGCCGCGCGCATCCTCTCCGAGGACGGGATGGAGGCCCTCACGCTGGGGCGCGTCGCGAGCGCGCTCGGCTACGTCCCGGCCGCGCTCTACCGGTACTTCGACTCCAAGGACGCCCTCGTCGCGGCGCTCCAGAGGCGTGCGATCGCGGCGATCCACGGGCAGATCCGGCAGGCGCGCTCGGACGTCGACCGCGTGGCGGCGCGCTCGGCGCCAGGCGTCGTGTCCCTGGCCCACATCCTGGCGGGCGCCCGCTGCTACCTGTCCTTGCCGCGGGCGCTTCCCCGGGACTTCTTCCTCGTCGCGCTCCTCGTCGGCGATCCGAGGGCCCTCCTCCCAAACGCCGAGGCACGACGCGCGGCGCCCCTGGTGCTGGCGTTGCTCGGGGACATCGCGGCGGCGCTGGGCGCGGCGGCCGAGGCGGGCGCGCTCGCGGCGGGACCGGGGCTCGAGCGGACCCTCGCGCTCTGGGCGCTCCTCCAGGGCTCGCTCTCCATGGAGAAGATCCGACGCATCGAGCCTTCCCTCCCCGCGGCGGAGAAGGTCGGGCTCGCGGGGGTCCTCGCGCTGCTCCGCGGATGGGGCGCCGACCCCCAGATGCTGGCGCGCGCCACGGAGCTCGCCTCCCGGGTCGACGCGCCGTCCGGGACCATCGACCCCGCAAGGACACCTCGACCCAAGAAGACACGCAACGGAAGGGAGACACGCTCATGAGCCTCGGATGGTTCCTCCTCGGCGGCGCGGCCTGGTCCGCCAGCGAGTACGCGATTCATCGCTTCGTCGGTCACGGACCCAAGCGCAAGCCAGCGACCACGCTCCTCGGCCGCTTGACGCCGGGCGGGCTCGCCGCCGAGTTCAACCGCGAGCACCTCGCGCACCACGCGGATCCCTCGTACTTCGCGCCCACGGAGCGCAAGGTGATGGCCGCGGCCGCGGCGGTGCCCGCCCTCGCGGCGGTGCTCGCCCCGGTCGTCGGCCCGCGGCGTGCGCTCGCGTTCGCCGGAGGCTTCGCCGCCACGTACGGCGCGTACGAGATCCTGCACCGGCGGATCCACACGCACCCGCCGCGCGGCGCGTACGGCCGGTGGCTCCGGCGCAATCACCTGCACCACCACCACAAGACGCCGCGCGCGAACCATGGCGTGACCACGCCCATCTGGGACCGGATCGTGGGTACGCACCAGCCTCCGGATCGCCTCCGCGTGCCGCGCAGGAGCGCGCCGCCGTGGCTCGTCGGCCCCGATGGCCTCGTGCGGCCCGAGCTCGTCGCGGACTACGAGCTCGTGGGGCTCGGGGCGCGCGAGGATCGGGCGCCGAGCGCGCCGTCGGGGATGCTCCGGTCCGAGGGTAGCGTCCGCGCGTGACGAGCAGCTCGCGGGGCTCGAGGAGGGGCCGCGCGGTCAGTAGATCACGGCGATCGTCGCCGCGCCGCCGTACACCCAGCCCTCGCTCGCGAAGCCCGGCCAGCCTGGGTTGTTCGTCTGGAGCCCCCGCGCACCCGGTACGGGCAGGCGGGTCTGCGCGTCGACGGCGTCGTCGGGCACCTCGTCGAGGACGAGCGCGTCCGTCTTCCTGTTGTATCTGTGGAGCACCTTGTGACCCTGCAAGGAGAGCCCCGGCCGCCACTTGAGGCCCGCCGCCTCGAACGTGTAGTCTGCACCTATCGTCAGCCCCGCGCGATCGCTGTCCACGTAGCTGGAGCGCCCGCTCTGTTCGGGCACCGGGCTCGGCACGTACGTGACGTCCAGATACTCCCGCATCCCGCCGGACGCGTGCCGGAGCCCGACGGTGGGCGAGAGCGTGTCCTTCCAGGCGAACCGCGGACCAAACACGGCAGGCGAGTCACCGTGCCGGTCGAGGTAGCGCGACCACGCCGCGTACTTCAGCGAGCCGGCGACGGAGATCGTGTGGCGCTCGCGCTTCGCGACCTCCACCGTCCCCCCGAGGCCCACCGTCCAGGGGACGAAATCGTGCACCTGGGTCCGCGTCGTCTCGGACTCCTGCCCCGAGGGCAGCGCCGCCTTGATGCCCGTGGCGATGACGAACTTCTGCTCCTGGTGGAAGGTGGCGGCGAGCCGGAGGCGCTCGACCGGGCGCCACGCGACGCCCCCGTGCGCCGCCACGGCCGCCTTCACGCCGACGTTCGTGTCGACCAGGAGCTGATCGTAGTTCGCGGAGCTCCGCACGTAGGTCGCGGCCTGCGCGTCGTTCGTGAGGTTCAGCGTGAAGCTGAGGCCGATGGAGAGGTTCTTCGCGATCTTCACGCCGGGGCCGAACGCGATGGAGGTCGCGGTCATGCGGTCGCCGAAGAGCTCGGGGTGCAGGCTGTTCGAGAAGAACTGCTCGCGCTCGTCGTTGTAGAACGACCTCGCCGTGGTGAACGTGCCGAGGGGTACGAGCGCGTGGAGACCGAGCACCAGCCGCTTCGGGACGATGTGGCTCACGAGGCCGATGACCTGGTAGGCGCGCACCTGGCCGCTGCTGCCCGCCGCCTGCCTGGGGCGTTTCCTGAACAGCGGCGGCTGGCACTGCTGCGGCGTGCAGCCGTTCTCGAGCCAGGGGGTCGGCACCGTGGCGTTCGAGATCGGCCTGCCGTCCGCGCCGACGAGCGCGCGATCGCCCACGACGAGCGGTACGTCGCCGCCCGCCCTGCCGTCCAGGATCACGGAGATCTGGTCGGTGAGCACGACGGTGCCCGTCTCGAACGACTGCGGGGCGTACGGGAGCAGCGCGGGGTTGAAGTACGTGGCGCTGGAGCTCTCGCCCGTCACGCCCGCGTTGAAGCCGCCGTCGCCGGTCGTGCTGCCCGCGAGCTCGAACAGCGGTGACGCCACGGCATCCCGCGCGAGCAGGACGCCGGCGAGGGAGACGAGCACGGCGGCGCCGGGGAGGAGCGCGGGCCTCATTTCCGTGACCTGTCGTGGGGCAACGCGAGCCTCACCTGCTCGCACGTGGCGAGATCGACCTTCTCGTCGCCACCCGGCTCGGCGGCCGCGACACGGCGCACGCGCGCGTCCGACAGCGCCGCGCCCAGCCAGCGCATCGTCACGCGGTGCTTCGCGTTGTTGTCGGCGAAGGAGCCCGACGCGATGAGACTGCAGTCGGTGCCCGGGCATGTGACCGAGAGGATGTTCTCCTGCCCGTCGAACAGGTCAGCCGCCACGAACTCGAGCGCGTTCTCGGCGACGGGGTGATCCGCGTCGGAGCGCCGCCACTCCCAGTCGCGCTGCACCACGAACCGCCGACCGCTCAGGATCCCCGTGACGTCGTACGCCGCCCCGGGCTTCCCGCCCCCCTCCAGATCGACCGCGCCCGTGGAGGCGTCCTTGGACGGCAGCGCCGCGAGGCCGGCGAAGCTCGAGGTCCCCGGATCGACCTGGGCCTTCCAGGGCAGCGGCGGGAGGTGGCCCGGGCCCGCGCCGCGGAGGTACCAGTGGGCCGCCATGAAGAAGTCGCAGCCGCCTTTCCCGTTCGACGCGAACGAACCGGTGCGGACGTTCCCGCCTCGGTCCGCGGTCGCCTCGTGCTGGGGGTTCTGGTACATGAGCCTCCGCGCGGACGCCTCCGCGAGCCGGACGTCCGCGGAGCCGGACACCTGGATGCCGCAGAAGAGCGAGCGGGTCACCGTGAAGGCGCCGCCCGTCTGGGCGATCTTGTAGAAGAACCAGTTCGTGGACGTCTGGGTGCCGTTCAGGACCTTGTCCGTGGAGAAGTTGGTCTGGCGCGCGATCCAGTAGCCGGACAGGTCGCAGGCCGCCGGCTTCGTGCCCCTCCAGCAGGACGAGTCGCAGGTCTTGCCGTCCGGTGGATCGCACTCCTCGGTGCCCGCCAGGATGCGGTCACCGCACTTGGTCTTGCAGCCCGTGTCGTCGCACTCCCACCCCGGCGCGACCTTGCAACGGACACACCCCGCGCTGGCGCTGTCGCAGTCCTCCCCCTCGTCGACCTCGCCGTTCCCGCACAACGCGCCACCGACGGGGAGGATGCGATCCTCCGCGCACGCGCCGAGCGTGAGCGCCGCGAGCCCGATCACGGCGAGCATGTGCTTCCGGCGGCGCGCCATCGCGGTGCGACTTCAACACAGGGCGCGCGGCGGTTCAACGGGCATGAGCGTGCGTCAGGCCTGGACGATCGGGCGGATCTTTGCCAAGATGAGCACCGTAGAGGAGCCCTGGATGCCCAGATTTCTCCAGCTCGTCGCGTGGGGTGCCGTCGTCCCGCTCGCACTCGTCGCCCTCGCCGGACCCACCGCCGACGCCTCGACGCAGGCCCGTGTGCCGCTCGTCTGCTCGCGCGGCGGCGACCAGACGTACATGGCCCACGTGAGCGTGCCCGGGGAGGCGGCCGAGGGCGGGGTCTACACCGTGCGGGTCGACGGCCACAACTCGGGCGCGATCTCTCACACCGGCCTCAACCACATCCGCGACATGACGACGGAGTACGCGCTCCCTCCGGGGACCTCCCTGGTGGAGGGATCGCTCAAGGTGGTCCCCGGGACAGGGACGCCGAACGTCGCCGCAGGCGCGAAGGTGGTGCATGACGGCGGGAAGATCCGCATGCTCCTGCCCGGCAAGGTCGAGGCCGGGTGGAGCTTCACGGCGCCGAGCTTCGAGCTGCAGGTCAAGGTCAACGCCAAGGCGGGGGCCTCGTTGCCGCTCCAGCTCCTGCAGTATCGCGTGACCGCGAACGCCTTCCTGGTCGGCGACGTGCACACGACGTGCGATCCGCACCCGAAGCCGTATGCGATCGGGACGACGAAGGTGAAGTCGGCGGCGCCGGCGGCACCGTGACCGCGGAGGCGTTCGACTACATCGTCGTGGGCGCGGGGTCCTCGGGGGGGGTCATCGCGGGTCGTCTCTCCGAGGATCCGACCTGCCGGGTGCTCCTCCTCGAGGCGGGCGTCACCGATCGCACGCGGCTCTGCACCGTGCCGGGGATGGTGTCCATCATCCACACCACGCCGCAGGTGAAGAAGAAGTTCGACTGGGGTTATTACACCGTCCCCCAGCCGGGCGGCGCGGGCCGCAAGATGCCTTACGTGCGGGGGCGCGTGATGGGCGGGTCGAGCGCCATCAACGGCATGGTGTACGTGCGGGGCAACCGGAAGAACTACGACGACTGGCTCGCCGAGGGCTGCACGGGCTGGGGCTGGGCCGACGTCCTCCGCTGCTTCAAGCGCCTCGAGGACTGGGAGGGCGGCGAGAACGACTACCGCGGCGCGGGCGGCCCCGTGAAGGCGCAGGCGTCGAAGGACATCGTCCCGGCGTCGCAGGAGCTCATCCTCGGCATCTCGGAGTCGTTCGGTGTCCCCGTCCTCGACGACTACAACGGCGCGTCGCAGGAGGGCGTGGGGCCGTGCCAGATGAACGCGGTCGGGGGCAGGCGCTACAGCTCGTCGGAGGCGTACGTCGAGCCCGCGCGCAAGCGGAAGAACTTCTCCGCGAAGCTCGGGGCGGTGGTGACGCGCGTCGTCCTCGAGAAGAAGCGCGCGGTCGGTGTGGAGGTCCTCGAGGGCAAGGAGAAGCGCGTGATCCGCGCGACGCGCGAGGTCATCCTCGCGGGAGGCGTCATCGGCTCGCCGCAGATCCTCATGCTGTCGGGCGTGGGCCCGGCTGCCGAGCTTCGCGCGCTCGGCATCGACGTCGAGGTCGACCTGCCGGTTGGCAGGAACATGCACGACCACCTCTTCGTGCCGATGTCCTTCCTGGCGCCGGGCGCCGTCCACCGCGGCACGCCGGCTCACTTCTTCGGTGGCCTGCTCGCGGAGACGTTCAGGGGGAACACCTGGTTCTCGCGCACGGTGTTCGACGCGCTCGCGTTCGTGCGCACCGGCCGCGACACGGGCGGCGTCCCCGACATGCAGATCCACTGCCTCCCCTGGGCGTACCCGTCGCCCAACCAGGATCTCCCCGTGCGCCCGGTGGTCGACCTGAGGCCAGCGCTCACGATCATGCCGACGCTCATCTACCCGAAGAGCCGCGGCACGGTCCGCCTCGCGTCGAGCGACGCGACCGCAGCCCCCCGCATCGATCCGGGCTTTCTCGACGAGCCCGACGACGCGCGTCTCCTCCTCGAGGGCATCCAGCGCGTCCGGGAGATGATGAGCGGCGCGCGCATGGCGAAGGTGACCACGGGCGAGCTCCACCCCGGGGCGGACTTCCTCTCCGACAGCGCGATGGCCGCCGAGATCCCGAACCGGATCCAGACCGTCTACCACCCGGTCGGGACGTGCCGGATGGGCGTCGACGAGCGCGCGGTCGTCGACCCCGACCTGCGCGTGAAGGGCATCGAGGGGCTGCGCGTGGCCGACGCGTCCATCATGCCGTCCATCACCGGCGGCAACACGAACGTCCCGTGCATGATGATCGGCGAGCGCTGCGTGGAGATCCTGCGGGCCGAGGCCTGACGCGCCCGCGCCGCGCCCTGCGGCGGAGGCCCGGGCCCTCCCCGGGTCAGGGCCCCGCCGGGTACTCGTGGATCAGCGGCCGCACCTCCGCGCACGGGCGGCAGATCGCGTTCGGCACGCCCGAGTTTCGGCGCGTGCGGCCGGCGACGGCCTGGAACACAGGGCCGCTCAGGTCCTCGTCGCACTGGATGCACGGGTTGAGGGTGCCGTCCTCGAGGTTGTACCCGTCGGTGAGGCGCGAGAGGCACACGCCGAGACACTTCGCGCGCGTGTTCTCGGCGTCGTAGGCCCACGCCTGGGCGCAGGGGCGATCGAAACCGAGCGCCATGAGGCACGCGACCTGCCCCTCACCCCCGTCCGGGCTGAGGGCGCACGTGCGGGCGCGCGCGCCTAGATCGTTCTCGCGGATGTAGACGGCGAGGTCCGCGAGCGGTGAGCACACGCCGCAGTGTCCGTGGTGCGTCGGCCGCGCGCCGGCCGCGCGTGCCGCCTCCATGGAGGGATACGTGCGGAGCTCGTACGGCCGCCCGCCCGCGTCGGCGCGGGGGAGCGGGAGCACGCCGCACACGGTGCCGGGCGGATCGGCGGGCGGAACCGGCTGCGTGTAGGGGTCGACGGTGATGTCCGGGTACTTCGCGGCGAGCCGCCAGTCGTCGAGCAGGCCCTGGACGAACGCGGGCCCGTAGGTGGGGGGCGCGTAGGCGTCTCCCCCGCACTCGCATCGCGGGCGGCACCGATCCGGGCCGAGCCCCGTCTTGTCGCTCGGCGTGCCGAACAGCAACGCGCAGGCGTCGACCCCCGCGTCTGTCGCTGTCGTGTCCGACGGCGCGGACGATCGGCAGGCGGTCGTGACGGCGATGAGGAGGAGCGCCAGGCGGCGCATCAGCCGTCCCTCTTCAGCACCTTCGCCATGCTCTTCGCGTCCTGGCCGGCGAGGTGGTCCTCGCTGGTCAGGGCGTTGTGCGCGTGCGCGAGCTGGTGCAGGCCGTACGCGGCGTCGATACCATCCCTCAGGCCCATGCGATCCTCCGCCTGGTTGATCGCACGCTTCGTCAGGGCGAGGCCGAACCGGGGCATCTCGGAGATGCGCGCCGCGAGCGCGAGCGTCTCGTCGAGGAGCCGCTCGCGGGCCACCACGCGGTTGATCATGCCGATCGCCTCGGCGCGCGCGGCCGGCATGCGATCGCCCGTGAACAGGAACTCCTTCGCGATCCGCGGGCTCATGACGAACGGGTGGGCGAAGAGCTCGACGCCCGGGATCCCCATGCGCACGACGGGGTCGGCGAAGAAGGCGTCGTCGGCGGCCACGATGAGATCGCAAGACCACGCGAGCATGAGCCCCCCCGCCACGCACGCGCCCTGCACCATCGCGCTCGTCGGCTTCGGAAGCTCGCGCCAGCGCCGGCACATGCCGACGTAGGCCTCGGCCTCGCGCACGAAGATCGCCTCGGCCCCCGGCTTGTCGGCGTGCGGCCACCACTGCGTCGCCACGCGCGGGAAGTCCTCGTGGATGTCCCGCCCCGGCGTCCCGATGTCGTGGCCGGCCGAGAAGTGGTCGCCGCTGCCCGCGA
>SXNL01000370.1 GCA_005777185.1 Myxococcales bacterium
CGCGCTGCTGCTGGCCGCCGGAGAGGTCCTTGGGGAATGCCGACGCGCGCTTGGTGAGGCCGAGCTTCTCGAGGAGCGCCCGCGCGCGGGGCTCGACCACGTCCTTCTTCTGGAGCAGGACCTGGACGGGCGCCTCCCTGAGGTTCTCGAGGACGGACAGGTGGGGGAACAGGGTGAACTGCTGGAAGACCATCCCCACCTTGCGACGCACCTGGCAGAGGAGGGGTGCGTGCGTCCGCATCTGGGTCTCCGGCGTCAGCGTGTGGTCGCCCACCTCGATCTTGCCCTGCTGGAAGACCTCCAGGCCGTTGATGCAGCGGAGGAACGTGCTCTTCCCGCCGCCGGAGGGCCCGATGATCGCGGCGACCTCGCCGGGGGAGACCTCGAGGTCGATCCCCTTCAGGATCTCGACCTTGCCGTGGGCCTTGTGCAGGTTACGGACCCTGATCATGTGCCTTGCGGCGGCGTGCCGAGCCGCTTCTCCAGGGTCCGGGCCACGATGGACATGGGGTAGCTCATCACGAGGTAGAGGATGGCGGTCATGATCATGAGCTCGATCGTGGCCTGCGTGCTCATCGAGACGACCGAGTACCGCTTCGTGAGCTCCATGATCGTGACGACGGAGCACACGCTGGTGTCCTTGAAGAGGGCGATGAAGTCGTTCACGACCGGTGGGATCACGATGCGCGCCGCCTGCGGCACGATGACGCGCCGGATGGCCATGCCCCGCGTCATGCCGAGCGAGAGGGCCGCCTCCATCTGGCCGGGCGGGATGGCCTGGAGGCCGGCGCGGTACACCTCGGACTCGTAGGCCGAGTAGTTGACCGCGAGCCCCATGATGGCCGTCGCGAACGCGGGGATCCTGAGGCCGACCTCCGGCAGGAAGAAGAAGATGAAGTAGAGCTGGAGCATGAGCGGCGTGCCGCGCAGGAACTCCACGTAGGCCGTGAGCGGGAGGCGCACGATCGGCGAGCCGTAGACGCGGCCGACCGCGATCAGGATGCCCACCATCACCGCGATCGGGAACGACAGCGCGGCGAGCAACACGGTCATGCCCGCCGACTGGATCATCACCCACGCGTACTCGCGGACGATCTGGAGGCCGCCCTTCCGCGCCGAGATCTGCACCGCCTGCTCGGTCGGGAGCGGCCCGCCCTTCGTCAGCTCGGCCTCGACGGCCCCCGAGAGCCCGAAGAACTTCGCGTCCTCCATGATCTGCCCGAGGCGCGCCTGGCGCGCGTCCCAGATGCCGTACTTCCTGTAGATGCGCTCGAGCTGGCCCGTGCGCAGCATCAGGATGATCGCCTCGTTCACGCTGCGGATGAGCGCGACCTCGCCCTTGCGCGCGAAGACGACGTAGTAGCCCTCGGCGACGGGCTCGCCGACCGGGTGGAGCTTCGGGAAGCGCGCCGCGTAGAAGCTGGCGATGGGTGTATCCTGCACGGACGCGTCGACCTTGCCGGTCTCCGCCTCGCGCATCGAGTCGGTGTTGCCCTCGTAGCGCGAGATGTCGACGGTGTCCCCGAGCGTGTCGGTGACGTACTTGTCGGCGGCGGAGCCGACGAGCACGCCGATCCTGCGCTTCTGGCCGCCGATCGACTTCTTCAGGTCGGCCCAGCTCTGGAGCGAGGGGTCGTCCTTCCGGGTGAGGAGCTGGAGCGCGTACACGTAGTACGGGAGCGACGACTCCATCAGCTCGGCGCGCGGGGCGCTCCACTCGTAGCCGTTGAGGATGATGTCGATCTTCTGCGCCTTGAGCAGATCCGGCATCTTGTCCCAGTTGCCCTGGGAGAGCTCGGCCTTGACCTTCAGGTAGCCGGCGATGCCCTCGGCCAGCTCGAACTCGAAGCCGGTCGCCTTGTTGGGATCGTCGTCGCGGGGGAAGACGTAGGGCGCCCCTCCCTCCTCGTCGCCGCCCCAGAGCAGCTTTCCGTTCTTCCGGACGTCCCCGAGCGTGTCGGCCCGCGCCGGAAGGCAGAGGGAGAGGAGGAGCGCGAGCGCCACCCCCAGTACGACGCAGAGTCTCCCCGGAGCGCTTGCCATCTGCGGAAGCGTCATGGAAACACAGGCCAGGGAGCGGCCACAAGGAGGGAAGGGGAGGCGGCGGCGGACGGCGGACGGCGGACGGCGGCGGGCGACCGCGATATAGTCGGCCCATGACCACCAAGCGCCACGTCGCCACCGATCTCCCCGGGCCCCGCGCGAAGGAGCTCATCGACCGCGGCGGGTTCGACATGCAGTCGATCTACCGGGCCGTCATCGTCGACGACGTCAGGTCCGAGGGAGTGTGGCTGGCGGACGTGGACGGGAACGTGTTCCTCGATCTGTTCGCGAGCTTCGCGCTCGGGGCCCTCGGGTACAACCACCCCGCGCTCGTGGAGGTGGCGAGGAGCGAGGCCTTCGCGCACGCGAGCGTGAACCCGACGTCGACGCCGTTCCTCACGACGCCCTTCTGGATCGCGTTCGTGGAGGAGGTGAAGGCCCGGTTCGCGCCGCGCGGCATGGACGCGATGTACTGCGTCGACGCGGGCGGGGAGGGCGTGGAGAGCGCGATCAAGGCGGCGTTCATCGTCCACGGTGAGCGGCGGCGGGTCGCGTCGGGCAAGCCCGCGAACCCGCTCGAGCTCGACGCCGCGGAGCAGGCCGAGATCATGGACAACGCGGGGACGGACGCGGTCTGCGTGTCGTTCACCGGCGCGTTCCACGGGCGCGGGCTCGGGCCGCTGTCGGCGACGCACAGCAAGCTCGTGCACAAGGCGGACCTGCCGGCGTTCCGGTGGCCGCAGGTGGCGTTCCCCGAGTGGCGGTACCCGCTCGCGACCTTCGCGGAGGAGAACGCCAGGGCGGAGGACGCCTCCCTCGCGGACCTCGCGCGCGTGCTCGACCGGCACGCGGGGCGCGTCGCCGCCGTGATCGTCGAGCCCGTGCAGGCGGAGGGGGGCGATCGCCACGCGAGCGCGTCGTTCTTCCGGCGCGTGCAGGCCGCGGCGAGGCAGGCGGGCGCGGCGTTCGTCCTCGACGAGGTGCAGACCGGGTGTGGACCGACGGGCGCGCTGTGGGCGGCCGATCTGCTCGAGTTGCCGGAGCCCGCGGACCTCGTCACCTTCGGGAAGAAGATGCAGATGGGCGGCTTCTTCGCGCGCAAGGAGTACGCGATCAAGCAGTTCGGACGCATGTACCAGACGCGGAACGGCGATCGCGCGCGCGCGATGCTGGGCCTCGCGATCCTGCGCACGATCGAGCGGGACGGTCTCCTCGCGAACGTGCGCGAGACGGGCGCCTACTTCCTCGCGCGCCTGGAGGAGCTGTGCGCGCGCCACCCGTCCGTCGCGACGTCGGCGCGCGGGCGGGGCTTCCTGCTGTCGTTCGACATGCCGACGGTCGCCGCGCGCGACGATCTCCTGAGGCGGGCCCGGCAGCGCGGCGTGATGGCCACCTACACGGGGACGCGCTCGGTCCGCATGCGGCCCCACCTCATCACCGGGCGCGCGGAGGTCGACGACGCGGTGGGCGTGCTCGACGAGGTGCTCCGCGAGATGTCGCGGTGACGCTGCTCGGGCCGGAGGATCTCGCGGCCGACGACGCGAAGGGGCGCGCGGCGCTCGCGCGATACGCGCTCTCGCTCGTGACGACCGAGGCGGATCCGGCCTTCGAGATCGCGTACGGCCTCCTCGACGGAGAGTTCGGCGCGAAGGGCGAGCTCGAGACGCGGGCCGCGATTCGCGGGTACCTCGCCCGCGCGACGCCCCCCGGGGGCTACCGGCTCGTGCTCGCCAGGGACGAGCGGGGGGACGTCGCGGGCGTCCGCGACTGCCACGCGAGCGTGGACGTGGCGGCGGGCGTGATCGTGGTGTTCCTCTCGCACGTGCTCGTGCTGCCTCCCCACCGTGGCTCGGGCCTCGCGAGCCTGCTGCGCGAGGTGCCGGCGGCGCTCGGGCGGTCGGCCGCGGCGGAGGCCACGCTCGAGCGGCCGGAGATCATGCTGGCGGCGGAGATGGAGCCGGTCGTCCTCGATTCGCCCGAGACGATCGTTCGCCTCGTCGCCTACGGCAGGGCGGGGTTCTCCGTCGTGGATCCGGCGGCGCTGCCGTACGGCCAGCCCGACTACCGCGAGCATGCGCGCATCGACGCCGATCGTCCGCGGCCGATCCCGCTCCTCGCGGTCGTGAAGCGTCTCGGCCGGGAGACCGAGCGGACGATCCCGAAGGCGCTCGCAGCGGCGTTCGTGGAGCACCTCTACCGCATCGTGGGGAGCCACTGCCGGGAGCAAGATCTGGCGCGGCCACGCGATCACGCGCTGGGGGCCCTCGCGCGCGCGCCCGGAGAGCGTGTGCGGCTGCTCGACCTTCCGCGCGGGATGGAGGATCGCGCGGCGCTCTCGCCGCTGCTCCGGGAGGTCGTACTCCGGTATCACCCGCCCGACGTCGCGGGCGTCCGGTGAGCGCGCGGGTGGCCTGCCGTCACAGCGTGAAATCGCGGCTCATCGTCACGGGCTGCCCCGTGAACGGCGACAGCTTCATGGTCGTCTTGAACACCTCGGCGATGCACTTCGCCGTCTTCGTGCCCTCGAACGGCGGCGCGTCCACCAGGGCTTCCACGCTGCCGTCCGGCGAGATCGTGATCTTCATGTGACACTTCGACGTGGGGAGGCCGGCGGTCTTGCACTTCGTCTTCATCTCCGCGTCTGCGGCGGTGATCGCGGCGACGGCGGCCGCCTTGTCGAACGCCGGCGGCGGTGGTGGGGGCGGCGGCGGTGGAGGTCCCTCCTCGGCGGCGCACGAGGACTGCTGCCAGTCGTCGAGCACGCGGATGATGCGCGCCTCGGTGAGGCCCGCTTCGCCCGACAGCTTGCCGTCGACCTCCACGAACGCGCCGCCCGGGGGGCACGCGTCGTGGAACGCGCCGTCCTTTCGTACCTTGATGGCCTTCGCCTCCTTGCCTCCCGCGGGATCCTCGAGCGTCGGGCCCGGCGCGAGCTTCGCCAGCACGAGCACGCGCGCGTCCTCCGGCGGCGGCTGCCGGCGGATCTTCAGTACGCGCATGCACGGAGCCTCCGACTTGCGGGGCGCCTTCTTGACGGACGCGAGGGCGTCCTCGCAGGAGTTCACCTCCTTCTCGGGCGCCTCCACGGGCTTCGCCTTCGCTCCGCACGCAACGACCAGGCCGGCGACCAGAAGGAGTGCTCTTCGCATCGCCCGAGGATACACGACCGCGAGGCCCGCGTCGTGAACCCGCCGATCACTTCAGCGGGTAGGGCGCGAGCACGAAGTCCTTTCCCCCCGCGTGACAGCCCGTGCACGTCGTGTTGCCCTGGCCGGCGATCGGGCTCGCGCCCGGCTGCACGCTGAAGACCTCGTACCAGTACCAGCCCTTGCCGTTGTCGCTCTTCGCCTGGGTCTTCACGTACGCCGCCCAGCCGGAGAGCTTTCCGCCCGTCAGGAACTCCTTCACGGCCGCCGCCCCGACCGGGTGCTCGGCGTTCCCCGCCTTCATGGACGCGTCGAGCTTCGGATCGAGGTACGTCTGGACCGATCCCCCGTGCGGGCCGGTCGACGCGTGGGGAGCGGACTCGTGGGGCCACGCGAGGTAGGACTTCGTCTGGAGCCAGGCGTTGACGGCGGCCGGGTCGCCCGACGGCATGTCGCCGGCGCCGGCCGCGCCGGCCTCCCCCGCGTCGAGCGTGGCCTTGGCGGCGTCGGCGCCCCCGTCCGCGGTCGAGCCTCCAGAGGTCGCGTCCGGGCCGGGAGTCGAGGTGTCCGAGCTGGAGCAACCGCCGACCATCGGGGAGGCGAGCAGGAAGAGCGGGAGCGGGAGCGCGAGCATGAGCGTTCGGTGCATGGGTCCCTCGTGGATGCGGGCGAGCCTCTCCCCACTCTACGCCGCTTGCGGCGTCCGGTTTCGATCAGGTGGCGGTCGCATGTGGATCGAGCCCTGTCACGGGGGCGTGGGCTCGCGTACCATGCGATCCATGAGCGATCTCCCGAAGACCCCCGCGCCCGCGATCCCGGGCGAGCCCGAGAGAATCTCCGTGAAGACACCCATCCCGGGCCCGCGCACCGAGGAGCTCCGCCGGCGGCACGGCGCGGTCCAGGACGCGCGCACCGTGCACGTGTACCAGGACGCCAAGCGGAGCCTCGGGAACTACCTCGTCGACGTCGACGGCAACGTGATCCTGGACGTGTACGGGCACATCGCGTGCGTGCCGATCGGGTACAACCACCCCGATCTGCTGGCGGCGTGGAAGGGCGGGCGCTTCGACTGGTGCGCGGGGTACCGGCCCGCGCTCGGCATCGCCCCCTCGCCGGAGTGGGTCGACATCGTGACCGGCGCGATGGCGCGCATCGCGCCGAAGGGGCTCCCGCGGCTGGTCACCGTGACGACGGGCGCCGAGGCCGTCGAGAACGCGATCAAGGCCGCCTTCGTCCTCCTCGCGCGCAGGCGACGCGGCGGCAAGGGCCCGACCGATGCCGATCTGGCCGACTCCATGAGGAACGATCAGGCCATGGCCAATGGCTTCAAGGTGATCTCGTTCCAGGGCAGCTTCCACGGTCGCACGCTCGGCGCGCTGTCGCTGACGCGCAGCAAGGCGATTCACAAGGTCGACTTCCCCGCCTTCGCGTGGCCCACCGTTCCGTTCCCCGCGAACCGGTTTCCCCTCGCCGAGCACGCGGAGTCGAACCGCGCGACCGAGGCGCGCTCGCTCGAGGCGGCCGAGGCGGTCTTCAAGGCCAACCCGGACAACGTCGCGGCGATCATCGTCGAGCCCATCCAGGGCGAGGGCGGGGACTGCCACGCGAGCCACGACTTCTTCCGCAGCCTCCGCAAGATGGCGCGCGCGCACGGTGCCGCGTTCATCGCGGACGAGGTGCAGACGTCGGGAGGCTCGACGGGCACGTTCTGGGCGCACGAGGCGTGGGGTCTCGACGATCCGCCGGACATCGTGACGTTCTCGAAGAAGCTGCAGATCGGCGGCTACTACTGCAGGGAGGAGCTGTTCCCGGCGGAGCCGCTCCGGATCTTCAACACGTTCCTCGGCGATCCGCTCCGGCTCGCGCAGCTCGAGGTGATCGTCGAGATCATGGAGCGCGACCGCCTGATCGAGAACGCGCGGATCACCGGGGATTTCCTGGTGAACTCGCTCGAGGGTCTGGCCGCGCGGTACCCGGGCGTCCTCTCCAACGCCCGGGGCCGGGGCACGTTCGCCGCCGTCGACGCGCGCGACCCGGCGACGCAGGCGAAGATCCTCGAGCACCTCCGCCTCGCCGGCGTCGAGGGCGGGGGCAGCGGGACGCGGAGCCTCCGCTTCCGCCCCGCGAACGTGTTCCTGCCGCGGCACGTCGCCGAGGCCATCGGCGTCCTCGAGGACGCGTGCAAGAAGGTCGCGTGATCGCGCGGGCGCTCGAGCGCATGAGGGTCTTCCACTCGCCGAGGTACACGGCGGACATCGGGGACCACGTCATGCCGATACGGAAGTTCGATCTGGTCCGCGAGGCCATCGTCGTGTCGGGTCTGGCCGTCACCGTCCACGAGCCCGCGCCGGTGACCGACCCGGATCTCCTCCGGGTCCACAGCCCGGAGTACGTCCGCGCCGTCGCGACCGGCGAGCCGAAGGCGCTCGCCGAGAGCCAGAAGTTCCCGTGGTCGAGCGGCCTCGCGGGCGCCGTGCGCCACACGAACGGCGGGTGCGTGGCGGCCCTGTGCGCCGCGCTCGAGGATGGCGTCGCCGGGAACCTGGCGAGCGGCTTTCACCACGCCCACGCCGATCACGGCGAGGGCTTCTGCACGTTCAACGGGCTGGTCGTCGCGGCCGAGCACGCGCGGGCCGAGGGCAAGATCGCGCGCGCGCTCGTCGTCGATCTCGATCTCCACTACGGGAACGGCACGGCGTCGCTCCTCGCCTCGCGGCCCCACCTGTTCCAGATCTCCCTCTACGGCAACTGGTACAAGGACAACAAGGCGCACCGTGACGTCGATCACGAGGCCGCGCCCGACACGGACAACGCCTGGTCGGCGCCGATCCCGAACGGGACGGGCGGCGCGGGATACCTCGCGCTCGTGGACGAGCACGTGCCCCGCGCCATCGCGCGGAGCCGGCCGGACGTGATCCTCTACCAGGCGGGCGCCGATCCGTACCGCGAGGATCCCTACTCGCCGCTCGACATGGGGCTAGAGGATCTCCACGCGCGAGACGCGCGCGTGTTCGCGATGGCGAAGGCCGCCGGCGTTCCCGTCGCCTGGGTGCTGGCGGGCGGGTACACGAAGGACATCTCGAAGGTGGTCGCGGTGCACGTGAACACGGCGCGCGCGGCGCTCGAGGTGTTCGGGGGCTGAGGAATCCCCTCATTTTCGAGCCCGAGCCCGAGCCCGAGCCCG
>SXNL01000371.1 GCA_005777185.1 Myxococcales bacterium
TCGAGCGGTTCATCGAGCCGCGTGTCGTCGGTGGCGTGCGGCTCCCGGTCCTCGGGCTGGCCGGCCTCCTGCTGACCAAGGAGAGCTCGCGTGACAGGGATCGCGCCGACGCCGCCGTCCTCCGGGCCGCGATCGAGGCGAGTTCACGGTCAAGATGTCGGTCGACTCCGCCGCGACCACGGAGCCCTTGCCGGGCCCCAAGGTGGACCGGAGCGCCGTCACCACACCGGATCGACCCCTGCTGAAGAAGCAGGACGCCGAGTCAGGGCCGCACAGGAACCCACTCGCATCCACCGACGAGGTGCAGATCGACGACCTCTTGAGCGGCATGGGCGGAGACGATCCGCGCGGGAAACCCAAGGCGAAGCCGGCCGTCGAGATGCGCGCGGACGGCTCGAAGGCGGAGTCACACGCTGCGGCCGCGCCTCCGGCCGCGCGCGTGGAGAAGCCGTCGGACGGCAACGTGCTGGTCGCAGAGAGCGATCCTCCGGCCGCGCCGGCGAAGAGCGAGCCCATGGTGGCACAGGCGAAGCCGGCCGACGACCGGCCGACGGTGCCGCCCGTCCTTCCACGGGCCGATCTGGGCGCGATGCGGAAGCCGCTCGCGACGATGCCGGTCCAGGACAGGCGGCCGCGCCCGTGGTGGGTGCTCGCCGTGGTGTTCCTCGCCGTGCTCGCCATCGGCGGCGCCGTGATCTGGCTCGTCGACATGCAGGACAAGGTGCCGCCGCCGGTGGTCGAGACGAACCCGACCACCGCGCCGACGGCGACGCCGCGCGTGGGCGAGCCACGGGGACCGACGCCGGATCAGCCGATGATCGTTCCATCGGGGCAGCAGGTCCCGGGAGGGGGGTCGGCCGCCCCTTCCGCCAAGGTCGGAGCGCGCATGCATGCCAAGGGGACCGCGAGCGCGGCCACGACCGCGAGCGCGGGTGGCAGCGCAACCGCGCCGAACGCCACGGCGAAGCCGGCGCCCGCCAACCCGGACAAGGATCTGTTCCAGCCGTCGCCGAACTGACGGCCGTTCAGCGGAACGCCCACGGCACCGCGGCGTCCGCCGCGTCGTCCAGGAGCTCGAACGCCCCTCGGCACCGCGACTCGAGCCTCACCGGGGCGCTCCCGTCGCGCGCCAGGTCGACGGTCACGTGCGCGAGCTTCGTGTTCAGGCACGTCTTCGTCCCGCCCGGCGGGTTCGGGTAGGGCAACGCCACGAACGACGCGACCGGCGCCGCGAACCTCGCATCGATCGCGACGCCGCCGCGCGCAGAGTGGAACGACCAGGTCTTCTCCGCGCGCGAGAACGTGCCCTTCGCGCGGACCGACTGGACGAGCCCGTTGAGCGCGTACGTCTCCCCCTCGAACCGGAGCACGCACACCGTGAGCGGCGGCGTCCATACGCGCCCCACCCGGAGGCGTGCCGTGGAGCACTCCAGGAACGAGCCGGGGTGCCCGTCGAACGAGGCCACCTGGCCCCAGGCGTACGAGTCTGTGTGGCGCTCCCCCCAGTTGTGGTTCTCGCTGCCCGTCCAGCCATCGATGTCGTGTGCTCGCCCGTCGACGGTCACCGTACCCCGGTACACGGTGTTCGGCGTGAGCACGAGCGCCTTCGCCTTGGGGAAGCCTGCATCATACATGCGTTGCGGCAGGAGCAAGAGCGGGTCCGACGACGACGCCTGCGGCCGCTCGAACGAGAGGGCCCAGGCGAGCGTGTGCGCGCCCGTCGTCACGGTGCCGGAGAGCTCGCGGTCGCCGATCGTGGCGTCGCCGACGAGGGCCGTCGCGCGCGCGCGGTCGAAGGCGCAGCGGTCCATCGGGAGCTCCGACTTGACCGCGACGTGGGCGCCCGTCTCGCCGTCGAAGAAGATCCCCCAGAGCTCGCCCTGCGCGCGCTCGGGGGCGCCGCGCGGGCAGAAGATCGTGTAGCGGATCCAGAACGCCAGCGGCCGCGCGGGGTGGTTCGCGCGGTGGAAGTACGACTCGTAGTGGCCCTTCTCCGCGCGCTCCCTGTCGAAGCGGCAGCCGCCGAGGGACGCGCGCAGGTGGGCGGCGGAGCGCATCCCTACACCGAGTTCAGGAACTCCATCACCTCGTCCTTGAGCTCGGCCGCCTCCTCCCCGAAGCTCCACGCCTTCTCGAGCAGGATCTCGAGCTCGTCCTCCTCGGGTGCCTGGTTCAGATCCGAGACGTGGATGACGAACACGAGGCTGTACGCCGTGCGACGGCCCGCGCGGGTGGTGATCTTGCCGGCGACCACGTTGGCGCGCTCCTCGAAGGTCGACTCGTAGAGGCCGGCGCGCAGCGTCTGGAGCCGGGCGTCGACGTCCGGCAGGCCGAGCCCTTCGCGACGTGATCGAGGACGCGGCGCTCCTCCTCGCCCACCGAGCCGTCCGCCGCGGCGGCGAGAAAGGCCATCTCGAAGAGCGCGTCCGCGTCGATGGCCTCGTCGGGCTCGCGGTGGCGCGACAGGAAGGGCGCGTGGAGGAGGGTCGCGACGGCGATCATCCGGGCTAGCGTCGCCCCGTTGTGGCGGGCCGGTCAAGACCTGTCGCGAAGCACCCGGTGAAGGCGCTTGCACAGCAAAGCGCAGCTTCACGCGTGAAGAGGGGCCGAATCGGGGCGATCTCGAGGCGTCTCGGCGTCGAGGATACGACGCACGTCGCGGGCCTCCCGCGGCGGTTGCCGAGGGCGCCGTGGATCGCGGCTCTGGCGGCTGCGCTCGGGGGCTGGTGGCCGGGTGTTGAGTCCTCGCGCCCTGATCTCGATCCGGAACCGACCGTGATCTCGCTCCTACCGATCCCGTACCTCGCTCCTACCGATCCCGTACCTCGCTCCGACCACCCCGTACCTCGCTCCGACCACCCTGTACCTCGCACCCGACCGGTCAGGATCGGGCGTCGCACCGGCCGGGATCCCCGTGAAGCCGGCCCCCGCCCGGTGGGGTATGCGGCGGGCGGGGTGCCGGTACGGGGCGGGCGCCCTGCCGATCGGACCCGTGTCTCCGCGAGAAATCGGGCACTTCGCCCGAGGTACGGAATACCCGCGTGGTGATCCAGGGCCCTCCCGGGCTGGTACACGGGGTCTCCCGACGAGATCCATGGCGCCCCGCAGGGGGGACGGGGGCGGTGAGATCGAGATCCTGAGCCCCGCCGACGAGGCCAAGGGCTCTGACCGACGAGCCCCGCCGCGCCGACGGCCACGCGGGTGGCTGCCTCACGGTCTCGCATCTCGGCCGGGTCGTCGGGCGCGAGCGTGGTGTGATCGGCTCGAGGTACGAGGTGGGAGGCGATCCCGGGCGGCGCACGCGCACTGGATTGGCTCGGAGCATCGTGGACGCGGGGCGCTACGGTGGTATGCTGCCTGGCGTGCATCGGGGGCGTATCGTCTTCGCGGGTGTTCTGAGCGCAGGCATCATCGCCGCGTGCGCCAGCGCCCCCAGGTCGACGAATGGCGCCGACGCGGGAGCTGACGCCGCCCAACGTCGCGACCTCGACGCGTCCGAACCCTTGGTGACGGTCGACGCTCTTGCGGACGCAGACGCAGGCCCCGACGCGCCGTGCGTCGTGTCTGCCGACGGCGGTGCGACGCCCACCTCGTGCGCGGTCCCCGGCGACGGTCTGACGAACTGCGGACCGAACTCCTCCGACAGCTGCTGCGCGAGCCCGCTCGTACGGGGCGGAACGTACAGTCGAAGTTACGACGGGATCACGGAGGACCTGACGGACCCGCAGTACAGGGCGACGGTCTCCGACTTCCGGCTCGACAAGTACGAGGTGACGATGGGACGTTTCCGCAGGTTCGTGGACGCCTTCGTGGGTGGATGGAGGCCCACGCCGGGGTCGGGCAAGCACGCGCACCTGAACTGCGGGAGCGGCCTCGTCGGGGCGGGCGGATACGAGACGGGCTGGGTAGCGGGGTGGACCTCCAAGCTGCCGGCCTCGAGAGCCGAATGGGAGTCGAGCGTGAAGTGTGTCAGGCCGATCCCTGGCCTGGACGAGAAGAAGCCCGTCTACTGCATCACCTGGTACGAGGCGGCGGCCTTCTGCCTCTGGGACGGCGGGTTCCTCCCGTCGGAGGCGGAGTGGAACTACGCCGCCGCCGGGGGGAGCGAGCAGCGCGTCTACCCGTGGTCGCTGCCGTATCCCCCGGGGTCGACGACGCTCACGCCCGCGGATGCCAAGCAGAGCGCCGGCCTCTACAGCGACGTCGGATCCTACCCCGCGGGGTTCGGCCGGTGGGCCCACGCGGACCTCGCTGGCAACGTCTGGGAGTGGATCCTCGACTGGTACCACGACCCGTACAGCGAGACGGAGTGCAACGACTGCGCCGATCTGACGGCGAGCACCTACCGGGTGACTCGGGGGGGCGGCAGCTCAGCGGAGTGGCTCCGCGCGGGCGTGCGTTACTCCTCTGCGCCCGCCGTCCGCACGGTCGACGGCACTCGGTGCGCGAGGAGCCCATGAGCGGCGTTCAGGTGGTGTACATGAACTTATACGGCGGGAAAGCGGTGCCACCCGTGCCGACCACGTAGATCTCGGCATCGGCCGGGGGTAAGGGAAACCGAGGCATCACGACGATGAGCAAGGTGTCGTCGACCGTTGTCATGTCCGTGCACTGAAACGTATCGAATGGGCCGCCGGTGGTCGTCACGATGACTGCTTTCACGCCGGCCGAGAAGCCGGTTCCCCTGATCTCGACCGACATGCCCCCATCGACGGAGCCCGTCGACGGCGAGAAGCTCGCGACCGTGGGCCGGGGGGGAACGTACTCGCGAGAGATCGTGTACGTCGAGCGGTCGTAGGCGTTGCCGCTGGCGCGCACGATCTTGCCGTCCTTGGAGATTGTGACGCCATCGGCGTGCGAGCCGCCGCCGTACCCCCAGTCCGCGTCGAGCGCGACGGACCAGTGCACGCCGTCGTCGTCCGACGCGAGGATCCCCGTGCAGCTCCCGGAGTCCTCGACCGAGCCCGTGATGATCCACAGCCATCCGTCGTTGGTTCGGACCACGTTGTGGTAGGCGCGCCCGCTGGATGGGCCGCCAAGCCACCTGGGCCATCGACCGTGACCCTCACCGAGTACCTTGTCCCACGCGGTCCCGTCGAACTTGTAGATTCCATCGAAGAGGATCTTCTTTCCCGTGCCATCGTCGTAGATTCCGCCTCCGAGGAGGTAGAGCTCGTCCTTGCCTTTCAGCTTGTTGTAGATGACGGGCATGCCGTAGACCATGCCGCGCCGCGTCCATGGCACCGGCGCCGTCACCTCGTCCCACCCGACCCCGTCGTCCGAAACGTAGACGTCGTTCTGCGCGGTCGTCGGGTCGGCGTAGTTGAGCTGCCCGCCCATCACATAGAGCTTGTTGTTGAGGCTTCCGGCGATCGAAAACACGCGGTCGCGCCAATAGAGAGGATGGACCGTGGACGCTGTTCGCTCCCACACCTCCCCGGTTCCTGCGAGCGAGGTGCGCCAGACCTCGGAGTGCCTGACGTAGGTATCGCCGCCTATCAGGTAGAAGTAATCGCCGCAGTACGCCCACGAAGGCGTGTGGACGCGCCGGAATCGCGCTTCCGGTCCGCTGTTGGGAGGGAGGCCGGGGACGTGGTACAGGAGCCGCTGCCACGTGAGTCCGTCGTTGTCGCTGCTCCAGACCTCGTTCGTGGTGAAGGCCCTCCCCGCCTCGTCCTCCTCGGAGCCCGGGGTCGAATAGATGTCCTTGGGCCACGGATCTTCTCGGTAGCCGGTGTCCCAGCCCCCGATGAGGAGCAGCCGGCCGGAGTCGAGCGTGCAGAGCGTGGCTCCGTCGCGATGGGACCAGTGGTTCAGCTCCCAGCCGCCGCTGACGACACGCTGGCTCCACGGTGGTGCGGGGACCTTGACCTTGTGCCCTTTGAAGATGTGGTGGCCATGCCAGTGACGAAACGATCCGTCCATCGTGTGGGCCACCGGCACGGCACTCCCCGTCCCATCGAGCCCGAGGTCCCGAAGAGACCGTGCCGGCGCAGATGCCGGGGCAAGCGCGACGTCCTCCCGGACGATGCCCTCCCGTGCACCAGAAACCGGCGGGCGCGCGCCCGCCCGACGCGTGGTCGGCGCGTCGAGCCGGCCGCCGCTGACGCCGACCCGCGGGATCCTCGCGAACGGCTCCCGCGCGCGCCTCGCGGGACCTCGCGGACTTCCTCCCTGGACCGGGTCGAGGGCCTCCTTGACGAGCCTGCGAGCGGCGTCACGATCCAGCGACCCGAGGACGACGAGGTCGCGCGGATCGATCCCCTGCACGAGGGCGAGGGCTTGGCGTGGACCAAGCTGGAGAGCGAGGAGCCAGGACGGATCGCGAGCGACGTGTCTGCGCAACGCAGACACGGTCGCCGACGAGAGTTCGGGCGAGTGCGGCGGGCGCCTGTGGATCATGGGTCCGCCTCAGTTCACGTTCAGCGCGATCCCCACCGAGACCACGATGGACCCCGCGCTCGCGAACGCGTTGTCTGCGTTGAAGAAGCACGCGAGCACGCGCATGGCTGGCATGCTGAGCGTCGAGGCGACGATGGCGCCGCCGCTGACGTTCGTGATGATGTCGCCCAGCTCGCTGTTGCTGGTGAAGAACCCGGTGTCGAACGACGTGACCAGGTTGCTCTGCGACAGCACGGGCGCGGCCGAGTTGTTGTCCTCGAGCCCGTGCCGCGAGACGCGGACGTTGGCATCGTCGTCCTCCCAGATCGGGAAGGCGACGAGCTTCATCTGGAAGTTCTCGTTGCTCTTGGAGCCGGTGTTGTCCATGAGCCGACCGTAGAGCGTGCCGGTCTTGAACCCGGACACGTCGACGCCGCGGGCGACCTCGACGTAGAAGGCCCGGTTCGCCGCGGCGGCCGGGAAGTTGATGCGCATGTTCTTCACTATCGTATGAAACGGCATTGTCAGATCCTCCTCGTGTGCGACGGGTCCACGACCGGCCGCTGGTTCAAGAGGGCGCCGGTCGGCTCCCCTCCCATGTCCACCTCGAACGGGCCCGTGGGCCAGACGGCCACCCTGCCTCCGACCGCGAACCAGAAGAAGGAACGCGCATCGCACGAACCGCGGGTTCGTTGCGGAGGAATCGGGCTCGGGCTCGGGCTCGGGCTCGAAAATGAGGGGATTCCTCAGATCGGCCCGCGGACACCCGTGGGCGGAGCTCGAGCGGTTCATCGAGCCGCGTGTCGTCGGTGGCGTGCGGCTCCCGGTCCTCGGGCTGGCCGGCCTCCTGCTGACCAAGGAGAGCTCGCGTGACAGGGATCGCGCCGACGCCGCCGTCCTCCGGGCCGCGATCGAGGCGA
>SXNL01000372.1 GCA_005777185.1 Myxococcales bacterium
GCAACGCTTGGTGGCTGTGCGAGCCCTCCTCTTGCGGATCACGGCGATGCTCACCGCGATGGTGCTGAAGCTCGGCTCGTCTTCGTCGGGCTCGGGCTCGGGCTCGGGCTCGACGTGAGGAAAATGAGGGGATGCCTCAGGATCGCGAGACCGCGGGGTTGCGGGCGGTCGCCTTCGCCGTGGTACGGTAGGTTCGGATGATCGACTGGGATGTGGACTGGACCCACGACCTTCTCCGTCAGCTGCTCGAGACGGTTCGCGCCCGTCATCGCCTCGAACTCCTCGGGAACGCGGAGCGTGCGCTGGCGTCCGGGAACCGGGTCGCCTTCATTCGCCACGACGTGGACATGAGCCTCGCGCGCGCGCGCGATCTCGCGCTGCTCGAACGCGACTGGGGGGTGCACGCGACCTACCATGTGATGTGGAAGTCGCCGTTCTACAGTCCAACGACCCCGTCCCATCAAGCCGAGATCAGGGAGATCGCGTCCGCGGGCCACGAGGTGGGGCTCCACTTCGTGACGCCGTCGCCCGACGCCGCCCCGGCCGTGAGCGATCGCGCGATAAACGACGAGTGCGCCGAGCTCGAGCAGGTGCTGGGAACGGCCGTACGCTCCATCTCCTTCCACCTCCCGCCCCCGGCGATGATCGGCGGCCCCCTTGTCGTGTGTGGACGCGTGAACGCGTACGCCGCGACCTTCCTCGGGTGGTACCTCTCCGACTCGCGCGCTCGATGGCGGGAAGGCGACCCGCGAGAGAGCCTGAAGAACCCGCGGGGAGACGTGCTCCAGCTCCTGGTCCATCCGATCTGGTGGGGGGCGGCGTCGGAGCGGCCCGAGGACCGCCTCGGCGCGTTCGTCGCCGCGCACGCCCGGGAGGTCGCGCGCCCGTACGAGGAGATCAGTGACCTCGCGTACGCGCACATACTCTACCGCGCGAGGAAGCCGCGCTGAGCGTTCCAGGTCAGGTCAGGTACCCATGGACATTCGCCTCGAGCCCCTCGTTCCGCCCCTCTCCGACGGCGACGTCGCGTTCTGCGTGAAGGGTCTCCACGAGGTCTTCGCCAGCATCGACAGCTGGCACGAGGCGGGCAGGGTGAAGCCCTACCTCGACAAGGAGCTCGCACGAGACGACACCTGGATCTTCATCGCCGTGTCGAACGCGACGGACGAGCGGGTCGGCCTCCTGTCCGTGACGCGCTTCGCCATGCCGCGCTACCTGGGCCACGCGTACGAGGTCGAGGAGATGTGCGTGCTGCCCGCGTTCAAGGGCCGGCGCGTGGCGACCAGGATGCTCGAGCTCCTCGTCGAGATGTACCGAAAGGATCCCGACGCACGGAAGCTGCTCATCCGGACGAACGACACCAACCACGCCGCGAGGAAGGCCTATGGGCGGGTGTGCGAGACGGTGGACATGATCTCGATGCAGGTGTTCCTCAACAAGCTGCCGCACGAGGCGCCGCGCTGAGATGGACGATGTCCCGCGCGAGCTCCGTCCCATCGTAGCCATCCATCAGCCGAACTTCTTTCCGTGGCTGGGTTACTTCCACAAGATGCGCTGGTCGGACGCGTTCGTCCTGCTCGACGACGCGCAGATCCAGAAGACGGGGGGCAGCGTCACCAACCGCACGGAGCTCGTGTCGAGCGGAAGGCGCTCGTTCTTCACGGCGCCGATCGATCGCACGAGGTCGGGCACGCTGCGCATCGATCAGGTGCGGTTCGCCCCCCGGGGGGACTTCCGGGAGCGGCTGGTGGCGACGCTGAAGCAGTCCTACCAGAAGGCTCGCCACATGCAGGACCTGGGCGAGGAGATCTTCGCGCTCGTGAGGACTCCCACCGAGTCCCTGGCCGAGTACAACGCCGCGGCGATCCGCGCCCTCTCCGACCTGCTCCGGCTCCCCGCCCGCGTGACATCCTCCTCGGCTCTGGACGTCTCGACCACCTCGACGGCACGTCTGGTCGAGATCGCTCAGAAGCTCGGAGGCCGCACGTACCTGTGCGGCAGCGGTGCAAGGGACTACCAGGACGACGCCATGTTCCTGACGCGAGGCATCCACGTCTGGTATCGCGACTTCGAGCCGCCCGCCTACGCGCGTGGCTCGGCGCCCCCCGAGCGCGGGCTCTCCGTGCTCGACGCGCTGTTCCACCTCGGGCGGGACGGGACGCGTGCGCTCCTCGAGCGGCCCCTCGACCCCGCGCGCCTCGCGCGTGCGGAGGGACGCGGATGAGCGTCCGGCTCTCGTGGGTCCTCCCCGTCCACAACAACGACGGGACCATCGCAGGCAACGTCGAGCGTCTCGCCCGACACACGAGGCGCTTCGAGGACTCCGAGATCCTGCTCGTCGAGAACGGCAGCCGAGACGCGTCGTGGGTCGCCTGCGCACGGCTCGACGGTGACGTGGACGGCGTGCGCGTCCGTTCGTTCCGGGAGCCGCAGGCCGGCATCGGCTTCGCCTACGCGCGCGGTCTCGCCGAGCTGGAGGCTCTGCACGGCGCGAGCCCCGACCGCTGGGTGGTGCTCACCGGCTGCGACCTTCCGTGGGGCTTCACGGATCTCGAGTCGGCGCTGCCCGAGATGCAGAGCGGCCGCGCCCCGGTGCTCATCGGCTCGAAGGCGCACCCGCAGAGTCAGGCCTTCGCGGGGTGGAGACGCCTCGGGATGAGCCTCGCGTTCCGCGCGCTTCGCCGGCTCATCCTCGGAATGAAAACCGGTGACTCCCAGGGGAGCTTCTTCATTCGTCTGGACGTCGCCGTCCCTCTCGCGCACCGCACGAGATCGCGCGACTTCTTCTACACGACGGAGCTCGTGTACTACGCCGAGGGCCAGGGTGACGGCGTCCTCGAGGTCCCGGCGATCATCGAGCCCTCCCAGCTCGTCGCCGGCGTCAGCTCGGTGAAGCCCTTCACGCACGGCGCCGCGATGTTACGCCAGCTCGTCGCGCTCCGGAAGCGTGAGCGCTGACGGCGCCTCGACCCCCGCCGACGTCTCCACATCTTCGGTGTAGACCCAGTCACCGCCCACCTCTTCCAGGGTGAAGGCCTTCGGGGGGGCCAGCGGCAAGAGGAGAGAGTGGCGGTAAGGAAAGAAGTGCAGGTGCAGATCGAACGTGTAGCGGTAGGGCCTCTGACGTGGGACCACGAGGATCAGGCGCCGACGGCACACGCGACGCATCTCGCGCACGGCAGCCTGCAAGTCGATGACGTGCTCGAGGGTGTGGGTGGAGACGACGTTGTCGAAGCTGGCGGCCGCTGCGGGAAGGTCCTCGAAGCGCGCCTCCAGGAAGCGGACGTTCGGGTGGCGAGCGGGTAGCTCGGGGGAGACGACGATGTCGCAGGCCGTCACCTCGTGCGTCGCGGACATGAGGGAGGCGAGGTGGCCTCCACCGCAGCCGATCTCGAGCACGGAGCCTGGGACGAGCGAACGGAGGATCGACCGGAGCGAACCCTCGTTGAGGTCGGTCGCCCGATCGTGCTCGACCTCCCGCACCGCGCGGTAGGTCGCCGTGAACTCCTCGTGCGTCATCGTGGGTGCTCGATCCTTGAAATCGAGGATCGTCCTCGCCTGGGATCCGAGGATGAGCCTGGCGGGTCCGCTCATGAACCATCGCGCGTCGCGAAGCGCAGGTGGGAGGTAGTCGTCCATGATGCCCCGGAGCCACCGGGTCCCCGAGCGCTTCATCGGGGATTCAGGGGAGTCCGGCGAGCCATGGCGGGAAACGTTAGCGGAACGCGGGCCATGACTCCACGGGTCGCGCGGGACCTCATCGCGCGCCGCGCACCCAGGCCCTCGACGCCCGGAGGCGCCTCAGGAGGTGCGTGGGTCGCGTGCAGCATGCGGCGACGACGACCATGAGCCCGAGCCCGGCACCGAGCAGGTACCCGCGCGGCAAGGAGACGACGGCCTCGACGTGATGGCGTCCCGCCGGGACGCGTACCGCCGGAAAGCCTGGCGCGACGACGTCGACGGGTGCGGGGGCACCGTCGACGAGGACGCGCCACGTGGCAACGGCCGAGGCGCGGATGACGACATCGACCGGGGCAGGAGCGTCGATGTTCGCCTCGTAGGCTCCGGGTTCGCGGCGGCGTTCCTCGACGCCAGCCCCGGTGACACGGCACGCGTCCGGAGCCAGAGCGCGCGACGAGGCGAGCCCGGACGAACGCTCGAGCAGCACGAGCGCGTGGGGGTCCGCGACCGCGTCCGCGGCCGCCGGATCCGTGAGCAGCGCGGCATGAAGTGCCGCGTTCGAGCCGGAGAGGACGCTGCGACGACAACCCACACCCACGATGTCCGTCCCGCCGAGTCGCTCCGAGAGCGCCAGCGAGCGGCCCGACCGGCGAACGATCCACCCACCCCCGGTCGGATCCGGCGGGTGGGCCAGCTTGTGCACCAGGAAGCGAATGCCGAGCGCTTCGGCCCGCGCTGCGCTCCCGGGGTCGCACGAACGCAGGCGCGAGAAGGCCACGGCGTTGACACCGACGTGCGCTCCCACGCCGAAGGAGCCGGCGAGTGGAATCGGGCTCGCGAGTATCACGCCGCGTGTGCGCGCCCACCCCCCCACGTTCGATCGGTCCGCGTCGGCGTCGTCCGTCTGGAACTCGAGCCGGCCCCGGTCGAGCGGCGCCAGCCACGCGGACACCTCCGCCGCCTCGGCCTGATCGATCGGTCCCGTGGCCGCGTCGCGCAGGTGGCGCCCCGCGACCACCGTCCTCACCGCCTCGGCGCGGACGGGCAAGGCCGCCGCGGCTGCCGGGGCGAGAGGAAACCAAGGAACGAGCGCCACGAGCACGCGCCCGCCTCGCACGCGATGCTCGAGGGCCGCCGCGCCCGCGAGGAGCTCCTCCATGGCGACGACGACACACACTGCGGCCGTCAGCGGGACGATGGGCAGCGCGCGCATCGGCTGTATGAAGCCGAGGAGCCATGCGCCGGTGGCCCCGAGGTGGGTGTAGAGGCGCCCGCCGAGCGCGAGGAACAGCCCCGCGAGGGTCGCCGCCAGCGCGATCCTGCAGGCCTTCCGACGCACGAAGGCCACCAGGATCGCCGACGCGAACAGCCAGAGCACGGAGAGGACCGGCGCGCGGCCGTCATCGAGGAGGCGACCCTCCACGATCCACGTCACCAGACGCGCCGGGGGGTACCCCAGGATCTTCCACGCCTCCGCGTGCGGCCAGCCGAACGGCACGACGAGGCTCCGCACGCCGGGCACGAACTGCGCCGCCCCGACGGCGAACCCCGCGACGGCCGCGCGCGCGACTCGATCGAGGGCGCCGCGATTCCAGGACGCGAGCGCGCCGGCGCCCGCCACAGCGAACGCGCCGAGGGCGATCTGCGGGTGGGCGGCCACGAGGAGCGCACCCGCGAGCGGTGCGAACGCCCTGGAGGACGCGCGCGATGCCACCGACCAGAAGAGAACGATCGCGAGCGGCCAGGCGATCGTCTGCGCGACCTGACCGACGCGAAAGTACACCTCCCAGCTTCCCTCGTGGGCCTGATACGGAGACAGCCAGGCCACCACGAGCGCACCCGCCACCGCCGCAAGCGGCCGGGCACCCGCCGCGCGCGCGCCGAGGAGTGTGGCGAGAGGTGCGGCGAGCGTCGCGAGGGTGGCGATCGCGTTCTGGGCCGTCGCCGCGGACATGCCAGCCTTGTCGAGGGCTGCGACGGCGAGCCATCCGAGGAGCGGGTAGTGCACCGCGATGGGGAAGCCACCGTTGAACGTCTCGACCCAGCCATGAGGGACGCCGTCCCTCGCGGTGACGTGCGCCAGAACCGCGTGCGTGCTGGCATCTCCCGCAAGGACGGCGCTGCGACCGAGCAGATGGGGCAGGGCGAGGAGGAACGGGAAGCTGGCGAGCGTCACCAGGATGGAGCACGCGACCCACGCCCAGGCGGACGAGGGCGCCTGTCGCCACCGGGACCGACGGAGCAAGGCGCGCCCGTCGGCGCCGAGTCCCGCGAGCGCGAGCAGCGCCGCAAGCGCAAAGATCATCGGATACCCGGCGTCGGGCGCGCCGCGTCCCGCCCACCGGGACTCTGGCCGAGGCTCACGACGTCACGCAGACCGAGGCGCATCACCGATTCCTACACCATCGGCCAGCCAGCGGCATGAGGCGGGTCCGCCGCCCACCGCGCCGCTCATCCCCCCCTCCGCGGTCGCCCGATGCCGTACCTCTCGATCTTGTGCAGCAGCCAGCGGCGCGAGATGCCAAGGCGCTTCGCGGCCCGCGTCTGGTTCCCGCCCTCCGCGGCCAGGGCATCCTCGATGGATCGACGCTCCGTCTCCTCCACCATCGCGCGCATGGGGCCCGTCGCCGCCCCGGCCCCGCCCGATTCGGGCCGCTGGCCGCGGACGACCGCGGGCAGGTGCGCGGGCTCGAGGCGATCGTCCTCGGCGACGACGATCGCGTGCTCCATCGCGTTGCGCAGCTCGCGAACGTTCCCGGGCCACGCGTACGCCGCGAGCACGGCCGAGGCTTCGCGTGAGATCACCGGCGGCGGCGCGTCGATTCGCGCGGCGCACTCGCGCGCGAAGAGCTCGGCGAGCAGCACGATCTCGGCCGGCCGCTCGCGGAGCGGCGGCACGTGCAGCGAGAAGGGGCACAGCCTGAAGTAGAGATCTTCCCGGAAGCGGCCCGCCTTGATCTCTGCGCGGAGATCCTTGTGCGTGGCGCTCAGGAGGCGGACGTCGACCGGGATCTCCGCGGTGCCTCCGACCCGCGTCAGCGTGCGCGTCTCGGCCGTCCGAAGCCATGTCCTCGGCACCGTCGCGCGCCGCCGCCAAGCCGGCGCCCAGCGGCATGAACGATATGGACGACGATATTCCGTTCTGAAACGGACTGCTCTCATGC
>SXNL01000373.1 GCA_005777185.1 Myxococcales bacterium
AAGTCCCACTGGAAGCTCCTCGACGAGTGCAAGGGCGCCCTGGGCTGCGTCGCGAACGCGACGGGTGCCAAGTGCGATCTCGGCGCCGCGAGCGAGGGCACGGGCTGCACGAAGGAGAACGAAGGAAACGCGTCGTGCACCCCCGACAACAAGCAGCTCCTGCTCTGCAAGGGCGGCAAGATGGAGGTCGCCGCCAAGTGCAAGGGGATGCACGGCTGCCGTCAGCTCGGCAAGAAGATCGACTGCGACGAGACCCTCGGCGACGTGGACGACATCTGCGAGCCGCCGACGAGCGGCAGCAAATACGCGTGCGCCTCGGACAAGAAGGCGAGGCTCGTCTGCAAGAACGGGAAGTGGGCGAAGGACAAGGCGTGCAAGCGGTGCAACGTCATGCCTGGGTCGATCGACTGTCTGTGACCGTCGGCGGACCGCGGACCCGGCTACGCTCCGCCCGCGTCCACCGGCGCTCCCGTGTCCACCGGGCCCGTGTCGATCCCCGTGTCCAACACGACCGTCGATCCGTCCTTCGTCCCCGCGCCCGGCGGCAGCGGGTTCTGCGAGGGCGCTTCGACCGGTGTGAACGTCGTGGGCTTCGACGGCGTCGACCCCGACGACGACCCGCCGCCCGCCTCCGAGGAGCACGCGAGCACCGCGGCCACGCACGCGGCGGCGAGGCCGCACACGAACATCATCCGCCTCGTCCACAGGAGCACGCGAGCACGCATTGGCGGAGAGATACCACGGGCACGCGCCGCACGCCGCACGTAAGCACCGGACGTCGGGGGCCGCGTCCCGAAACGCGACGGGCGTCGAATCGCGAAATACGCTAGAGTTCAAGCCGCGCGCGCTCCACCGGTGACGCGCGCCTGCCCCGAAAGGCGAGCGACCATGCCCTCGACGAGACGACCCCGCCTCCACGTCCCCGCCGCCGCGCTGAGCGGGCTCGGCCTCGTGGTGAGCCTCGGCTGCGGCGGCGGCGACGACGCCCCCTCCGCGAGCTCCTGCGTCAGCACGCGGGAGAACTTCACCAACAAGGTGTACGGCAAGGCCCTCTCCGCCTGCAACGGCTGCCACACCCCCGGCGGCACCGCCGACCAGCGCGGCGCGAAGTTCAAGATCTACCGCGAGACGTACCCGGACTTCGTCACCGCCAACCTCGACTCCATGCGCGCGTACGCGAAGATCGAGGCCGACGGCTCGCCCATCCTGCTCCAGAAGCCCCTCGGAAAGCGCGAGCACGGGGGCGGCCCCGTGCTCCGCGAGGGGTCCGAGGAGTACAAGATCCTCAGCGACTTCGTCGCCGAGCTCCGCTCCGGGAGCGAGCGCACGTGCGCAGCGGGCGACGTCCTGGGCGTGAAGCTGTCGACCAACCGCGAGGCGCTGCGCAAGGCCGCGATCACGCTGGCCGGCCGCTTCCCCACGGACGCGGAGCTCGGGCAGGCGGACAGCGAGGAGGGCTTCGACAAGGCCGTGCTCGCGCTCACGAACGAGGAGCTCTTCTACGATCGGCTTCGCGAGATCTGGAACGACGCGCTCCTCACCGAGCGCATCCTCGACGCCGGCGTCGGCGGGGTCTTCGGAAACGCGCCGGAGCAATACGACGCGACGCACCCGGGGTACACACCCGAGGGGCGCGGGTGGGCGACGGCCTCGGTGACGCAGGAGCCCATGCGCTTCATCGAGTACGTCGTGCGAAGCAACCTCCCGTTCTCCGACGTGGTCGCCGGCACCTACGTCGTGGCCAACCCGTACACGGCGAAGATGTACGGCCTGCCCCACGAGCTGCCGGCCTCCCCGGAGAACTTCCTCGCGTGGAAGCGCATCGACTTCTCGCCCGTGCAGAACCTGACCGTCGCTGGCGCGCCGAAGGTCGTCGCGATGCCCTCCGCGGGCGTCCTGTCCACGCCGTCGTTCCTCACCCGCTGGGAGACGACGCGCACGAACAAGGGCCGCAAGCGCGCCCGCATCGTGCTCAAGAACTTCCTGGCCACCGACATCTTCAAGTTCGCGCAGCGGCCGGTCGACTCGACCGCGCTCACGTCGGTCCAGAACCCCACGAGCAACTCGCCCATGTGCTCGGTGTGCCACACCGTGATCGACCCGATCGCGGGCGGCTTCCGCGGCTTCGACGAGCTCACGATGTCGCGCTTCGCGCCGGACGACAAGTGGCACGACGACATGCTCCCGCCCGGCGTGAACAGCGTCCAGATGCCGCCGTCGAGCTACGGCGCGGCGATCATGTGGCTCGGCGCACAGATCCCCAACGACGCCAGGTTCGGCATCTCGGTCGCCCAGGTGATGTACAAGGGCATCCTCGGCGACGACCCGCTCCCCTTCCCCACCGACCGGGCCGCGCCCGACTACGACGACCGGATCAAGGCGTTCAACCTGCAGAACGACTGGTTCGTCCAGATCGGCAAGGACTTCAGGGAAGCGAAGTACGATCTCCGCAAGCTCGTCCTCGCGATCGTGCGGAGCGTCTACTTCCGCGCCGTCTCGGGCGACAAGGCGAAGGACGCACTCCACGAAGGGCTCGGGCCGGGGCGCCTCCTCGGGCCGGAGATGCTCGGGCGGAAGTACCGGGCGACGACGGGCCTCTACTTCTTCGCCGGCGACCAGGGTGTCAAGGACGAGCAGCGCCAGCGCGACGGCTACCTCCGGAGCGACCTCATCGCGGACCCGAGCTGGCGCCTCGTCTACGGGGGCATCGACTCGGGCGACACGACGAAGCGCAACGACACCGTGAGCCCGATCATGGTGGCGACGAGCCAGTACACGGCGAGCATGGTGGCGTGCCGGTCGACGAGCTACGACTTCACCAAGCCCCCCCCCGCGCGCCGCCTGTTCCCCCTCGTGGAGATGAACACCGTGCCGTTCACCCCGCGGGCCAACCTCGACGTCGCCCTCACCGCAGTGCCCGACGGCGAGCGCAAGATCCGCGAGAACATCAAGCACCTCTTCTGGCGGCTCCTCGGCCAGACGGTCGCGCCCGACAGCCCGGAGGTGAGCCTCGCGTACGGCCTGTTCGTCGACGTCTGGAAGGACCTCGAGGAGACGGACCTCAAGGCGGGCAACAACCGCGGCATGACGAACGGCCGCTGCATCGCCGACATCGACTACGACAAGCCCCTCAAGTTCGAGTTCACGGCCGGCCGATGGGCGCCGGTCTACGAGAGGCTCGCCGCACGGCCCGATCCGAAGGCCCCCTACCAGCCGGGCATGCGGCTCGACCGCGACGACAACTTCACGATCCGCGCGTGGCAGGCGGTCGTGACCTTCCTCCTGATGGATTACCGCTTCACGCACGAGTGACGCGGCCCCCGGTTCCAGGGGGCCGAGAGGCCCCCACGAGCTCCCGCGACGAGTATATGTAGAATGCAAGTCACCGAGTACGAGGAGTCGCGATGCACCGCCGAAACTTCCTGACACTCACCGGCCTCGCCGGGGTCTCCATCTTCCTCCCGTGGGGCGACGCCAGCGCCGAGCCCGCGAGCTGGGGCGGGCCGTACGTGCTCCACATGCACGCCGGCGGCGGGTGGGATCCGACCCTCCTCTGCGACGGCAAGCTCACGGCGCAGGGTGCGACCCCCGTCTACGAGAACCGCCTCGTCACGGGCGTGGCGGACGTGAACGGCATCCCCGTCCCCGCCTCCACCAAGGACGGTCGCTTCATCCTGCGCAACGCGGGGAACGCGATCGAGGATCCGCAGCACTTCTTCCAGAACGTCGGCAAGCAGATGCTGGTGTTGAACGGCGTCGACACGCAGACGAACAACCACGACACGGGCGTGCAGGGCCTCGCGTGCGGGCACAACGACATCGAGCTGCCGTGCGTGGCCGCGCTGTTCGCCGGCTTGGTCGCGAGGCAGCGCGACATCCCCATGGCCTTCCTCGCGGGCGGTCAGTACAACCGCACGGGCGATGTCGTCGGCGTGTCGCGCTTCCCGGGCGACAAGGTGCCGCTCCTCGCGGAGCCGTTCAAGGGGGCGGCCACCGAGGAGAAGGGTCTCATCACCGACGTGGCGCAGCGGCGCATCCTCGAGCTCCGCGGCGCGAGGCTCGCCCAGCTCGACCGCGAGGCGACGCTCCCGCGCAACAAGCGCACCCTCCAGGCGCTGAAGGACGCGACGAAGGGCGGGGAGTCGATCAACCTCCTGAAGAAGATCGCCAGCGCGCCCGCGCCCACGATCGACGCGTTCAGGGACGGGCTCGCGCCCGACACGGTGGCCTACCTGACCTCGAAGAACCCCGTGAACAACGTCGAGCGATTCATCGAGATCGGCGCCTCCGTCGAGACGATCCTCCGTTGCTTCCAGACGGGCGTGAGCGCGTCGGCCACGTTCTCCCAGGGCGGGTTCGACACGCACGCCACCCACGACACGAACCAGACGGCCGCGATGGCGACGTTCCTCGCGCGCGTCCGCTACGTGCTGCTGCGCGCTCAGCAGATGGGCATCGGCGACAAGCTGTTCCTGCTCGTCACGTCGGACTTCGGGCGCACGCCGAAGTACAACACCGGCGACGGCAAGGATCACTGGAACGTCACCTCGGTGCTGGTCTCGGGCCCGCAGATCCGCGGCGGCCGCGTCCTCGGAAAGACGGACGAGGGGCACAGGGCGCTCCGCGTCGCGCAGAGCGACGTCAACAAGACGCTTCCCTACGCCGACGAGAGCGGCGTGCGGATCCACCCGGGCCACGTGCACCGCGAGCTGCGCCGGGTGATGGGGCTCGACGGCGCGGACTTCGTCAAGCAGTTCCCGCTGCCGGCGACGGACGTGTCGCTGCCCTTGTTCACGTAGACAGAGCGGGTGCCCACTCCCGTGGCCGACGCGTCTCCGATGGCGGGCTAGGCCCGATGCCGATCGGCTAGGCGCGATCCAGCGCAAGAGAAGGGGTGCCCCCACTCGCCGCGCTACGCGCGTCGGTCTCCCCCAAATCGCGCGCTACGCGCGCTCAAGAGCTGTCCGACAATTGCCCGGGGCTGCCCTTCGTTGACGTTGACGTTGACGTGAGCGTTGACGTTGACGGCGACGGCGACGGCGACGGACTGGCGAGCTGGATGTGCGCTTCGAAGGCGTTTCCTCGCAAAATATCGCCGAGAGCGGCCCGTGGCCTAGCCTCTCGCGAGGGCGAGCTCCGCACCCTCGGGGGTGTGCCAGAAGCGGATGATCTGAGAGATCGGGG
>SXNL01000374.1 GCA_005777185.1 Myxococcales bacterium
CGGGCTCGGGCTCGGGCTCGGGCTCGAAAATGAGGGGATTCCTCAGAGACGTCACCGCAACCCGTGCTTCCTCAGCAGCGCGAGTAGCCACGGCCGGTCCATCCCCGCCACCCGCGCCGCCTCGGACGCGTTGCCGCCGGTACGCGCGATCACGTCTGCGACGTAGTCACGCTCGAAGTCCGCGATGGCCCGCGCGCGCGCGTCGCGATACCGTGGGATCTCGCGCGGCGCCCCGGCGGGCGCGGCGTCCTCGCCCTCGAAGGCGGACGCGGGATCGCCGAGCGCGAGGGCCCGCTCCACGAACGCTTGCAGCTCGCGCACGTTGCCCCGCCACGTACGCGCCTCGAGGGCCGCGAGGGTCACTTCGTCCCACGGGCACTCCACGCCGGAGATCTCGCGCGCGAAGTGCCGGACGAGAGGGACCACGTCCTCGACGCGCTCGGCGAGGGACGGCAGCCGGATGCGCGCCCCCGCGAGCCTGAAGTAGAGATCCGCGCGGAACGCGCCGCGGTTGACCTCCGCGCGGAGGTCGCGGTTCGTGGCGGAGATCACGCGCACGTCGACGGTGATCTCCCGATCCCCGCCGAGCCGACGCAGGCGACGGCGCTCGAGGACACCGAGGAGCGTGGCCTGGAGCTGCGGTGAGAGCTCGCCGACCTCGTCGAGGACCAAGGTCCCCCCGTGCGCCCGCTCGAAGGCCCCCGCGTACCGGCGATCGGCGCCGGTGAACGACCCGCGCTCGTGCCCGAAGAGCTCCGACTCGGCCAGCGTGGCCGGGAGCGCGCCGCACTCGACGGTGACGAAGGGACCGCTCGCCCGCGACGACAGCGCGTGGAGCGCGTGCGCGACGACCTCCTTCCCGGTGCCCGTCTCGCCCGCCACGAGGATCGCACCGCCGAAGTCGCGGTACGCGTGGACCGCGCGCGCCACGGCATCCATCGCTGCACCCGATCGCACGAGCCCGGGGATCTCCGGCACGGGCGCCGGCTCCGCCGGATCCTTCCGCTTCGTGTCCGCGAAGAGGAGCGTGTCCCCGACCCGGATCTGCACGGCGCCCTCGAAGGACGCCCGATCGACGCGCACCTGCCCGACGAACGTGCCGTTCAGGCTGCCGAGATCGCGGATGTGCACGCCGGTCGCGCCCGGGGCTAGCTCGACGTGGTAGCGGCTGACCGTGGGATCGGAGAGCACGAGATCGTTGTCCGCCGCCGCCCCGATCTGCGCGGAGGCGCCGCATCCGAGCTCGAGCAGCTTCCCCGCGTCCGGGCCGCGCGCCACGGTGATCGCGAGGCCCTCGGTGACGGGGACGGGAGGGCGCCGGCGCTGGAGGGTGGGCCCCTCTTCCATCCGCCCATCGTAGCCGAGGCGGGCCGGCTCGGCCCTCGAACCTCGTGGCGAGCCGAGGGGCCCCTCCGCGAACCGGGTCAGGGCGCGTTGGCCTTGTCGCTGATCTTCTTCCGCAAGTAGGCGTAGTCGTGCTCGCGCAGCATCTTCGCGACCTGCTCCCGGTAGTTCGTGGCGAGCGACGAGCCCTCGGTCACGATGTCGACGACGTGGAAGATCCCGGCGTCCTCGCGCACGACGTAGTCCACCAGCACGGCCGGATCGCGCGGCTTGACCCTCGACTTGGCCTCGGTGCGGACCTTGGACTCGTTGGCCAGGACGGCGCGCGAGCCCTTGTAGCTCACGTCGTAGTCGAGGGTCTTGACGAGGTTCTTCCGGTACGTCTTCTGCACCAGCTTGCGGAAGAGGTCGGTCATCTCCTGCTGCTGCGCGGCCGAGAGCTTCGTCCAGTTGTCCAGGCACGACATCCCCGGCGGGCACTTGCCGAAGATCCGCCGCGTGAGCTCGTCGTAGTCGAAGACGGCGCCGAGCTCCTGCTCGACCTGGGCGTCCCGCCCGCTGCTCGCAGGCTGCCGCAGGAGCTGCGTGATCTTGACGTGGCGCTGCTCGACGAAGGCTCGCGCCTCGACCTCTCCGGCGAGCGCGGCGGGTGTCACGAGCAGGGCGGCGGCGAGGACGGCGGCGAAGGAGGTGCGCATGACGACCGATCATGGAACATACGCACGTCACACCCGACGCGCCACGATCACCTTGAGCAGCATCGCGCATGCGGCGAGCGTGGCGACCGCGGCCAGCGTCCACCGGCCCGCGGTCGACATCCCGCAGCAGCAGAACAGGCTCCCGAGCGCGAGCGCGAGGAGCGGGTAGGCCACGCCACGCATCCAGATGCCGTAGGGCACGTCGACGATCGCGTCGACCAGGCGGGGCCCGCGGCCCGGCACGCGCGCCGGCGGGAGGAGCGGCCGCGCGGAAGAGAGCGGCGCCCAGCCGCCCGTCATGGGATCGAGCGAGAGGGGGAGCTCGTCCTCCGACGCGACGCCGGCTCCGATCGGCCGGCCGATGACGACGCCCGGCCTCTCCTCGCGCGGGAGCTCGGCGCCGCAGGCGTGGCAAGCGACCGCGTACCGCTCCACTGCGTCCTGGCACACGTGGCAGTGGTGGACGACCGACCACCGCCGGGGGAGGCTGCGCGGCACGGCGGCGAGCTCGAGCACCCCCGCGCGCGTACGCTCGGGGGGCTGCGGCTCGGGTCGCGGACGCTGGGGGAGCACGAGATCGGGGACGAGGGGCATGGCGTCCCACGGTGCAAGGCGAAGGCCGGGGTCGTGGCGCCGTAGGAGCCCCGGATTCCCGTGGAAGATCGCGCGGCTGGTGCCCGGTCGGGGATGGGCCTGGGGTCCGGCCCCAACAGGGGGACTCCCTCACCGACGCCGGTGGAGCCACAGCCCGAGGCCCCCGACGGCCGTCAGGAACGTCGCCACCACGTACAGCGCGATCGAGCTGTGGAAGAAGATCGCGTTCAGGAGCGCGCCGAGCAGGCCACCCACGAAGAGCCGCTTGTGCACGGCCACGGGGAGCGCGTGCACGAACTGCAGCGCGACGTTGTTCGGCGCGCCTTCGTCGGGGGCCACAGGGAGCGCCCGTGTGAAGAAGGGATCGTCCGAGTGCCCGCACGCGTGGCACCCCTTCGCGTAGAGCGCCAGCTTCACCCCGCACCGCGGGCACGCGCGGACCCGCGTCGTGCGGTGCACGGGCGGGGCCTCGCCGCGCTCGTCGATCTCGAGCGGCGCCCCTGCGTGCAGGCCCGTGGTCTCGGCGGCGCGCGGCGGCAGGGCGGCCACC
>SXNL01000375.1 GCA_005777185.1 Myxococcales bacterium
GGGCTCGGGCTCGGGCTCGGGCTCGAAAATGAGGGGATGCCTCAGCCCTCTCCCCCCTCTCCCTGAAGGGAGGGTGAGGTCTGCGCGAAACAACACGCCATGTTTACGTGCAACGTGGTGCCCGCCTGGCGGGCGTGGGAGCCGTCCGCCGTCCGCCGTCCGCCGCCCGCCATCCGCCGCCGTCCCTCCAATGAGTCCGCTCCCGCCCCGTCCAACCCCCGCCCCACGCCCCGTCGACCCCGCAAGAAATCCCTGTCACACTTCCGCCACCGCCCACGACGACGGGCGTGCTCACCTCCTCGATGCCCCTCTCCCCGGACGCGACCCTGGAGCTTCGCAACGCCCTGACGCGGATGGTCCGCGCGCGCGTCCCCGCGCAGGACGCCGAGGACATCGTGCAGGCCGCCCTCATCGAGGCCATCGGCTCGCCCCACGCGCCGCAGGAACCCGAGGCGCTGCGGCGCTGGCTCTTCGGCGTCGCGAAGAACAAGATCGTCGACTTCCACAGGAAGCAGCGCCGCGAGACCTTCGAGCTGCCCGAGGTGGAGGCCGCGGGGGCGACCCACGAGGAGAAGGATCTCCTCCGCTGGGCGGAGGACGCGCTGCCGGAGGGCCGCGAGGCCGAGCAGACGCTGGAGTGGATGCTGCGCGAGGGGGAGGGGGAGAAGCTCGAGGCCATCGCCGCGAGCGAGAAGCTGCCCGCCCCGCGCGTGCGCCAGCGCGTGAGCCGCCTCCGGCGCCACCTCAAGGCGAACTGGCAGCGCGAGGTCGCGGTGCTCGCCGCCCTGGGCGTGATCGTCACGATGTTCCTCCTCTACCTCCGGGGCCGGAAGGACGAGAACATCACCCGCGACATCCGGCCCGTGCCGTCGGTCTCGCCCGACAGGGTCGAGCTCGCGAAGCGCACGCGCGAGCGCGCCCTCGAGCGCTGCCAGAAGACGGACTGGGCGGGCTGCCTCCGCGATCTCGACGAGGCGAGGGCCCTCGATCCGGCCGGTGACACGGCGCCTGCCGTGCAGAAGGCCCGCGACGACGCGAACCGCGCCCTCGATCCGGCGCCGACGGCGCCTTCCGCGCCGCCGCCGACGCCCTCCGCGCCGCCGAGCGCGATCCTCGCGCCGGACTCCACCGGCCCCGCGCCGCCGACGAACACCCTGCCGACGAAGGTCGACTCGCAGGCCAGGCGGAACAACACCAGCAAGATGCTCGCGCCCCTGGACTCCAACCCGTCGGACGAGAAGCCGGCCCCCCCGCCGCCTCCCGTCGAGGCGAAGGAGCAGACGCCACCGCCGCCTCCGCAGAACACGGTGACCCCGCAGCAAGCGCTCCCGCAGCAGGCCCTCCCGCAGCAGGCCCTCCCGCAGCAGGCCGCCGAGCCCGTGCAGCAGGCCGCCGAGCCCGTGCAGCAGGCCGCCGAGCCCGTGCAGCAGAAGATGGCGCCGCGGAAGCCCGGCGGCAAGACGGGGAAGTGAGGGGACGGCCATCCGTCGGGAGGTGGACGTCGTCCGGGTGGAGACGGCCCCCTTTCCGCTGCGCGCGGCCATCCATCGCACGGGCGCATCGCCTTCGAGGGGCAACCCGGCGCCGGCGGCCGCTACCCGTCGGGCGCGCTCACCACGATCGAGACCGACGCGCCCTCCCACGACCGGATGCAGAAGGCGTGGCTGGGGCGTAAAGGCGACGAGCGCGCCGCGCGGATCGAACCCTGCGACGCCGTGCCTCTCGACGTGGCGAGTTCCCCGTCCGGGCCCCCGGTCCGGAATCGCCTCTCGCCGTCGATCGCGGACTGGGCCCCCGGTCCGGAGTCGCCTCTCGGGGTCGATCGCGGACGGGGCCCCCGGTCCGGAATCGCCTCTCGGCGTCGATCGCGGACGGGGGCCCCGGTCCGGAATCGCCTCTCGCCGTCGATCGCGGACGGGGGCCCCGTCCGCGATCACCTCACCGAGCCGATCGTGCGCACCGCACCCACAGCGCCACCCGTGTCGCGTCGTGTCGCGTCACCCGTTCGGGCTACGAGCCTCGCGGGAACTTCGTCGTCCGCGCGCGGTCGCAGGCGGTGACCCGGGAGCGACGCGTTCATTCCGAGCCGCCGCGATCCGGACCCGACGCCACGACGTGATCCCATCCGGAAGCACGGAGAGAGACCGCCATGAAGACCTACAACCTCGCCGCCTGCGACTCCAACGAGGCCCTGACGCTCGCGACGGACATCCTCCGCGCGGCCATGCCGAAGAGGCGGCACCCGGCGATCGGGCGCGCGCTCGCCCGGGTCGAGGCCGCCCGGGACGCGCTCCAGACCGCGTGCGTCGCTCGCCGCTCCGGCGACGCGGGCCGGCCGCACGGCGTCCGCGCCCAGGTCCTCACGGTGCGCTCCGTCTTCGCCGGGCTCGCCAACGTCGTCGAGGCGCGCGCGAGCATCGCCGACGACGACGACCTCGTCGCGGAGGCAAAGCGCACCTACGCGGCGTTGTTCCCCGAGGGCACAACCTTCCTCGGGGGCACGGCCGCCGACCTCCAGGTCGAGTGCACCGACGTGCTCGATCGCGCCCGCGCGCCGGAGGTCGCGGCCGCGCTACGGGACATGGGTTGCGACGCGATGGTCCGGCTCTGCGCCGCCAGGCTCGGGGCGCTCGTGGTCGCGCGGCAGGGCGTCGCGCTCGCGAGGCCACACCGCGCTCCGGACGGTCTCGTGGCGCTCTCGGACCTGCTCGCGGCCCTGCGCGGGTACGCGGAGGTGGTGCAGGCCGTCGATCTGGTCGAGCGGTCGTCCCTCCAGGACGACCTCCTCGCGCCGCTCGAGAACCGGCGCGTCCCACGGCGTGACCACGCGCCCGCGGCGGCGCCGCCCGCGGTGGCGGACGAGCCCGAGATCGACGCGGCGCCGCCGTCGCAGGCGGCGTGACGCGGAGCACGATGAGGGGATGCTGCCGGCGACCCTTCGTATCGACGTCTTCCGTCACGACGCCGATGTCCGGCGCGGCCTCGCCGAGCTCCAGCGCGACGCGCGAGGCCGCTTGTGTCCATGTTGGAATGATGGACGTGAACGCGGTCGTGTCCAGCAAGCGCCCGACGGGTTCGGCGACGGTCGCCGATCTCCTCGCGCTCCCCGAGGGCGACCGCTTCGAGCTCGTCGACGGCGAGCTCGTCCGGAAGGAGGCAGGGAACGGGCGCCACGGACAGACGCAGATCAGCCTCGGGATCCTGCTGCGCGGCCACCGCGGTGGGGGTGGCGGAGGTCGAGGCCCGGGTGGCTGGATCTTCGGCAGCGAGGTCCTCGTGGAGTTCAGCGGGAGCCAGGTTCGCATGCCGGACGTGGCGGGGTGGCGACGGGGGCGGCTACCGGAGATGCCGAAGGACGCCCCCGTGAAGGCGATCCCGGACTGGATCTGCGAGATCCTCTCGACGAACCGCGCCGACGATCTCGTCGCGAAGATGCGCCTCCACCACGCGTCACGCGGGCCTCATTGCTGGACCATCGACACTGGATCCTCGACCCCGAGGCGGAGACGCTCTCTGTCCTCCGCTGGCAGGAGGAGGGGTATCTCCACGTCCTCGGGGCGGAGAGGACCGACCGCGTGAGGGCCGAGCCGTTCGACGCGATCGCGATCGCGGTCGGCGTCCTCTTCGGCGACGACGACGACGGCTGAGGCAGGTGAAACGCGCCGTTCGTGACCTGCGGAGGTGGTACGATCCCCCCATGCAGGCGCGCCGCTGGCCCATCCCTGCGGCCTTCTCCCTCCTCGCCGTTCTCGCGTGCAGCTCCTCCCCACCGGAGGCGTCGGCCACCTTCTGCGGTCGCCTCGCGCGCACGACCGCGTGCCCCGAGCGCACGGACTGCGATCCCACGCTGGTCGCCGCGTGCGGCGACGCGATCAAGTCGGTCCAGCCGTCCATCGAGCGCGCCGCCTCCGACTGCCTCGCGAGCGGGATCTGCTCGGGCACGCAGTGTCTCGGCAAGGCCCTCCTCCTCGCCGAGTCCACCCCCGAGCACGCCGCCCTCGCCGCCGGCTACTGCGCGCGTTGCGCCGCCGGCACCGCCGGCTGCGAGACCGGCTTCTACAAGAAGGGGACCGGCGCGCCTGGCGCGGTCGTCCTCCCCTACAGCCCCGCGATCGCGACCCGCGTCCTCGACACCTGCACGGTCGACGCCGGCTGCGACGCCACGTTCCACACCTGCGCGAGCGGCGTCCTCGCCGAAGCCCTCGCCCCCCTCGGCGCCGACGCGGCGACCTGCCTGAAGAACGCCTTCCGCCCCGACGAGACGAAGACCACGCCCGGCGGGCCCACCGTCCTCTCGTGCACGGCGAAGAACTGCGCCGGCTGCTGCCGGAACGACCAGTGCCAGGAGGGTCGCGAGGGCGGCGCGTGCGGCGCGGGCGGCGCGCAGTGCGAGACGTGCTCGCCCGGCGAGTCCTGCAGGGACGGCCGCTGCGAGAAGCCGTGCAGCCCCGACACCTGCATCGGCTGCTGCGACGGGACGGGCAAGTGTCAGGACGGGACCACCTCCGCGACGTGCGGCGCGGGCGGGATCTCGTGCAAGGCGTGCACGAGCGGGTTCACGTGCTCGAGCCGGCAGTGCATCGACGTGTCGTGCAAGACGACGTGCACGACGGGTTGCTGCTCCGCCTCCGGCTGCCAGTCCGGCGTCACGCAGGCCGCGTGTGGCAAGGGCGGCGCCGTCTGCGCGGTGTGCGGCTCGGGACGCACGTGCAAGGCGGGCGCGTGCGCGATCGATCCCGCGTCGCTGTGGGACGTGATCATCGTCTCGGCCGAGCTCCCCCCCTCCACGCCGGGGGGCAACGCGTGGGACGGGTTCGGCGGCCTCCCTGATCCGTTCTGCAAGGCCTTCTCGTCGGAGGGGACCTCGTCGCACTCCGGGCAGACGGCCACGGAGAACGACACGCTCACGCCGTTCTGGGGTACGAAGACGCTCATCTCCGTGCGCGCCAGCGAGCTCCTCTCCAGCTTCTCGGTGGAGGTGTGGGACGCCGACACCGCCTTCAACGATCACGTGGGGGGGTGCAAGATCCCCCTTCTCCCCAGCGTCTTCGACGGTCTCCTCATGAAGACGACCTGCCCGGCGACCGCGAGCGGGGTCTCCATCAAGATCAGCTACCGCGTCACGCCCCGCACGTGAAGCCGCGTCACCTCGCCGTCGGGCTCCTCGCCCTCCTCGCGCCGGCGCTGCCCGCCTGCATGCGGGATCCGCCCCCCGACACCCCGGACAAGGTCACGAGGGGCCGCGGCGATCCAGGCGCCGTCACGATCACGCGCAGCCGCGATCCCGCCTTCGACGACGGCGTGCTCGACCAGATCCTCCTCACGAAGGAGCGCGAGTTCGCGAAGGTCATGGTGGACCCCAACGGATACCGCCTGCAGATCCTCTACACGGAGGTCAAGAAGGAGGGAAAGTCGCAGCGCCTCCACCGCCACGGCTTCCGCGTGGACGCGGAGTACTTCTACCCGGCCAGCGCCATCAAGCCGGCCCTCGCGGTCGGCGCCCTCGAGGCGCTGCACGATCCGGCGCGCGTCGGGAAGCGCAAGATCGACTTCTACACGCCGATCCGGGTGCGGGACATGGGCCCGCCGCAGAAGGTCGAGGAGACGGACGCCACCGAGACGCTCACGGGCAGGATCTCCATCGGCCACGAGATCAAGAAGATGCTGCTCGTGTCCGACAACCAGTCGTACAACCGCCTCTACAACTTCCTCGGGCAGAAGGACGCCAACCAGCGCATGTGGCGGCTCGGCCTCTCCAGCGTGCGCCTTCGCCACCGCCTCGTGACCGTGTCCCCGAACGAGGACGGCGCCTACACGCCGCCGACGGAGTTCCTGGGCGATCCGCCCCTCACGATCCCCGAGCAGAGGAGCGAGCTCACCTGGGATCCGCTCGACGCCCCCGGCACGTCCGTCGGTACGGCCCACGTCGGTCCGATGGGCCAGCGCGTGAACGAGCCGATGAGCTTCGCGGAGAAGAACCGCATCTCGCTCGTCGATCTCCAGGACCTCCTGATCAAGATCGTCCGGCCCGACCTCCTGACCGGCGCGCCGCTCCCGCAGATCGACTCGAAGGACAAGGACTTCCTCGCGAACGCGCTCGGCACGTTGCCTTCCCTCTCGAAGAACCCGAGCTTCGAGGGCGGCGCCGCGCTCGACGAGCTCCACAAGCCGCTCCTCGCGGGCATCAACCGCGTGCTGCCGGCGAGCAAGGTCTTCGTGTTCTCGAAGGCGGGTCGCGCCTACGGGTTCTCGATCGACAACGCGTACGTGCTCGACCCGAAGGGCCGCCGGAGCTTCTTCCTCTCGGCGGTCATGTTCACCGACTCGGGCACCGTCGGGGACGACAGGTACCCCTACAGCGAGGTCGCCGTGCCCTTCTTCGCCCACCTCGGGGAGGCGGTCACCCGCCACGCCTTCGAGATGGACGGCAGAAAACGATGAAGTTACGACTTGTTACGTGGTCGCGCGCGACGCCGGTTTGACGGGGACCCGCTTTCCCCTATAGTGCGCGCCCCGTGCCCGGCTACCGGACACGAAACCTGGCCCTTCGCGGATCCGTCTGCGTCCGGCCCCATGCGAGGCACCTTTCCAGATGGCCATTCTCACCGAGCGGACCGCAGAGCTGGTCCAGAAGTACCGCACCCACGAGAACGACACCGGCTCGCCCGAGGTCCAGATCGCCCTCCTCACCGATCGCATCACGTACCTCACCGAGCACTTCAAGACCCACGAGAAGGATCACCACTCGCGTCGAGGCCTGCTCCGCATGGTCTCGAAGCGTCGTGGCCTCCTCGCCTACCTGAAGAGGACGAGCCTCGAAAGGTACCGGAAGACGGTCACCGCTCTCGGGCTGCGGAAGTAACCCCCCCCGCCCCTTGCTCGCCTTTGATCTTCGATCTCCCGCCGCGTCCCGCGCCCCTCCTGCGCGCGGGTGACGCGGCCGGAGACCGAGGACCAAGGGGCAAGAGGCATGGCGCTTCGCCGCGCGCAGCGGCACGCATTGGAGATCCGTCATGTCCTTCGTACGTGAATCCGTCATGGTCAACGGCCAGCCCCTCACCTTCGAGACGGGCCGGCTCGCGAAGCAGGCCCACGGGGCCATCCTCATCTCGTACGGCGAGAGCATGGTGCTCTGCACGGCCGTCTCCGGCGAGGAGCGTCCCGGCCTCGACTTCTTCCCCCTGACCTGCGAGTACGTCGAGAAGACGTTCGCCGCGGGCAAGATCCCCGGAGGCTTCTTCACGCGCGAGGCCCGTCAGCGCGACGAGGAGATCCTCACGTGCCGCCTCATCGACCGGCCTTGCCGCCCGCTGTTCCCCGAGGGGTACAAGCTCGACACCCAGGTCATCGCGACGGTCTTCTCGAGCGACCGCATGAACCCGACGGACGTCCTCGCGCTCACCGGCGCGAGCGCGGCGCTCCACATCTCGGACATCCCGTGGGACGGGCCGCTCGCGGGTGTCCGCGTCGCGCGCGTGAACGGCGAGCTCGTGGTCTTCCCGACGTTCGCGCAGCAGGCCGAGGCCGACATCGACATGGTCGTGGCCTGCTCGAAGGACGCCATCGTCATGGTCGAGGGTGGCGCCGCGGAGGCCACCGAGGCCGACGTCATCGACGCCCTCATGTTCGCGCACCGCGCCGCGCAGCCGATCCTCGAGCTCATCGGCAAGCTCCGCCAGGCCGTCGGCAAGCCGAAGCGCGCCTTCTCGCCGCCGAAGCTCGACGAGAAGATCGCCGGTCGCATCAAGGCGCTCGCCGACAGGGGCATCCTCGACAGCGCGCTCATCAAGGACAAGAAGAAGCGCTACGACGGGTACAAGGCCGTGAAGGAGGGGATGCTCGCGGCCCTCGTGAGCGAGCTCGGGCCCGAGGTGGTGACCCCGAACGAGAAGCTCATCAAGGCCGAGTTCGAGGAGCGGAAGTACCACGTCATCCGGGACTACGTGCTCACCGAGAAGCGCCGCATCGACGGCCGCGACTCGAGGACGATCCGCGCGATCCACACCGAGGTGGGCGTCCTCCCGCGCGTGCACGGCTCGGCGCTGTTCCAGCGCGGCGAGACGCAGGCGATGGTCACCGCGACCCTCGGCACCTCGGCCGACGAGCAGAAGATCGACGCCCTCACGGGCGAGCGCTGGAAGCGCTTCCTCCTGCACTACAACTTCCCGTCGTTCTCCACGGGCGAGACGAAGCCGATGCGCGGCCCTGGCCGGCGCGAGATCGGGCACGGCGCCCTCGCCGAGCGCGCGCGCGTGCGCATGATCCCCGAGGCCGACCAGTTCCCCTCCACGATCCGCATCGTGTCGGAGACGCTCGAGACGAACGGCAGCTCGTCGATGGCCGCGGTGTGCGGCGGCTCGA
>SXNL01000376.1 GCA_005777185.1 Myxococcales bacterium
AACGAAGGGCAGCCCCGGGCAATTGTTGGACAGCTCTTGAGCGCGCGTAGCGCGCGATTTGGGGGAGACCGACGCGCGCAGCGCGGCGAGTGGGGGCACCCCTTCTCTTGCGCTGGATCGCGCCTAACCGAACGGCATTGGGTCTAGCGCACCACGTGGACCCGGATCGAGTTCGTGCTCCCGGGCACCCCCACGGGCGCGCCGAAGACCATCACCACGCGCTCGCCCGGTGACGCGAGGCCCGCCCCCATCACGTCGGCCGTGCACCAGTCGACGAGCTTCTCGATGTCGCGGAGAGCCGGCAGCTCGCGCGGGATGACGCCCCAGAGCAGGGCCATCCGCCGACGCGTCTGCCGGTTCGGCGAGAACGCGATGATCGGCACGGTCGGACGCGCGAGGCTCACGTTGGTCGCGCTCGATCCGGACTCGGTGAACGCCACGAGGAACTTCGCGCCGATCTCCTTGGCCGTGTTCACCGCGCCCCGCGCGACGGCCTCCGGTACGCCGGTGGCGCGGCTGGCGTAGGGCGCGGCCTCGTAGAAGGCGCTCTTCTCGGCCTCGACGGCGATGCGGCTCATCATGTCGCACGCGAGCTGGGGGTGGTCGCCCGTCGCCGTCTCGCCGGAGAGCATGAGCGCGTCCGCCCCGGAGAACACCGCGTTGGCGACGTCGCTCGCCTCCGCGCGCGTCGGCCGCGTGGACTTGGTCATCGACTGGAGCATCTCGGTGGCGACGATGACCGGCCGCTTGACGCGCCGCGCGACGGTGAGGATCTGGCGCTGGATGACCGTCTCCTGCTCCGGCGGGAACTCGTCGCCGAGATCGCCGCGCGCGACCATGACTCCATCGGAGGCGGCCACGACGCTCTCGAGGTTGTCGACCGCGTCGGGCGTCTCGATCTTGGCGATGACGGGCGTGGGCTTGCCCCACTCGTTGCAGATCTCGCGCACGAGCTTGAGGTCGTCGGCCCGGCGCACGAACGAGAGCGCCACGAAGTCGACGCCCAGGGAGAGGCCGAAGATGAGATCCTCCTTGTCCTTGTCCGTGAGGGCGCTCCCCCGCATCGTCCGGCTCGGCAGGTGCACGCCGATGTGGCTGCGCATGCCGCCCCCCTGCACGACGAGCGCGTGGACCACGTCGCCCGCGATCTTCTCGACCTCCAGCACGATTCGCCCGTCGTCGAAGAGCACCTTGTCGCCCACGCGGACGTCGCCCGCGAGGCCCTCGTACTGGATCGGGACGACATCCTCGGCGGAGGACGCGTCACCCTCCACGAGCGTGATGCGCGTGCCGGCGCCCAGCGAGAACGGCGCGGCGAGCGCCCCCGCGCGCACCTTCGGCCCGCACAGATCCTGTAGGGCGGCGACCGACTTCCGCGCCGCGTCGCTCGCCTCGCGGAGGCGCGAGAAACGCGCGCCGTGGTCCTCGTGGGTGCCGTGCGAGAAGTTGAGGCGCGCCACGTCCATGCCCGCGTCGATCAGCGCCCGGAGCCCGCCCGGTGTGTCGCACGCGGGGCCCAGCGTGCAGACGAGCTTCGTTCGGCGGATCGCCATGCCCGAGCTTTCCCACGCTTCCTCGACGGCCGACAAGTGAAATCAGGGTCGGAAGCGGGCGTGGAGCGAGAGGCCACCGCCGTCTGCGCGCGCGACGGGGACGACGATCAGGCCCTGCCGGGGATCCGTGGGCTCGACGAAGTGCCACACGAGGCCGCCCACGAGCAGCGCCGCGCCGGAGGTCATGGTGATGATCCCCGCGTACGCGAGCGTCGTCGCGGACTTCGCGTCCGCGAGGGCCTTGTCGTTCTCCGCGCGCGTCGCGTTCGGGAGCGGCGTGCACTGCTGGGCCCCGTAGCTGCAGTTGTCGGGGATGCCGCCGAACCCGACGATCGTGAGCACGCCGCCCGTGGCCATCGCGACGCCGCCGACGCCGGCGACGACCCACGGCAGCGTGGTGTGCTCGCGCGGAGGGCGCGGCGGCGACGGCTTGACGGGCGCCTCGGGGGCCTCGAGGGTGACGCCGATGACGCGCCCCTTCTCCCCCTCGCGGATCACCACGCGCGTCTCGCTCGGCCTGAGGCGGCCGTGCTCGACGCGCAGCACGTGGGACCCTGCTGGCACCGGCACGGCCTTCCCGTCCGGCTTCTCGGCGAGCAGCACCCCGTCGAGCGTCACGCGCGCGTCCATGACGTCCGCCCCCTGCGGGTCCTTGACGGCGACCACGAGGGTGGGGGTGAGCTTGGTGACCTCGGCGAGCCACTCGCCGCAGTCGTGCCGGACGACATTCGGGCACTCCGCCCGCGCGCAGACCGCAAGCTCCCTCTGCGCTTCGATGAGCTTGCCGTCGAGCCGCGCGCGCTGTCCGCGCTCCGAGGCGGAGATGCACTCCTGCTTGGTGGCGGCAGTCGCATCGGCGGCGCTCGCGAGGGCGAGCGCGACGAGGAGGGGCAGGACGGGGCGCCCGGGGCTCACGCGGATCGAGGTTACCCCGCTTCCGGCGCGAACACGACCCCGGGGGCGCACGGACGGGGAGAACCGTCAGGACCGTGCTAAGGACGGCGTCCGTGGACAGCGTGACGCGGGACGGCGACGGACAGCTCTGCCTCGGCGGGGTCGCGCTGTCGACCGTCGTCGGCGATCCGCGCGCAGGGACGCCCGCGTACGTCTACGACCTCGGCGCCATCCGCGCCGAGGCCAGGGCGATGCGAGCGGCCTTCGACGGCGCCCCCCACGTCGTGGCGTATGCGGTCAAGGCCAACAGCGCGGGCGCCATCGTGCGGGTGCTCCGTGAGGAGGGGTGCGGCGCGGACGTCGTGAGCGGACCCGAGCTCGCCCTCTGCCTCGAGGCGGGCGTGCCTCCGGACCGCGTCGTCTACAGCGGTGTCGCGAAGACGGACGCCGAGCTCGACCTCGCGATCGGCGCGGGCATCCTGGCGATCCAGATCGAGAGCGCGGAGGAGATTCCCCGCGTGGCGGCCCGCGCCCGCGCCGCCGCGCGCCGCGTCCACGTCTCGTTCCGCGTGAACCCGGCGGTCGAGCGGGAGGCGCTCGCCACCCACGCCCACATCGCCACGGGTCACGACGAGGCCAAGTTCGGGATCCCGATCGATCTCGTCGGTGCCGGGCTCGACGACGTCGACCGCCACGCGGAGCTCGCTCTCGTGGGCATCGGCAGCCACGTCGGTTCGCAGCTCGTCACCACGGAGCCCTACGTCGTGGCGGCGCGGAAGCTGTTCGCCCTCGCGCGCGAGGTCCACGCGCGTCGTCCGCTGTCCTTCGTCGACACGGGCGGCGGGTTCGGTGTGGACTACGGCGCGGGCTGCGAGGCCGCGCCGGCCGATTTCATCCGCGCGACGCGCAAGGAGCAGGTGGCGGCGGGCCTGGGGAGTCTCGCGCTCCTGTGCGAGCCAGGTCGCTCGCTCGTCGCGAAGCACGGTGTTCTCGTCGCGTGTATCCTGCAACGAAAGGCGGCGCACCACCGGCGCTGGGTCATGATCGACGCCGGCATGAACGACCTGATGCGACCGGCGCTCTACCAGGCGCGCCACCGCATCGTGCCGCTCCTCGCGACCCAGGGGCCCCTCGCGGACGTCACGGTCGTCGGGCCCGTGTGCGAGAGCACGGACGACTTCGGCGTGTATGCGCTCCCCGAGGACGCCTCGGGGGCCGTCGCGATCCTCGACGCGGGCGCCTACGGCTTCACCATGGCGAGCCGCTACAACGGTCGCGCCCTGCCCGCCGAGGTGTTCGTGGAGGGAGGCCGCGTCGTGGGAAGCGTGCCGCGCGATCCTCCGGGCGCCTGGATCGCGGATCGTCTCCGCTCCTGATCGCCTACTTTTCCCTGGGGATGCGCGCGGGGGCCGGGATCCTCGGCTGCGGTCCGGTGCCCGGTGGCGGCATCGTCCGCGCGCGTACGACCTGGCCCTCGTAGAGGATCTCGACGCCCACGGTGCGCGCCCGCCGCGCCAGGCGTTCCAGATCCACCGACGGGCTCAAGAGGAGGCCCGCGGGTGGTGACGGATCCACGAACAGATCGGCGGTCGCGCGCCGCGTACGGAGGAGCTCGCGTACGTTGCCGTCTTCGACCCACAAGAACCCCGTCGCCGCCACGAACGTCGCGCGGCCCACGACGATGCTCGCCTGCACGAGGGTCCGCGCGAGCGCGTCCGGGAGCGGCGCGATCGCCTCCATGCGCTGCCGCAGCAGGTCGGCCTCGAAGCCGGCGGCGAGCGCCTTCGCGAGCGTCTGCGGCGCCACGACGAGCTCGAGCACCTCCTGCGCGCGCGCCACCTCCACGAACGCGCCGACGCCGAGGAGGGTCGCCACCGTCGTGGTCGACCCGACGCGGAGGAGGTTGGCGTCGACGAAGGTGGACCTGGCCGAGTCGCTCGTCGGGTGTTTGTCCGCGAGGAGGGCACGGCCGCGTGCCGTGAGGCGCAGGGCCACACCCGTATCGCCACCCTCCTCGTTGCCCAGGTCGAGAAGGCCGAGGCAGGGGAGGCTCTCGAGGACGATGCGCCGGGCGACGCGGATGGGATCAACCTCCTCGACCCCCGCGCGTTCGGCCCAGCGTCGGAACAGGCGCGCCAGGCCTGGGATTCGCTGGTCCGAGGCGAGGTAGCCCTCGAGCGAGCGCCAGGGTACCCAGCGCTCCTCACCCAGATCGCGCAGCGCCTCGGTCACCATGTCGCGCAGGACGCCGACCGGGCTCGGGTCCCGGTTGTCCGCGGGGAGGCGGAGCACCTCGGGATCCGCGCGCGCCTCGTCCCACGCGCCGCCGCGGCGCCACGCGAGGAACAGGAGGCGCGCCAGCTCGGAGAGCTGGCATATCCCCGGCGGGCCGCCCGCGTTCATTGCGGACGGATCCCAGAGCCCCGTCGCGCGGGAGAGCGCGATGAGCAACGCCATGTGCGACGGATCGCGCCCGAAACGCGTGGCGAGCTTCTGCACGAGCGATCGTGGTGTCCCTATGGTCGGTCGGACGTCGGTGCCGGGCTCGCGGAAGGCGAGCGCCGCGGCGAGCACCACGGGGCCCGGATCGGTGGCGAACCGGGCGCGCCGGGGCGCGTGGTCGCCCTCGATGACGAACGTCTTCACCTGGAGGCGGCGCTCCTCGCGCTCCCTCTGGCTCGCGGCCCCGACGATGCGCGACACCTCGGTGGGAACGATGTGGCGGTTCGGGTGCACCGGCACGAGCAGACCGCGCCGCTCGAGCGAGAAGCCGACGCCGCGCCGTGACGGCGTCGCCCCGGTCGCCGTGCGGAGCCTGAGCGGCTCGCGCTCGAGCTCGAGCAGCTCCTCGGTGTCGACCTCGCCGCCCTCACGCTCGACGCCTTCGAGCACGCGGCGCTCGGTGGTCGAGAGCTTCTTCACCTCGGCCTCGAGCGCGGTGGGGTCGCCGAGCGTCTCCCAGGCTTGCTCGAGCGAGAGGCCGATGGGCGGCGTCGCGGGCCGACCGAGGTAGTGGCTCGCGATGGCGGTCGCGGTCTCGGTCGACGCCTGGGCCAGGAGGGCGCGGATCCCTCGGGGATCCTCCCCCTCCCACGGTCGAAGGCGGAGGAGGAACGCGATGGGGAGCACCAGCTCGACGTTCGCCTTGTGCCCTCGAAGATAGATGATCCCGCGCGCGACGAGCGGGTCGGCGGCGGGTGGGACGCTGGCCACGACGAGCGAACCCCGCGCCTCCGCGATCCGGTGGAGGAGCTCGAGGGTGGCGGTCGGCAGCCGCGCGGGGTCCCGCACGTCGGGGTGCGTCACCAGGACGCGCGCCACCTGGGCGGCCGGCTCGAGTCGCTTCGCGGGATCTACCTTGATCCCCAGACGGCCAATGATCTTCGCGAGCTCCGGGGCCGGGAGGGCCGCGAGCACGTCCACCAGACGCCGCGATGCATGACGAGAGCCCAAGGAAACGATTCCCCCTGTTTCAGCGCAGAACACGGGAGTTTACCCCCGCTTTCCACCTCCGTCCACAGGGTCCTGGACTATGCTGGCCGCGTGAAGCGCCGGAACGCCCAGACGTCGATCCGAGGACCTGTCCTCTCCTGGCCGAGCCGGACGTGGCGGCCAGGCGAGCGCTCCGCGACGCCCGAGGACATCGTCGCCCTCGAGCGGTTCGGGGGTACAGGCGAGCACCGCCTCGTGCACGGCTCGGCCGAGGGCGTCGCCGACGCGCTGTCGCGTGAGGGGTTCATGGGCAAGGTCGATCTCGTCTACGTGGATCCGCCGTACGCGTCCCAGACGGACTACGTGCATGAAGCGCGCCTCGACGGGCGCGCCGACGGCCGTCTCCGACGCTCCGCGGCGTACGAGGATCACTGGGCCGAGAAGGACGGTGGCACGGGCGCGTACCTCGACATGCTGGCGCCGAGCCTCGACGCGCTCACGAGCCTGCTCGGCCCTCGCGGGACGATCTGGGTGCACGTCGACTGGCGCGCGTCCTACCTCGTGAGGACCGTGCTCGACGAGATCATGGGCCGCGATGCCTTCCTGAACGAGATCGTCTGGAGGCGCGCGCCGAACCTCGGCCGGCAGGCCGCGAGCTCGCAGTTCGGGCGCACCCTGGACACGATCGTCGTCTACGGGCGCCCCGACGCCGTGCTCGTCCCTCCGCTCCGCATGGAGCCCATCGAGCCGGGTGCAATCCGGCGCGACGAGCAAGGTCGGCCGTTCACCGTCGCCCCGCGAGGGGACTACACGGACGCATCGATCGCCAGGCTGGACCAAGAGGGGCGCGTGCACCGCACGGCGAGCGGCAAGGTCTACATCAAGTACTTCCTCGTGGAGAACGCCGACGGGGTCCTCTGCCGCGAGCGCCGCGTCGACGCGCTGTGGACCGACGTCCCGGCGCTCCGACACGCGCCGCGGAGCGAGCCCACGGGGTTCCCGACGCAGAAGCCGCGCGCGCTCCTCGAGCGGATCATCGCGAGCGCGACGCCTCCCGGCGGCCTCGTCGTCGACGCCTTCGCCGGGAGCGGGACGACGGGCGAGGCGGCGTACGTCCTCGGGCGCACGGCCATCCTCTCCGACGCTGCGCCCGCGGCCATCAACGTGGCGCGCGCGCGCATGCTCCGCGCGGGTGCCGCCCTGTCCGTGGAGCGCCTCTCTGGCTCGCCCGTCCCGCCCAGGGTCGAGGCGGCCGTGGACGCCCGCAGGAGCGCGGGGAGAATGCACGTGTCGCTCGTGCGCCCGGAGGAGCCGGCCGCGTGGGCCGTCGGAACGCTCGAGCGCGGCGTCTTCCGCGCGACCTGGCACTCCTCGCGGTGCCCCGGCAAGCCGACGATCCCGGCACGCACCGAGTGCGAGACGGACGCGGGAGCCACCGTCGCACGCGTCTACGACGACGCCGGCGGCGTCGCGGAGGTCCCCCTCACGGGCAAGGTCGCCATGAGAGAGAGCGGCCCGGGCCACGCGCGGACGCTCCTGGGGGCCGGCGAGTGATCCTCCGAGATCCGGTCCACGGTCTCGTGGCGTTCGAGTCCGAGGAGGAGCGCGTGGTGGAGCTCCTCATCGACACGCCGGAGGTCCAGCGACTACGCCACATCCGCCAGCTCGGCGTCGCGTCCTATGCGTTCCCCGGGGCGGAGCACACGCGCTTCGCGCACGCCGTCGGCGCAGCGTTCGTGATGAAGCTCCTCGTCGGCCGCCTGCGGGCCATCGAGGGCGACCTCCCGTTCTGGCAGCAGCTCACCAGCAACCACGCGCGCGACGCGCTCGCCGCGGCGCTGCTCCACGACCTCGGACACGGCCCCCTCTCGCACCTCTTCGAGGACGCGATCCGCGGCACCAGCAGCCACGAGGCCTGGACCGTCCGCATCCTCCTGGACCCCAGCACGGGTGTGAACCGCGTCCTCTCGACGCTCGATCCCGGGATGCCCGGGCGGGTGGCGAGCCTCGTCCAGGGGGAGCACCCGCTCGCGTACCTCGCGAAGGCGGTGAGCGGTACCTTCGACGTGGATCGCTGCGACTACCTCCTGCGTGACGCGCACGCGACGGGGGTCCGCTACGGGGTGTACGATCTCGACTGGCTCCTTCGGAGCCTCCGCTTCGCGCCTGTCGGCGGCGCCGCGTCCCCCTACCTCGCGATCGACGGCGCCAAGGGACTGCCCGCGATCGAGGCGTTCATCCTCGCGCGCCTGTTCATGTTCCAGCAGGTGTACCTGCACAAGGCCACCCGCGCAGCCGAGTGGATGATTCGCGCTGTGCTCGCGCGCGCGAGCGCCTTGCTCGCGGACGGACACAGGCTACCGGGCACGCCCCGGGCGATCGAGATGGCGGCGCGCGGCGAGGATCCGTCGCTCGAGGACTACCTCGCGCTCGACGACGACGTCCTGGCAGTGGCGATGCGGGCGTGGGAGAAGGCCGCGGACGCGCCGCTCGCGGATCTCTGCCGGCGCGTCCGCGTGCGCGCGCTCTTCAAGACGCTCGAGCTCTTCGGTGAGCAGGCCATGCTCCCCGGCCGCGAGCGCGCCCTCGCCGTCGCCCAGGAAATCGCGGTCGCACGCGGCCTCGATCCCGACGTCTACGCCGGCCTCGACGTGGCCAGCGACACCCCGTTCGGCGCCGAAGCCGATCCGCTCATGGTGGTGTACGCGAAGGGCCCGCCGCGTCCGCTGAGTGACGTCTCGTTCGTGCTCGGCCGCTTGGCCGGCCAGGTCCTGTCCCGCGTGCGCCTCGTCTTCGCACGTGAGCTCCGCGAGGAGATCACGCTCGCGATCGCGTCGGGCTGACATGCGCCCCCGCCCTCGCGCCGCCGTCGCCAGCGTCCTCGTCGCCGCGGCCGTGCCGTCGGTGACCACCCCGTCCCGCGCAGACGATCGCGACGACGCGGCGCGCGACCCGACGCACGGCCGCATCGAGGGTGACGCGACCCTCGTCGTCGCGGCCGGCGCGACCTTCGGCCCGCGCGATCCGAGGCCCACGGTGGGGGCGCGCATGCGCTACCTGTCCTCGGCGGGCATCTTCGCCGCGTACGAGGATGGATCGCTCTTCGGCGGGCGCGCGGAGCCGGCGCGCGTGATCTCCGTGGGCGGAGAGTGGAGACCCCTCTTCCTGGGCCGGTGGTTCCTCGGAAAGGAGAGCGGTGTCGGCCGGGTGGACCTCGCCCTAGACGCCGTCGGCCTCGAGGTTGGCGCTTACGTCGCGCAGCCGCAGGGCCGCGCTCTGGAGAGCGCCCCGGGCCTTCAGCTGGGCGTGGTGCTCGGTGTCCCCCTGCTCCCGCGCGCGTCGGGTCCGTGGATCTCGGCGAGGGGCGGCCTTCGCGTCGGGCCGTCGGCGCTCGAGGGGGCGCCCCCGCGCGGGCCCGCGGATCGCGCGCTCTACCTCTCCCTCGAGCTCGCGTGGGAGACCGTGGTCCTCCTCCACCTTGTGGATCGTGAGTGAGCTCCAGGGCGCTGGCGCGCGGTGCCTTCGAGGCGGCGCTCCGCACCTTCGACGCGCGCGGCCTCGTGGCGCGCGCCGTGGCGCGCTCCCGGCGCGCCGACCTCCTGGTCGCCGCGGGGAAGGCGGCGGCGACGATGTACGAGGCCGCCCTCGACGCGAGGGACTTCGAACGCGCGATCGTGGTCGTCCCGCCCGACGGCCCGCGGCCCGCCGCCCGCCCCGGGCTCTACGTCCTTACCGCGCCGCACCCGCTCCCCGCACGCGCGAGCGTCGAGGCGGGCGAGCACGTGCTCGATCTCGTGGGGCGCGCCAGGCGGACGACCCTCCTCCTGTCCGGCGGGGCCTCGGCGATGCTGGCCGCGCCGACCGTGCCGCTCCACGACAAGATCGCGGTCACCCGCGCGCTCCTCGCGAGCGACGCCACGATCTCCGAGATCAACACGGTGCGACGCCACCTCTCGCGGATCAAGGGCGGGCACCTCGCCCGGCGCGGCGCGGTGGACGCGCTGGTGTTCTCGGACGTCGGGCGCGGCGGACCCTGGGACGTCGCCTCCGGGCCTTCGATCGGCGATCCGACGAGCACACGAGACGCGCGGCGGGTCCTCGCCCGCCACGCGCCGCGCTTCGCCCGGCTCCCCCTCTCGCGCAGCATCCCCCCGGGGGACCCCTGCCTCGGCGCGTGTCAGGCCCGCCTCCTCGCGGGCCCCGCCACCTTCGCGGCGCATGTCGGCCGCGAGATGACCCAGCGCGGCGTCCTCGTCCACGTGCGACGCTTCGTGGACGGCGACGTCGAAGACCTGGCCGCCGCCATGATCCGCGCCGCGGCGCGCCTCCCGCCGCGCACCGCGATCGTGCGGCCTGCGGAGCCCGCGCTCGTGGTGCCACCGGGAGCAGGCAGCGGAGGACGCAGCACGCACCTCGCGTCCCTCGTCGGTCCCCGGCTCCCCCCCGGCGTCGCGTTCCTGGCGGGAGCGACGGACGGTGTCGACGGCGCAAGCGGCACGGGAGGGGCGGTCGTCGAGGGCGGCGACCTCCTCCAGGGCCGCGACGTGGCGTCGTATGTCCGCGCGTTCGACACGGGCGCGCTACACGTGCGGATGGGGACGGCGCTGCCATGCAGGCCGACCGGCCTCAACTTCGCGGACGTGCACGTCCTCGTGCGCGGGTAGGGGCTAGCGCCAATGCCGATCGGATAAGGCATTCGTTCGAGCGAGGGTGCCCCCACCCGTCGCGCTTCGCGCGCGAAGAGGTTCCGTGGAGGCGGTGGGGCGCCGGCGCAGACCTCACCCCCCGTCCCCCTCTCCCTGAAGGGAGAGGGGGCATATGAACGGGAGAATCGCCTCTCGCAGGGTCTCCCGGTTCAGTCGTGCGTTTTCGAGGCGAACGACGCGGAGGCCACGGCGCGCGAGGATCGTCGTGCGGCTCGCATCCCGTTCGGGCCGCTCCGCGTCGTCGTGGACGGCGCCGTCGATCTCGACGACGAGCCTGATGAGCGCGGCGCAGTAGAAGTCCACCACGTAGCTGCAGAGCACTTGCTGCCGGCGGAACTTCAGGCCGAGCATCTTTCGGTCGCGCAGGAGCCGCCAGGCGAACACCTCGGCGCGAGTCGGACGGCGGCGTAGGCCTCTCGCCAGCCTCACCTTGCGCGCATCGGTCGCCGCCCGCCGAACGCTCGGCGTCGGCCTCGCGCTTGCGTCGTCGCTCATG
>SXNL01000377.1 GCA_005777185.1 Myxococcales bacterium
CGAAGATACTGATTTGTTTGCCCCTGTGATGAAGAGTGCGCAACGACGAGCATTATGGCTCGGGTTGAATCTTGCCACCGCATCGATTGCGGCATGGGTAATTGCACAATTTGAAGCCAGTCTTGCGCAAATTGTCGCGCTTGCGATCTTGATGCCAATTGTTGCCAGTATGGGCGGTGTGGCAGGCAGTCAAACGCTAACCCTAACGGTCAGAGGGCTTGCCCTTGGGCAGGTGAGTTTGTCGAATATGCGTTGGTTGCTAAAGCGACAATTGGCTATCGGTGCAATCAATGGATTGCTCTGCGACGTGTTCAACATCCTGCTCCAGGTCATGGACCACGGAAAGCTCACGGACAACAACGGCAAGTCGACGGACTTTCGCCACGTCATCCTGCTCATGACGAGCAACGTGGGCGCGCGCGATCTCCAGAAGCGCGCCGTGGGCTTCGGCGACACCCGCGCCTCCGGCGACGCCGAGCGCGAGTACAAGCTCATGTTCAGCCCCGAGTTCAGGAACCGGCTCGACGCGCGCATCGCCTTCGCGGCGCTCTCGCCCGAGACGATGGCGAGCATCGTCGAAAAGTTCCTCGCCGAGCTCGAGGGGCAGCTCTTCGAGCGCAACGTGGAGCTCGCCGTCACTCCGGCGGCGAAGGCCTACCTTGCCGAGAAGGGCTACGATCCGGACTTCGGCGCGCGCCCGCTCGCGCGCCTCATCCAGGAGGAGGTCAAGCACCCGCTCGGCGAGGAGCTCCTCTTCGGCGCGCTCGAGAAGGGCGGCACCGTCCGCATCGACATCGCGGAGACGCCCTCGACCGATCCCGACGATCCGGCGCCCAGACGCAAGCTCGCCTTCACGTTCCCCATCCAGGTACCTCGCGAGGAGCCCTTCAACGCCTGACGGCCGCGCGCTCGAGGGCCACGCGCTCGGCGGCGCCCCCGTCATTCCGGGCCTCTCCGACGAGGACATCCCGGCCATCCTCGGCCGAGCGCGGGACGCGGGGGCGTCGTACGCCTTCCACGTGCTCCTGCGCCTGCCGCGGCCGGTCGACGAGATCTTCCGGGCGCGCCTCGAGGAGGCCCTCCCCCTCCGCGCCTCGAGGGTCCTGGCCCGCATCCGGGAGACGCGCGGAGGAAAGATGTATGATGCACGTTTCGGCGTGCGCGGGCGCGGCGAGGGTCCGTATGCGCAGGCCATCTCCGCCCTCTTCGACCGCACGGCCTCGGACCTCGGACTGCTCGCGCGAGAGCGGTGGGAGGGTGGGCCGACGCCGTTCGCACGCCCGCGCGCCCAGCTCGCGCTGTTCTGAGCTGCACCGTGCGCCGCCGCGCGGCGTGGTGGTACCCTCGGCGCGATGCAAGCTCACGCTCGCGCTCGGCGCGCGCTCTTCGTCGCGGCGATCGTCGGCCTCGCCGCGATCCGTGGGGAGGCCTCGCCCGACGACCGGGCGCGGGGCACCGCCGCGTCGTCCGGCCGGGGGCCCCCGGACGCCGCGGAGCCGGTGACCGACTACACGTTGCGGGCTCGCCTCGACGTGGACACGCACGTCATCCGCGGCGAGGGCACGATCCTCTTCCGGAACCGGAGCCCGCGGGATCTCCCCGAGCTGTGGCTTCACCTTTACCTGAACGGCTTCAAGAACCAGTCCTCGGTCTTCCTGCGAGATCCGATCGGAGGCTTCCGCGGCACGGCGCCCGTGACGGAGTGGGGATACGTCGACGTGAAGCGTCTCGTGTGGAAACGCCCGGACGGCGACGTCGACCTCTCGCGGGCGATCGACACGCACGCGGCGGATCCCACCGACGAGACCGACGCGCGCGTCGCCCTGCCCTCGCCGCTCGTCGCGGGCGCCGAGATGACGCTGGAGATGGCGTGGGAGGCCAGGCTGCCGCAGGTCGTGGAGCGGACCGGCCACGCCGGCTCCTTCCACTTCGCGGGCCAGTGGTTTCCGAAGCTCGCTCGGCTGGAGCCCTCCGGGACGTTCGCGCACTTCACGTTCCACCACCTCGCCGAGTTCCACGCGGACTTCGGGAGCTACGACGTCACGATCGACGTGCCGAAGACGTTTGTCGTGGGCGCCACCGGCCCGCGGCTCTCGGAGCGCCTGGAGGGGGAGCGGCGGGTCGTGCGCCACGCGCAGTCGAGCGTCCACGACTTCGCGTGGACCGCCTGGGACCGCTTCGAGTCGCGCGAGGACACGGTCGACGGCGTCAAGATCACGTTCCTCTCGCCTCCCGGGTACGACGCCGCCGTGCGCCGCGAGGTCGACGCCATGCGCTTCGCCATCCCGCACTACCGGGCGCGGTACGGGCGGTACCCCTACGACGTCCTCACCGTCGTCTACCCGCCGGAGAGCGCGCGGGAGGCAGGGGGCATGGAGTACCCGACGCTCATCACCACGGGCGGGCACTGGTGGGGGCCGCCCGGGGTGCTCGACCTCGAGCTGGTCACCGTGCACGAGTTCGGCCACCAGTACTTCTACGGCCTCCTCGCGTCCAACGAGGCCGAGCATCCCTTCCTCGACGAGGGACTCAACAGCTGGGCCGAGGCGCGCGCGCTCGAGGCGTGGCGCGGCCAAGGGTCGCTCGTGCGGCTCCTCGGGCTGGAGGTGTCGGACCACGCCGTCCAGACCGTGGGGCGCGCGCACGTGCACGACGCGCGCGTGGGGCAGCCCGCCCGCGCGTTCGCGCTCGGGGCCCAGTACGGCGGCCTGGTGTACGGCCGCACCGCGACGCTGCTGGAGACCCTGCGCCGGGTGTACGGGACGCCGGCCATGGACGCCGCGATGCTCCGCTACGCCACGGAGCAGCGCTTCCGGCACCCGACCCCCGAGGACTTTCTCCGCGTGATCGCCGCGTCGATCTCCCCGGAGGCCGCCGCGACGCTGCGGCTCGGCCTGTTCGACCACGGCTGGGTCGACTTCGCGGTCTCCGACATCGGCTCCCACCCGCTGCGCCCCGCGGCGGGCGTCTTCGATCGCGACGGCAAGCGCGAGACGGTGGAGCGGGCGCCCGATCTCCCGGGCCGCTTCGGCGGATCGGTCCTCGTCACGCGGCGGGGCACCCTGTCCTTCCCGGTGGACGTCGAGCTCTGGTCCGAGGACGGGACGTCGACGCGCGTCGCGTGGGACGGCAAGGGCGAGGCGACGCGCATCCCCTACGAGGGGAGCGCGCGGCTCGTGAGCGTCGTGGTCGATCCCGACCACAAGATCCTCGCGGATCAGGACTTCACGAACAACTTTGCGGGGACGCGGCGCGACCGCCTGCCGCGCCTGCTCGAGCGCCTGACCCATGCCGCGGAGCAGGTGCTCCTCACGGCGGCGCCATGAGCGAGCCCGTTCCCGCCGAGCTGGCGGCGATCCGCGCTCGACGCCACCCGCTGCTCGTCGTGGTCGGCTGGGGGTGGTTCGCTCTGCTCGGCTACTTCGCGGCGACGCCGTTCCACGCGATCGCGCGACACGCATACGGGCGCCACCCGCGCGCCGACAGCGTCCTGTTCGAGGCAGGCGCGTACGATCTCCTCGAGCTTGCGCTGAAAAGCGAGGGCGCCCTCCCCGCCGCGGTGGCAGCGGCGATGGCGCTCCTCGTCCTCGTCTCCCTCGCGGGGCACGTTCCCCTCGCGATGGCGATGACGCAGCTCGCGTTCCGTGAGGAGGGGCGCCGCCGGTGGCTCCCGCTGCGGACGCTCGCCGCGCGCGCGCTCGAGGTCTTCCTGCGCTTCCTCGGCGTCTGGGTACTGGCGCTCCTCGCGAAGGGTGTGCTCGTGACCCTGGGGATCTGGCTGGGCTCGGTGCTGGCGCGCAACCGCGCCGAGGCGTGGGGATGGGCGCGCGCGGAGCAGGCCGGACTCGTCGTGGTCGCCCTCTTCGCGATCGGCGCCACGGCAATCCACGTGACGGAGGATCTCGCGCGCGCCGAGATCATCACGACCGACGCGCGGTTCGCGTCGGCGTGGACGAGGGCGCTGGCGGTGATGACGGCACGCCGTGGCGCCCCCGTCCTGGCATGGGCCTGGCGCGCCCTCGTCGGAGGCGTCGCCGTCGTCGTGGTCCTCGTCCTGGTGCCCATGTTCCCGGTGGGGGTCGCAGGTACGCTGCTCGCCCTCCTCGCGCACCAGCTCGCCGTGGGCCTCCGGGTGGCCCTCCGCGCCTCGTGGCTCTGCTTCGCGCTGCGCGGCGCGCGGGCTCGAGCGCCCGCCGAGGTGGAGATCAGCCCGCAGTGACGGCGCGATAGACGGCGTCGTACTGGCGCACGGCGCGATCCCAGCCGCGATCGAGGCGCATCACGCGCCGCACGAGCCTCTTCCAGCCAGGGGAGGCGTGTGCCGCGATGGCGCGCTCGGTGGCCGCGACCAGCGCCTGCACCGTGGGCTCGTGAAACAGGAAGCCCGTGCCCGTCTCGAGGTGCGCGTCGCAGTCCACGATGGAGTCGACGATCCCGCCCGTCGCGTGCGCGACCGGGAGCGCGCCGTAGCGCTGCGCGTACAGCTGGACGAGCCCGCACGGCTCGAAGCGGCTCGGCACGAGCACGATGTCCGCCGCCGCGAAGACACGATGCACCACGTTCTCGCTCGCCGCGCGCACGAAGACCACCCGGCCCCGGGATCCCTCGGCCTCCGCGCCGATGCGGTCCCGCAGGGCCGGATCGCCGTCGCCCACGACGACGATCTGCGCCTCCGATGCGCGGAGGAGGCGTCCGATCGCTCCGGCGACGAGATCGGTCCCCTTCTGGGGGACGAGCCGACCCACGTTCGCGACGATCGGCGCGGCCGGATCGAGCGGCAGCCCGAGCTCCTTCTGGAGCGCGCCGCGGCACCGGACCTTGTTCGACGCGTCCTCCGCGTCGTAGCGGGCCGCGAGGGCGGAGTCGGTGGCCGGGTTCCACACGCTCGCGTCCACGCCGTTGAGGATGCCGACCACCTTGCGCGGGAGCGTGGCGAGGACCCCGCCGAGCCGCTCGCCTCCGGCCTCCGTCTGGATCTCGCGGGCGTACGTCGGGCTGACCGTCGTGACCTGCCGGGCCGTCAGGATCCCCTGCTTGAGCAGGTTGATCCCGCCGAAGAACTCGACGCCGTCGACGCGGAAGGCGTCCCACCCGATCCCGAGCGAGGGCAGCACCTGTCGGTCGAACACGCCCTGGTGCGCCAGGTTGTGGATGGTCAGCACGGTGGGTACCGCGACGCCGAGCTCGCGGAGATACGTGGGAACGAGGGCGGTCGGCCAGTCGTGGAGGTGCACGACGTCGACGGGCGAGCCCATCTCGGCGCGCAGCTTCACGAGCTCCGCGACGGCGCGGGAGAACACGGCGAACCGCACCGCGTTGTCCGGCCACGCCTCGCCCGACGACGCGTCGCCGTAGACGCCCGCGCGATCGAACAGGCCCGGCGCGTCGACCAGCACGATGTCGACCTGCGAGGCGAGGCGGCCGTCGTAGAGGGTGACTTCGAACGCCGCATCTCCAAGGGAGAACGACAGGGGCGTGAGCCGGCGCGCCATGAGCAGACCGCTCGCCTCGAAGCCCGGGAACCGCGGCAGGACGACGGTGACCTTGTGGCCGAGACCCCGCAGCATCTTCGGGAGCGCGCTCATCACGTCCGCGAGGCCGCCGACCTTGACCCAGGGGGAGAGCTCCGTCGCGCAGAAGAGGATTTCCATCGGGCAGCCGATTAGCACAACCTCGCGTTTGTACGGTAGAACTCGCTCGTGACGCGACTCCGGGCACGCGACGGGACGTGGGTGCGCCCGCCAGGCGTGGACGAGGGCTCCGTGCTCACCGTCTTCCGCGCGACCCCCGCAGACGCGGGACAGCGCCTCGACGTCTTCCTCGTCGGGCAGCTGCGTCGCACGAGCCGGACCCGCGCGCAGAGGATCATCCTCCTGTCCGCGCACGACGCGACCGGCCGGCGCCTGCGCCCGAACCATCGCGTGAAGGCCGAGGAGCGTGTCCTCCTCTGGCGCGCCCCCTGGGACGACGAGCCCGCGTACCACGAGATCCGCGTCCTGTTCGAGGACGACTGGATGATGGCCGTGGACAAGCCGCCCTTCCTGCCCGTCCACCCGACGGCGCGCTACTACCGGAACACGGTCATCAAGATCCTCGAGGCGGAGCGCCCGGGCGCGTTCCTCTCCCTCGTCCACAGGATCGACCGCGAGACGAGCGGCGTCCTCCTCCTCGGGAAGACGCCCGACGCCGATCGCGCGCTCAAGATGCAGCTCGAGGCGCGGGTCGGCGTCGAGAAGCGCTACCTCGCGATCACGTGGGGCGTGCCACGGGGCTCCACCGGGCACGGGCCCGGGTGGGCCGGCAACGCGTTCCGCTGCGATCTCTCCATGAAGCTCGATCCCACGTCCTCGACGAAGGTGAAGATGTGCCTGGCGGAGGACGACGACGCGATGAGCGCGGGCACGGTCTTCCAGGTCCTCGACACGCGGACCGGCGCGAACGGACGCACGTATGCGCTCGTCCAGTGCGACCTCGAGACCGGCCGCCAGCACCAGATCCGCCTGCACCTCGCGTCTCTGGGCGCCCCCATCGTCGGGGACAAGCTCTACGGGCCCGACGAGGGCCTCTTCGCCCGCGGCGCCGACGGCGAGCTCACGGAGGACGACGCGCGCGTCCTCGAGCTCCCACGGCACGCCCTGCACGCCACGCGCCTCGCGCTCGCCCACCCCGTGTCGGCGGAGCGCTTCGTCGTCGAGGCGCCCCTGCCGGCGGATCTGGTCGCGTTCTACGAGGGGCTCTGACGCCTACAGACCGCGCGGGACGCGCTCGAGATCGAGCTGCTCGAGCGCCACGCGGATGAGGGCGCTACGGTTCGCCTTCGTGATGCCACGCTTCTTGAGGGCGTCGACCATGCCGTCGAGCTTGTCGAGGTCCTTGGTGTACATCGAGATGCAGATGACTTTGTAGTGGGTTGGCCGCTCGGCGTCGGCCTTCTTCGCGGCCTTCCCCGCGGCGGGCGCGTAGAACGCCCCCGAGAGCACGCCCTCGATGTCCTCCCGGTCGAGGACACATGCCTGTGCGGTCGCGCTGTCGTCCTGGGCTGCCATGGGATGTGACCTTTCTGCTCAGCCCGCGGCCTGGGCGGCCAGGGTGTCGGTTGTGGCGGACGCAGGGGCGCCGGTGATGAGGTGATCCACGATGCGCATGTAGTCCTGCGCAGCGTGGGACTCGGGGGCGTACTCGAAGAGGGTCTTACCCTGCGAGGGCGCCTCCTTGACCTTGGTGGTGGAGCGGATCGGGACGAGGCACCGATCGCCGAAGTGGTCCTTGAGCGTCTCGACGGCGTCGCGGCAGATGCGCGCCCGGCCGTCGTAGAACGTCGGCAGCACCCCATGGATCTGCACGGGGTGATGGAGCAGCGAGTTGACGTTCTTGACGGTCTTGATCACCTGCCTGACGCCCACGAGCGACAGGAAGTCGCACGCGACCGGGACGAGGATGCCGTCCGCGTAGACGAGCGCGTTCTGGTTCATGAGCGAGAGGGACGGCGAGCAGTCCACGAGGACGACGTCGTACAGATCGTTCACCGACGCCAGACGGTCCTTGAGGACCCGATCGCGTGTCTGGCGCCCGGCGAGGTAGAGCTCGGCCGCGGCCAGGGTCTCGTTTGCGCCGATGAGGTCGAGGTTCGGCCGCACCGTGACGATCGCGGACTGCGGGCGGATCCCCATGACGAGCACGTGGTAGAGCGACCGCTCGCCCTGCATGCCCAGGGACACGCTCACGTTACCCTGCGAGTCGGTGTCGACGAGGAGGACGCGGAGCCCGCGCGCCGCGAGGCCCGCCGCGAGGCTCACGGAGGTCGTCGTCTTGCCGGTGCCGCCCTTGTGGTTGAAGATCGCGAGCCTCTTGGGCCCCGCGATGCGCCGCGGCGCGACGTCGGACCGGATCGGAGCGGTCCGCGCGGCGGTGGCCGGGGCGCGGCCGGGCCCCTCTGTGGCCCCCGCCGCGGCGGCCACCCGGGGCGCCGGCTCGGACTCGGGGATCACGGTGTTCGCCCCCTCCTGCGCCGCGAACGCGGCCAGGCGAACGCCGGCGACCTCCGCGAGCACCTGCGACCGGCAGTCGTCGCTGCATGCGTACTTCCGGCCGGCGTTCGTCTTGAGCATCTGCGAGACGAGCTCCACGACGAAGCGCTTGCCGCACGCATCGCACACGACGCCGCTCGTGGTCTCCCCACGCGCGAGCTTGCCGTGGCACGCCTGCGAGCAGAAGAACAGGAAGCCTCCTTCCCGCTCCTCCATCTGGTCGCGGAACTGCATCTCGAACGCGGTGTTGCAGACGCTGCAGCTCTCGGTCATCCCCGCCATTGGGGTTCCTCCTTCGACGCACGACCGGACGGCCGGCGCACCACCCATTGCCACGACCCGGATCGCCGGGCCAAATTTGTGGGGCCCGTTGACCCACGCGCGCGCGGGCGTTAGTGACCCGCGCATGGCGATCAAGACCGCGCTGCTCTCTGTTTCCGACAAGACCGACCTCATGAAGCTCGCGCGGGGCCTCTGCGAGCAAGGCGTCGCGATCCTCTCGTCCGGGGGCACGGCGAAGGCCCTCGAGGCGGAGGGCATCGCGGTCGAGACGGTCGAGAGCTACACCGGCTCGCCCGAGGTGATGGACGGCCGCGTGAAGACGCTCCATCCGCGCGTCCACGGCGGCATCCTCGCGCGCGGCCCGGCGGACGCGGGGGATCTCGCGCGCATCGGGGCGAGGGAGATCGACCTCGTGTGCGTGAACCTGTACCCCTTCGAGAAGACCCGAGCGAATCCGGCCTCTTCCCACGAGAACATCATCGAGAACATCGACATCGGTGGACCCTCGATGATCCGGTCCGCCGCGAAG
>SXNL01000378.1 GCA_005777185.1 Myxococcales bacterium
GGCTCGGGCTCGAAAATGAGGGGATTCCTCAGCACGGGTACTTCAGCCCGGGGTTGGATGAGAGCGGCAACCCGGACGACCGCCCCTCCCTGAGCAGGCGAAGCCTGCGATTTGGGAGGGGCAAGGCGCGCGCAGCGCGGCGGGGGTGGGCACCGCCGCATGATCCCCTCACGAATCGCGCGCGCGGATCCGCGCCGACGGCGGACCGCGCGAACTCCGCGCGGGCGAGAGGCTCGGCTTCCGCGGCGGCGTCGCCGCCCTCGTCGGGCATGGCGCGAGCCTGGCCGTACGGGCGCGCATCGCGGAAGGCGGCGGGCTCGGGCCGTGGGAGGCCGTGGGGACTCTCGGCTCTCCCCTGAGCGTGTCGGCGGCTCAGGCGGTGGGGTGCTCGATCGTCTTCCTGGGCGGGCTCGACGACCGCACGAAGGGGGGCCCTTCAGCGACGGCGTCCTCGTCGCGAACGTCGCGATGGACGGGGCGTTCACGGCGGGTGGCGCCCTCGAGGGCAAGCTCACGGTCAAGCGCGGGCACGTCCACCAGACGCCCGTGCTCGGTCGGTTCATCTACTCCGTCGGCGGGCGCACCAACAACCTGTCCACGGTGGGGACGATCGATGTCGGCACCATCGAGTGACGGATCGCGTTCTCCGCCTGACGCGTTACCGTGCCCGAGACCCCGAGGCCGCCTTGCCCGATCCTTGTCCGGCAAGGCGAGCGCCGCCACGATCTTCCGCTGCAGATCAAGCTCACCGCGAAGCGCCAGGCGACCTTCCCGGTCGCGGTCTGCGAGGAGATCCACGTCGCTCCCGGTGACGCGATCCTCCTCGAAGGGCGGCGGGTCTCCGGCGAGACCCTATGGATCTGCGACCCAACACCATCGACGGGTCGTGGATCGGCTCCGTCAAGGCGCGGCGCGGCGTGTCCGCGACATGGATGCGGTCCGCGAGTCGGTCGCCCGTGGTCGGAGGAGAGCGCAGAGGTGACCCTCGGGCTGGACACGACCATGGTGCTGCGCCTCCTCAACGGGAAGATGGGGGCGCTCATGGGGGCCGTCCGGCTGCGGTAGCCTGCGGTCAGCCGCCCGGATCCTCGCCGACCTTCGCGCGAAAGACCCGGCCGCGGCCGCGGAGGGTGTACGGGGGATCGGACGCGGGGACGTACGCGACGTCCCCGCGTGCGAGGCGGGCCGAGCCGGCGTGGACCGCGCCGTCCGACACGAACAGGATCTCCGGGCCCGACCGCGTCGGCGTGATCGCGCCGTCGACCTCGAGCAAGGAGAGGCTGAACTCGAGGGCGGGTGCGTCGTACACGAGCTCGCCGGGCGCGCCGTCCACCTCGCGCGCGCGGAGGACGGCGGGCGCGGTGGGCTCGAAGGCGAGCACCCGCGCGAGCTCGGCGACGTCCACGTGCTTCGGCGTGAGCCCGCCGCGGAGGACGTTGTCGGAGGAGGCCATGATCTCCACCCCCGTACCGCCGAGGTACGCGTGGAGCGTGCGCGCCGCGAGGAAGATGGCGTCCCCCGGCTCCAGGTGGACGAGGTTGAGGAGGAGCGCCGTGACCACGCCGCGATCGCCCGGGTAGAGCGCCGCGAGGCGACGGACGAGATCGCGCTCGCGCGGGAAGCTGCCCGGCGCGCTCGCGGCGCGAGTGACCTCGTCGACGAGAGCGGAGGCGTCATCCGCGGGCAGGTGCATGAGGTGGGCGAAGATCGCGCGCAGCGGCTCGGGCTGATCCAGGTGAGCCTCGAGGCTCGCGAGCCGCGGCGCCGGGAGCGAGCGGAAGAGGGTGCGGATCTCCGACGGCGTCCGGAAACCGAGCAGCGCGTCGAACGGCGTGAGCGCGGCGAGCAGCTCGGGCTTGTGGCTCGCGTCCTTGTAGCTCCGGTGAGGCGCGCTCCGGGGGATCCCGAGCGCGTCCTCGCGCGCGAACCCGTCCTTCGCCTGGGCGAGGTCGGGGTGGGCCTGCAGGCTGAGCGGCTGCTCCGCAGCGAGGATCTTCATCAGGAACGGGAGATGACGCCCGAAGCGCGCGGACGCGGGCCCCAGCTCGCGCTCGGGATCCGCCTCGATGCAGTCGAGCAGCGTGAGCTCTGCTCCTCCGCGGACCAGCGTGGACGGCGCGAGCGGGTGCGCGCCCATCCAGAGCTCGGCCTCGGGGGAGGTCGGCGCGGGGCGCCCCTGGAGCTCCGCGATCGCGCGCCGGGAGCCCCACGCGTACGGCATCACGACGCACGTGAGGCGATCCATGCAGGCCATCGTCGCACGAGCGGGACATCAGTACCTCCAGATCTTGGACCCCACCTTCTCGCTCGTCGTGAACACGTTCCTCCCGTCGCGCGAGAACGTGATCGCCTCCCGCTGCGACTCCGACGCCGCCTGCATCATACACTTGTGCCCGCCCGCCCTGTCGGTCGCCCCGAGCACGGTCTCGAGGGCCTGCCCCTCGCTCCGGCGCCGGTAGACGTTCTGGTTGTCGTACGTGACCGCGAGGCCATCGCCCGTGGCCGTCACGGCCGCGCCGGTCGTGCAGGAGCCGGCGCTCGCCTCGATCCTGGCCGAGGTGCTCTGGAGCACCGCCGAGCCGCCGAACGGGAGCGGCGCGTCGAGCTTGAAGATCCCGGCGATGCCGCTCGCCACGTAACCCGAGACCGACGTGGCGCGAGTTCGTACGTGTTGTCCCGGCTGTCGGCCCCGGAGCGGGTCGGCTCGAAGAAGACGACAGCGTCCGTGCCGGTGAGCGGCTGGGCCTCTGACTCGCCGGTGTTCTCGGTGGCCACGTCGTCGCCGCCGCAGCTCACGAGGAGGACGAGCGCCGCCGCGCTCGGGAGCAGGGTGCTGATTCTCATCTTGGGAGAATACATGACGAGGATCAGGGGTTCCGGAACCCGAGACGGTGGACGCCGCGCCATGTATCAAGGAGGTCACCGTGCCCGTCCGCGGGCGCGTCGTGGGGGCGTCGAAGGACGACCGCGGCTGGCGCCTCCGCGCTGCCGCACGACCCGGCGAGCACCGCCGCGCGCTTCTTCGTCGCGGCGCCGGTAGCGCAACGCGAGCGCGTCGGCGTGCCGGACTTGAGTGCGTCAGGGGAGGAAGCAGTAGATCCTGCCCGCGCCCGCGCCCGCCTTGATGTCGGCCGCGCTGCACCGCACCGTTTCCGGCGCGTTGTTCCATCTGTCGGTCGACGCCTCCGTCACCGTCGAGTCGGCGTGGCCGACCACGGCGGCGCTGGAGATGGCGTTCGACGCCCACCCGTCGCAGGCTGTGATCCTGTCGTCTGCGACGTCGTATCCCGTGCCGTCGGCGGGCGTGCCCGTGAGGATCGCGCGCTCGGTCGGCGGCACGGCGGCGCCGTTCTCGTCCAGGATGTCCGCCGCGGGGATGTCCCTCGTGTGGAGGGCAGCGACGGCTGAGGCGTCCCCTCATTTTCCTCACGTCGAGCCCGAGCCCGAGCCCGAGCC
>SXNL01000379.1 GCA_005777185.1 Myxococcales bacterium
AGATTTTGCGAGGAAACGCCTTCGAAGCGCACATCCAGCTCGCCAGTCCGTCGCCGTCGCCGTCGCCGTCAACGTCAACGCTCACGTCAACGTCAACGTCAACGAAGGGCAGCCCCGGGCAATTGTTGGACAGCTCTTGAGAGGTATACCTGGGTATACTCCGACCAGCGGTCCGCGCGGACGGCGCCCAGCGGTCCGCGGACGGCCCGAAAGGCGGCCCGCGGCCCGCGGACGGCCCGAAACGCGGCCCGAAAGGCGGCCCGCGGTCCGCCTTGTCCCCCGATCCCTCCGGGTATACCCTCCCTGCAGTGCCCGGCCGCCACGCCGGGTGCCTCCTCCGGCCATGCCCTCCTTCGACCTCAGCACCTCCGATCCCACACGGCTCCGCGCGGCCGTCCTCGCGCTGCTCTCGAGCAGCGGCGACGCCGCCGCCGCCTCCGTCCGCTTGCCCGACGCCGCCGCCCTGAAGAACGGCGCCGAGGCCATCGTGCGCGGCACCGACGATCCGGTGGGCGCCCTCTTCGTCTCCCTCCTCGAGATCGGCTATCTCGTCGCCTCCACGGACGGCTTCCCCGACGCCGAGCGCGACGCCCTCGCGGCGCTCCTCGAGCACGCGACCGGTCGCGCGGTGGATCACGCCGCCATGCGCCTCCACTTCGAGGACCTCGACGCGCAGTGCGCGTTCCTCGGACGGCGCGAGCGCATGCTCCGCGCATCGGCCGACTTCGAGGGCGCGACGCGGGACGAGGCGCTCGGCTTCGCCACCCTGGTCGCGCTCGCGGACGGCAAGCTCGGCGAGCCCGAGGTGCAGGCGCTGGTCGACCTCGGCGCGCACATGGCCATCGGCGAGGCGGACGTGATCGCAAAGCTCGGCGCGGTGGTCGCCGCAACCGAGAAGGTGCTCGAAGTCGCGGGCGCGGGAGGCACGGCGTGAGCTTCGTCAACCACCTGTCGCGCGAGATCAACTGCAAGATCGTCTACTACGGGCCCGGGCTCTGCGGGAAGACGACCAACCTCCAGTACGTCTTCGAGCGCACCAGCCCCGCCGCGAAGGGCAAGATGCTCTCGCTCGCCACGGAGTCGGAGCGCACCCTGTTCTTCGACTTCCTCCCCATCTCGCTGGGGGAGATCAAGGGCTACAAGCTGCGCTTTCACCTCTACACGGTGCCCGGGCAGGTGTTCTACGACGCCTCCCGCAAGCTCATCCTCAAGGGCGCCGACGGCATCGTCTTCGTCGCGGACTCGCAGATGGAGCGGATCGAGGCGAACCAGGAGAGCCTCGAGAACCTCCACGACAACCTGCGGGAGCACGACCTGTCCCTCGACACGCTGCCGTGGGTCATCCAGTACAACAAGCGCGACATGCCGAGCGCGGCGCCCGTCGAGGAGCTGCGCGCGGCGATGAATCCGGCCGGCGTGCGCGAGTTCGAAGCGTGCGCGTCGAACGGCATGGGCGTGTTCGAGACGCTGAAGGGGCTGTCCAAGGCCGTCCTCGCGTCGAGCGCGAAGGCGGGGCCGCCGAGCGCGGCGGCGCCCAAGACGTGACGCGGGTGCGCGGGCCATGACCGCCCAGCGCTTGAAGCCTGGCTCACGGCTCGGGGCCTTCGTGATCGAGTCCCACATCGCGGCGGGCGGGATGGGGGTGGTGTACGCCGCTCGCAACATCGTCACGGGCGACGAGCGCGCGCTCAAGGTCATCCTCCCGGAGCTGGACCAGGATCCGGAGGTCGTGCAGCGCTTCATCCGGGAGATCCGGAACACGATGGCGATCGAGCACCTCAACCTGGTGCAGGTCTTCGAGCCAGGCATGGACGGCGACGTCCTCTTCCTGCCGATGGAGCTCCTGCATGGCGAGACCCTCGCCGAGCACCTCGCTCGTGAGAGCCGGATGCCCCCCGCGACCGCGATCGAGGTCCTCGAGGGCGTCGGCGCGGCGGTCCACGCGCTGCATGTGGCCGGCGTCGTGCACCGGGATCTGAAGCCGTCGAACATCTTCTTCGCGGTGCAGCCCGACGGCGGCGTCGTGCCGAAGGTGATCGACCTCGGCGTCGCGCGCCGCGCAGTCCTCTCGGACGAGCTCACGTCGTCCGGCGCGCCCGTCGGATCGCAGCACTACATGTCGCCCGAGCAGGCGTGCGGCACGCGCGACGCCGTTCACCCGCTCTCGGATCAGTACGCGCTCGGCGTCGTGCTCTACGAGATGTTGACCGGCGCCCGGCCGTACGAGGACGACGGGGACGGTCACGCGATCGCGAAGCTCATCGCCGGCAAGCCCTTCCGCGCGCCTCGCGAGCTGGTCCCGGAGCTGCCGGAGGCCCTCGAGGTGGCGCTGCTCCGCGCGCTCGAGTACGAGCCGGACGCGCGGTTCGCCAACGTCGAGGAGATGGTCCGCGCCCTGCGGGCCTCCCTCGATCGGAGCTCGCGGCCCGAGCTTCCGACGCCCCGTCGCCCCCCCATCCTCCACACCGTACGGATGGGACCGCCGGATCCGCCGCCGAGCAAGCCTCAGATCGACACGGTGCCGATCCCGTCGAGCGTCCAGCACATCCGCGCGCCGATGCGGACGCGCGATCCCGACAGCGCGCACACGCCGCTTCCCGAGACGGTGCGACCCCGATCGGTCTCGCGCCCGAGCCGCGCCGCCTACGCGCTCGCCGCGTTCGGCCCGGCGGCGCTCGTGTTCGCGATCTTCGCGCTCTGGCCGCGTGACGTGCCGACCACGACCGCGGACCCTCCGGAGGAGCCGCCGGCCAGCGTCGCTGCCCCGTCGCCTGCCGTCGACGCCATCACCGGCGCGGCGTCGCCCCTCTCGCTGGGCACCGGCGCGCCCTCGGTCGCGCTCCCCAGGGTGGACGCACCGCACGCGTCGAGCCAGCCGCTCGGCGCGGCGCCGTCACCCGCGAGCAGCGCCGCGAGGTCGCGCCCGGGGGCACCGCTGCCCTGCGTCTCGCGGCCGGGCGCGCCCTGCTTGTGACGCTGCGCGGACGGCAGGGTCCGCGGGTGCCCCATATCGCACCGTTGTTCGGACCCCATGGAGGTGTCAAGATGGGGGTGTGCTGCGCTGGCCCGTGCTCCTCGCCTCCTTTCTCTGCGCCTGCTCGCAGCAGGTCCCGGCACGCGGGCCGGGCGACGCCGAACTGTTCGGGGGCCGGGACCGCATCCTGGCCGAGGCCGGTCCCGTCGCGAGCACCTCCCCTCCATCCCCCGTACGACCGCGCGCGACCATCGTGATCGGCCGCGATCCGGCGGCTTACGCTCCCACCGACGGCAGCGAGGCTCGCGGCGCCGCGTCGGACGCGCCGACGAGCACCACGGTGAACGACACCACCCAGAACTACGGGTCCGCGTACCCCTACTGGTACGGCACGTATGGCGCGTACGGCGCCCACGGCCCGTACACCTTCGGCGGCGGAGCGGCGCGCCCGGACGTTCCGCGGTACATGTCGCCCGCGACGTCACGCCCGCGTACGGGGCCCTCCGGGCCGCCGACCACGGTCGGTGGCGACTGGCCGGCGCCCCCGGACCACGGACCGCCGATGCCACGGACGCTGCGCTGAACTCACCCCCCGAGGTCGATCCCCGCGATCTCCGCCAGCGGCCGCCCCGAGCGCTCCGCGCGACGTAGCTGCCAGAGGCGCCAGTACGTGTAGACGACAGGTATCAGCTCGAGCGTCAGGAACGCGCTCGACAGGAGTCCTCCCACCATCGGCGCCGCGATCCGCTTCATCACGTCGGCGCCGCTCCCCGTGGCCCACAGGAGCGGGAGCAGCCCGATGAGCATCGTCGACACCGTCATCAGCTTCGGCCGCACACGCTGCACGGTCCCCTCGGTGTGCGCGTGGATGATGTCGTCGAGGTCCCGGATCTTCCCCGCGCGGAGCCGCCGCACGAACGCGTGGTCGATGTACACGATCATCACCACGCCCGTCTGGGTGGCGAGCCCCACGAGAGCAATCATGCCCACGAGCACCGCGGTCGAGATGCGATAGTCGAGCAGGTACAGGAGCCACACGCTCCCGATCAACGCGAACGGGATCGACAGAAGGACGATCAGCACCTCGGTCGCGTGCTTGAACTGCAGGTACAGGAGCAGGACGATGATCGCGAGCGCGACGGGGATCAGGATGTTCATCCGTGCGCGCATCTCCTCGAGCAGCTCGTACTGCCCCGTCCAGGTGATGTGCATCCCGGGCCGCATGGTGATCCGCCCCGAGGTCCGGGCCGCCGCCACGGCGCGTCGCGCGTCCTCCACGTAGCCGCCGATGTCGCGCGACGCGTTCACGTCGACGTAGACGTACCCCACGAGGAGTCCGGCCTCGTTCCGCAGCATCGGCGGCCCGAGGGCGATCTCCACCCGCGCGACGTCCCCGAGGAGCACCGGGCCCGCCCCCGACCCGAGCGGCACCTGCACCTGCCGGAGCCTCTCGGGGCTCGAGCGGAAGTCCTCCTTGTAGCGCAGGCTCACCGTGAAGCGACGCCGGCCCTCCACCGTGGTCGACACCGGCTCGCCGCCGATCGCGCCCTCGACGACCGCGTGGATGTCGTCGATCCGCAGCCCGTAGCGCGCCATCGCGTCGCGATCGGGGATCACGTCGAGGTACGCGCCCCCGAGGGAGCGCTCGTAGACCACGCTGCGCGTCCCGGGCACCTCGCGCAGCACGCCCTCGATCTCCTGGCCGGCGCGCTCGATGGACGGGAGGTCCTGCCCGAAGACCTTCACGCCGACGGGCGTCCGTACGCCCGTCGTCAGCATGTCGATGCGCGTCTTGATCGGCATCGTCCACGCGCCCGTCCACCCGGGCATGCGGACGGCGTCGTTCATCTTCGCGACGAGCTCGTCCCACGTCTCGGGCTCCTGCTCGGGCCAGCCCGAGCGGAGCACGGGCTTCAGCCATCCCGGCGCCCAGCGCGAGTACCACCGGCGGTGGTAGACGACGGGCCACTCGCGACGGGGCTTGAGCTGCACGATCGTCTCCACCATCGACAGCGGCGCGGGATCCGTCGCGGACTCGGCGCGGCCGATCTTGCCGAAGACCGTGCGCACCTCGGGGAAGGACGCGAGGATCTTGTCCTGCCGTTCGAGCTGCCGTTTGCCCTCTTCGATAGAAAGGTTCGGCAGCGTCGTGGGCATGTAGAGGATGTCACCCTCCTCGAGCGGTGGCATGAACTCGTGGCCGAGGCGCATGTACGCCGGGATCGCGGAGACGAAGAGGGCCGCTCCGATGGCCAGGGTCGTGATCGGCCGGCGGAGCGCGACGTACACGAACGGCCTGTAGACGGCCTGGATCACGCGCGACACGGGGTGACGCGCCTCGCTCCGGATGTTGCCCCGCACGAGCAGGTCGCGGAGGGCAGGCGCGAGCGTCACGCTGAGGATCGCCGACGCGAGCATCACGAAGGTCTTCGTGTACGCCAGCGGCTTGAACAGCCGGCCCGCCTGCCCGTTCAGGCCGAAGACGGGGAGGAAGGCGAAGGCGATGATGAGGAGGGAGAAGAAGATGGCCGGCGTCACCTCCTTCGCCGCCTCGCGGAGGAGGACGCGTCGGGCCTCGGCGGAGAGGTCCTTCGGCGCCCTCTCCAGCTTCTTGTGGCACGCCTCGACCATCACGATCTCGGCGTCGACGGTGGCACCGATCGCGATCGCGCTGCCGCCCA
>SXNL01000380.1 GCA_005777185.1 Myxococcales bacterium
GCGCGTCCGGCGAGCGCGACAGGAGCATGCCCGCCCAGCGGGCCTCCTCGCCCGGCCCCGCCTCCGGCCGGCGCGATCGGCGGGGCCGGGGAGCCCCGGCGAGGACGCTCTCGAGCACCGCGCCGAGAGCCCAGAGGTCCTGCGCCGGTGCAGCCATGGGGGTGGTCTCCAGCTCCGGCGCGGCCCAGGCCGCCGTCAACCCCACGAGGTCCTCTCCGGCGACACGCGCCAGCCCGAAGTCGATCAGCCTCGCGTCACCGCCCGGCGTGAGAACGATGTTCTCCGGCTTCACGTCGCAGTGGCATACGCGAGCGTCGTGAAGCTCGGCCAGGGCGAGGGCGACCCCGTGCGCGACCCGACGCGCGACGTCCTGCCGATCGACGCGCGGCGTCGCGAGGACGTGAGCGAGGGTGTCGCCCTCCTGCCACGGCGAGACGAAGTAGCTCCGCCCCTCCCACACCCCCGAATCTACGATCTCGGGCCCCGCCAGCGGCCGCACCCTCGCCAGCAGGATCGCCTCGCGTGCCACCCAGTCGTCGTCCAGGGTGCGGCGAGCGGACCGGGCCACCTTCGCGACCCCCCGGGCACCTCCCGCGGACCGGACCTCGTGCACGACGCTCGTGGCGCCTTCCCCGAGCGTCCGGACCACCCGCCACGACGCGATCTCCTCGGACACGTTCCCAGTCTGTCCCCCGCGACCGGGTCCGTCAACCTCGTTGGCAGCGTGTGCTCAGAATCGAATGCCGTTTTCGCTGCGGTGTTTCCACCACTTGTAACCGAAGTAGGCGGCCGGCAAGGCCAGGAGCGCGCCCGCGACGGGAGCGACGAGGACCCCCGCGGCGACCGCGGCGCCCGTCGTGGCGGCGGCGACGACCCCCTTCTTCTGAGACTCGTTCAGCACCTCGCTCCTCGTCTTGCTCATGGAGCGAGAGCTTGCGCCCGCGTCCCGCCGAGGTCAATGGCCCACCGCGTCGATCAGCGTCGCGCCCTCTGGTGGACCCACGCCGCCAGCACGTCGGCCTCCGCGGGCTTCAGCTCGCCCTCGAAGGCGGGCATGTATTTCTTCATCCCGGGCGCGAGGGCCTTCTCCCGGTACGTCGCCTTCGAGGCGGGGTTCATGACCTGCGCGCGGATCCACGCCCGCGAGCCCCACCCCGACAGCTCGGGGGCCGTCCCCTCCCCTCCGTCGTCCCCCTCCCCCTTGTAGAGGTGGCACGTGGTGCAGCGCGTCTTCACGATCGCCTCGCCGGAGCGGACGCGCGCGGCGTCGCGACGGACGGCGTCCGTGGGCGGGGGCGCCCCGTCATCCGCGCCCGCCGCGAGGAAGGCGGCGACCGACCGCGCGTCCTCGGGCTTCATGGGCTTGCACGACGCGTCGTCCGGCTTGCAGCGCGTCATGCTGGGCATCATGCCCTTGTAAGGCGTCCTCCCGAAGCGCGCGTCGTGATCGGGATCGTCGAGCATGGAGAGCACCCAGGCCTCGGAGCCCCACCCGTCGAGGACGGGGGCCGACGCCTCCTCCCTCGAGCCGAGATCGCCGAGCACGTGGCAGCCCTGGCAGTGCTTGGTGAACAGCGCCTCGCCGAGCACCTCCGGATCGGCCTTCATCATCGCGAGGGGCCCCTCGGGGGGGATCCCCTTCGCCGCGAGCGCGAGCGCCTTCGCCGCGCTCAGGTCGGCTCTCCGACGCGCCGCCTGGAACTTCTCGTCGCGCGCGTCGTGCCGCAGCGCCATGACCGTGAGGACGACGACGGCGACGCCGAGGCCGAAGAGCGGCAGGAGCGGGAGGACGCGATCGCGCGCACGGAGGCTCTCCTTGCGATCGAGCAGCGGCAAGAGGAAGAGGTACGCCCCGGCGAGCCCCGGCAGCACCACGGTGCCGAGGAGCTCGAGCGGCCCGTGAAAGTACTTGAGCAGCTCGAACAGCGAGAGGAAGTACCACTCGGGCCGTGCGGGGTAGTCGCTCGCGGGATCCGCCGGCGCGTCGAGCGGTGCGCCGTGATGGCGGAACGCGAAGTAGACGATGACGCCGAAGACGACGATCGCGGCCTGCACGTCCTTCCAGAGCTGCCGCGGAAAGAAGAGGTCCTTCCGGGTCAGGTCCGCGCCGTGGGGAGGCGTGACCCCGTGCTTCCGGAACAGCGCGATGTGGGCCACCAGCGCGCCGATCAGCGCCGCCGGGAGCACGCCGACGTGGAGCGCGTAGAAGCGCGTCAGCGTGAGGCTCGAGTAGTCCGATCCGCCCTGGATGAGCGCCTGCTGCGACGCGCCGACCACCGGGATGGTGCCCGCGATGTTCGTCGCGACGCGCGTGGCCCAGTACCCCTTCTGGTCCCACGGGAGGAGGTACCCCGTGAGCGAGAACGCCAAGGTCGCCCCGAGGAGGAGCAGGCCGAACCACCAGTTGACCTCGCGCGGCCGCTTGTACGCGCCGAAGAGGGCGACCTGGAACAGGTGCATGCCGAGCAGGACGATCATGGCCTGGGCGCCGAAGTGGTGCAGCCCGCGCACGAGCCAGCCGCCCTGGGTCACGTACGTGACGTGGTGGACGCTGGCCCACGCGGTCTGTGTGCTCGGGGAGTACGCGCTCATGAGGAGCAGGCCCGTCACCGCCTGGAGGCCGAAGACGGCCGTGAGCATGCTCCCGAACACGTACGCCCAGCGCGCGCCACCCGCGATCGGCTCGTCGAGGGCGTGCGAGAGGAGCCTCTTGGCGCCCGTGCGGGTCTCGACGAAGTCGGCGAGCGCGTCGATACGGGCGCGGAGGCTCATCCGAGCTCGGCCTTCTCGGTCACGCCGATGCGGAAGCGACGGAAGTCCACCCAGACGAACCCGCCCTCGATCTTCGTGGCGAGTTCGTCGAGACCGCGGGGCGCGGGCCCCTCTCGCCGCTTGCCGTCCATGTCGAAGGCCGACGTGTGGCACGGGCACGCGAAGCGCGCGCCGTCGAGGGAGCCGGGCGAGGGTCCGGCCTCGTGCGCGACCGCGCACCCGAGGTGCGGGCACACCGCCGAGAACGCGACGACGGCGCCCTGACGTCGCACGAGCCAGACGCTGCCGAGCTCGACGTCCTTCCGGACCGTCCACGCGTCGCGCTCCTCGCCGACGATCGTGACCTTGCGCGCGGCGTTCGCCGCCAGGGCAGACTCGGGGATCGTCTTGATCCACCGCGCGCCGCCGGTCTTCGCGTCGCGGAGCGGGCTCGTCACGAAGACGACCGCGGGCGCGCCGAGCGCGACGCCGAGGGCCGCCGCACCTCCGCACGCGAGCCAGGAGACGAGGCCACGACGCCCGACGCCTGGGTCCTCCGGTCTGTCGTCGTCCGCCATCGAGAAGAAGATACCCTGGCGCGAGCGGGAACGGGGCGGCTTCAGTAAAGATCGAGGTAGGCGAGGAGGGCCGAGAGGTCGGCGTCGGACATGACCTCTCGCGAGAACGGCGGCATCGTGCCGGAGTAACCGAGGAAGACGCCGTGGCGGACCTTCTCGACGAAGACCACGCGACGATCGGTGGGCGAGAGGTAGGTGTGCTCCGCCAGGGTCTGTTCCGGCAGCTTCGGCGCACGCTCGGTGAGGCGCCCCTCGCCCGTGCGCTTCGCGCCGTGGCAGCTGCTGCAGGCCGTGTCGAACACCACCTTGCCGCGCGCGCGATCGCCCGCGGGCAGGTCCACGGCGGACTCGACGACGGTGAACGGGACCGCGACGGGCGGCCCGGACGCGGGCAAGCCGGAGAGGTACGCGTAGAGGGCCTTCGCCTCCTCGTCGCCCCGCGACCACGGTTCCTGCGCGCCCATGAAGTAGATGCGGCAGGCGTTGATCGCGCGGAGGGCGTCGTCCTCCTGCCCGTGCCAGTACGTGGGCCGCGCGAGGACGCCCGCGAGGGGGGCGCCCGGACGGAGCTTGCCGTCGTCGTCCCGCGGCTCGGCCACGTGGCACGTCACGCACGCGAACCGGTTGACCGTGGACGGCGACGCGCGCGGATCGAGGTAGATCGCGCGCCCGTGCTCCACCGCGGTCCGGCGCGTGACGCGATCCTCCGTCCGCGTGCCGCACGCGACGAGCGCGGCCACGGCCAGCGCGAGGGTGAGCGAGGCCCGCCGTGTCAGCGTGGCCTCCCGAGGATGAGGCGGTCCGGGTAGACGCCCACGGGGAAGGTCACGCGCGTCGCAAGCGTGTCGCGATCGAGGCCGAGGACGACGCTGGGCGCCTTCCGATCGCCCTCGCAGACGATCCAGACCGTCGACGGATCGGTCCCGAGGACGGCCTCGTGGGGCCGCTGGCACTCGCTCGCCGTGAACGCCCGCTCGCTCCTCGACTGCCCCGTCTTCGGATCGATCACGCGGACGCCGTCGGGGAGCTGCGTCGGGACGTAGAGGACCGACTCGTCCGGCGCCCACGCGGGGAAGAAGGGCGCGCCCTTCGTGTCGAACACGCGGTTGGTGAAGGTCCGCGTGGCGACGTCGAGGAAGCGGACATCCTTCGATTCCGTGCTCGCGACGACGAGCTCGGCGCCCGACGGCGAGAGGATCGCGGAGTACGGCCCGTAGATCGCCGGGAGCGGCGCGGCCTGCGCGGCACCTCCGAGCTTCACGAGGGTCGGCGTGGCCGAGGGCTTCGTGAGATCGACGACGGCGATGGCGTCGGCGCCATAGCAGGAGACGTACGCGACGTCGCCCGTGGGCCTCGACAGCGCGACGCCATGCGGCGCCGGGCACACGGCGATCTTCACGGGCTCGGGCGAGCCCACGGCGAGGATCTTCTCCGGGTCGATGAGCGCGATCGTCGCGCGGCGATCGCCCGTGCCCGCGTCCGCCGACGTGGCCCGCGCGAGGTCGAAGTGCGTCACCACGAGGCGCTTGCCGTCGTCGCTCAGGACGATGTCGCCGGGGTTCGGGTCGACGCGGACCTCGCCGACGACGGCGAGGTCCTCCAGCCTCAGCTTCTGCACGAGGCCGAGCCGCGTGCTCGATCCGTGCGAGGCGTGCGGGCCCGTCGCGGTCGTGCTCGGGGGGTACGAGAACGCGGCGTACGCGAAGCCTCTGCCGCGATCGACGGCGACGTGGTGCGTGCCGTCGATGTCGACCGGGTTCTTGCCGACGGGCACCGTGGCGAGGACCTTCCCCTGCGCGACGTCGATGGCGGTGATCGTGTCGGAGCCCGTGTTGCTCACGAGGCCGAGATCGCCCACGACGGCGGGCAGCTTCGCGCGTCGCGTGGGGAAGACCTCGGGGCCGACGTACGGATCGTAGAGCGGCACCTCGCGCGTCTCCGTCCCCGGGCACGCCGCCACGAGCGCGGGGAGCATGCACAGAGACAGGAGCCACCTCGTCATGCTCCCGAGCGAGGTGCGGCCCGTCGCCCTCCCGGTCATCCCTCCACTTCGACCTCGGAGCGCCACGATCACGGGCCGATCGTGAACGCGACGCTCGTGCCGTCGAACGGCCCGCCCTGCTGGGCGATGGCGTTGTTGTCGAACAGGGCGCTCTGGATCGTGATCGTGATCGTCGCCTTCGCGTCCACGAGCTTCTTCCAGGCATCGGCGCCCGGGGTGTAGGTCGTCCGCGCCGTGAAGACACGGACGAGCTTGTCGCTGGCGGGCACGGCGAACCGGAGGAGGTAGGCCCTGCCGTTGAAGGCCGCCCCGTGGGCGAACGCGGCGCGGCCGCCGAGCCAGTGGATCGGCACGTCCGGCGGCGAACGCGGCGGCGCGAAGAGGCCCGTCCCGGCGTCGAGGATGGGCGTCGCGTCGCCCCAGGCGAACGTCGGGATCGGCGTCGGGGGCAGCCTGGCGCCGGCGGTCGGCAGCGTGAAGCCGAACGGCTTCGACGGGGACTTCGGCGGGAGCGATCCGAACGCGGCGAGGGCCTCGTCGTTCGTGCCTCCCTCGTAGACGACGTCCTCGAGGCCGGGGACAGGAGGATCGTCTTGGTGGCACGCAGCGCCCTGGAAGACGCCAGCAAAGGCGGCGACCCCGAGGCAGAGACCGGTCTTCCTCATGAACGGTGAAGTCTGGCCGGGGCCACGCCGAGGGTCAACCCGCACTTTTTCCTGTCACAGGCGACGGGGTTGCGTCGAGACTCTGGAACCGGGATGAGACGACGGCTTTGCGGAACGACGCTCCTCCTGGCGGCCATCGCTGCATCCTGCACGAAGCCGCGCGCGCCGGACGCGCCCCGGCTGGACGCCGCCCCCGAGGTGGACGCGCCCGCGACCGAGGGCGGCGCGCACGGGATCACGGACGCGGCGCCGCCGTCCGACGCGGGGATCGCCGACGCCCGCGCGCCCGTGACCCGCGAAATCGGGCCGTTCGAGACCCCGCTCGACGACAAGGGAAAGCGCAAGGTCTACTACGCGATCACCGCGAGCGCGAAGCCCGGCGGCACGCGCCTCCTCGCCAACCTGCACGGGGTGTGCAACCCGCCTGGCTACGCGTGCGGCTACTGGATCGGCACGGCCGCCGAGTTCGGCTTCCTCGTGTGCCCGGAGGGCGACGGGCACTGCGGTGGCGAGTACAACCCGCCGACCTGGACCGGGGGCACGGCGCGGATGGACGAGGATCTCGAGCGGGCGATCGAGATCGTGCTGGCGCGCCATCCGGGGGAGGTCGTGCGCGAGGGGGCGATCCTCACCGGGTTCTCCCGCGGCGCGTACGCCGCCGTGGAGATCGCGCGTCGGCACCCGGGTCGGTGGCCGTACCTGATCCTCAACGAGGCCGACGTCGCGCTCGACGCGAAGAGCCTCGAGGCCTCGGGCGTGAAGGCCGTGGCGCTCATCGCGGGGGAGTACGGTTCGCAGGTCGCGGGGGAGCGCGCGACCGTGAAGAGGCTCACCGCGCAGAAGTTCCCCGCGAAGCTCTGGGTCATGCCGAAGGCGGGCCACTTCTACTCCGCCGACATCGCGGACATCATGCGGGAGGCGATCGCCTTCGTGCTCGCGGAGCGATGATGCCCTCGCGCTCCAGCATCGCCGCCACCGCGCGGAAGCCACCTCCCCGCCCGATCTGCAGCAGGTGACCGCCCGGGATGGTGACGATCGGCGCGCCGAAGTGGGCGCCGATGCGCTCGGCGTGCGCCCTGGGCGTCACGCGATCCCGATCCGCGGCGATGACCACGACCCGACCCGCGGGCACGAGGCACGGCCGGGCGAGCGGGCTCACGACCCAGTTCGCGCGCTCGAGCGCGGCGTGCTGCTCGGCCGCGTCCTCGCGATCGCCGAGGCGGCCCTGCTCCTTCGCGAAGTCCGCGATGGACGCGAGCGGGATCATCGGAGCGGCGAACCCGAGGCCCTCCTCGATCGTCGCGAGCAGGGCCGTCGTGTAGCCGCCGAGGCTCATCCCCATGGCGCCCACGAGCGGAGCGCCGCGCGCGACCATCCAGGCCATCAGGCCCCGGAGATCGTGGATGGCCTGCCGGAACCCCTCGTTCGTGATCCGCGGATCCGATCCCGGCCACGGAGGGGCTCCGCCCTCCCCTCGCAGGGCGTGGAACGGGAGCAGGGGGATCACCACGTCGAGCCCGCGCCTGAAGAACCAGGAGATGGGCCACTCGAGCTCCCCGAGCGCCCAGTGCCCGCCCATGTAGCCGTGGATCAGCAGGATCGCGGGCCTCGGCGGACCGGCGAGGTACACCCGGGCGTGCGCGGTCTGGTTGCGCGTCCGCGCGAGGTAGCGGTCCCGCACGCCGGAGCCCCACGGCGTGTACCTGGACGGCCACGTGAGGTCGAAGACGCCCCCGTCGGCGTGGTGCCGGCCCTCGAGGGCGCGGACGAGGCGCCGGCGCGGCGAGATCGCCGGCGGGGTCGGGAAGAAGGCCTCCCTTTGCTCGAAGTGCTCCGGGCGCCCGTACGCGCGCGCGATCTCCCCGAGCAGCCGGACGCGCTCGGCGTGCGGCACCGCCACGGCCCGGGCCCGCTCGCGCTTGTTCCGGATCTCCAGCGCGGACACGAACGCCCGGTCGACGACCCCCGCGGCCGTCCCGAGGACCTTCGCGGAGAGCGTCTTCAGCACCACCGCCGGAGGATAACCTCCGGCGGCCATCCTGCAATGGCAGCGCGGCCCCGCGCCCCTGAATTCGCGGCCGACGCGCGCCGTACCCCTGATCGATGCCTCCCAAGAAGACCCTCATCGACCGCATCGAGGACGAGTGGTTCGCCGGCGAGGGTGACGAGAAGGCCCAGCGCGAGGCGGCCGAGAGCATGGCGGCCCTCGTCGCGCGCATGCACGGCGTCCGGCCGTTCCCGATGGCGGCGCAGCGCGTCCTCATGGCCGCGAAGAACCCCGACGCCAAGGTGTCCGAGATCGCGCGCTACCTCGAGGGCGATCCGGCGCTCGCGACGCGTGTGCTCAAGCTCGTGAACTCGGCGTCGTACGCGCCGAAGATCCCCTGCAAGACCATCCACCACGCGATCGTGATGCTCGGCCTGATGAACGTGGGCGAGCTGGCGACCGCCGCGGCGGTGATCGACCTCGTCGGCGACCCCACGCCCGCGTCGATCGAGATCCTCACGCACACGGCGTGCGTCGCGGCGGTGTCGCGCCGGCTCGCGCACAGGTGCGACGTGAACCCGGACGAGATGTTCACGATCGGGCTCCTCCACGACATCGGGAAGCTGATGCTCCTCCAGTCCGACTGCGCGGCGTACCTGGAGATGCTGGAGAACCCCGATCCCGACGCCGCGGAGGGGATCGCGCTCCGTGAGCGCGAGGTGTTCGGGTTCGACCACGGCGTGCTCGCCGGCCACCTCCTCTCGGAGTGGCGGATCCCGAAGCCCATCCCGCAGGTCGTGGCGTGGCACCACCGCGTAGCGCGGGCGTACAAGGAGGGCGGGCGGGTCGCGACGATGACGCACGTGCTCCGCCTCGCGGATCGCGTGGTGCACCTCCTCCGCACGAGCCCCGAGGAGGCGCGCGCCTCGCTTTCCGAGGAGGCCCTCGAGGGGCTCGCCGCCGACGAGTCGGCGAGCTACCTCTCCCTGAACCGCGAGTCGCTTGACGGGCTGTGGGGGAGCCTCGTGCGGGCCTGCAAGGAGGGCGAGAGCCTCTACCAGGACGCGTCGGTCCTCGAGCCGCGCGGCGAGTCGGAGCGGCCGTCGACGCCGCGCCTCTCGTCGATCGACCCGGTGGCGTCGGGCGAGGGGACCGAGTGCTACGTCTGCGGCGATCGGACCTTCGGTCAGAGCTGCCCCCGGTGCGACGGCGAGCTCTGCTCGCGGCACGCGCCCGAGCGCCACGACGTGTGCGGCGCGTGCGAGGAGGAGTACGAGGTGTTCAAGCGCGACGCCTCCGGCGGCGGCGCGCCCGCCCTCGCGCTGGCGGGGCTGTTCGCGCTCGCGATCGTCCTGGCCGGGGTCGCGCGCCGGGTGGAGCACGACCGCGACATGGGGATCCTCGCCCTGGAGATGGGGAGCCTGAGCACGATGGTGGCGTTCCTCGCCTGCATCGCCGTCGAGCTCCGGTCCCGGTGGACGGTGCGCGCGCGGTTTCTCGCGACGGCCGCCCGGCACCCCACCCGGTTCCCGCGCCCGGAGAGCCAGGCGCCCACGGGTGACGCGGGCGCGGCGAGCCACGACGGGCTCGCGGACGGCGAGTCGCGCGCCGCGTAGGAGCCCGTAGGGCGTCGCCCGCTCCCGCTCCCGCTCCCCCTCCCCGCTCCTGCTCGTGCTCCCGCCCCCGCACCTCTGCGGGTGCGGGCGCGTTGGCCGAAGTACGGACGGCTACCGGTCGCGCCGTCGCGACCGGCAGCCTGCAGGCTACCTGACAAGACCGGCGAGCAGCGCGTAGAGTCTGCTGGCGATGGGGAGTGCCTGCTCGACATGGGCGGCGTCGGCGTCCCCCACGAGGGCGGCGACCTCGAGGGCCGCGAACGCTTCGAGGGCTTCGCCTCGCGCGATGGTGAAGGCCCTGGCCTTGTCGGCGCGGGTGAAGCATCCCGCCCCCTCCGCGACGTTGCAGCAGGCGCTCCTCGCGGCGCGGAGGGCTTCGTCGCGGAGCTTCGCGTCGCGGATCTGGGCGCCCTTGACGATGCAGAGGAGCTCGACGGCGACGTGGAAGGCGGCGAGCCGGTGATGGGGGAGCTGAGATTGTCTCGGTTGGTCGGTCATGCCCCCAACCGCGCGGCTTTCGTGACAGCGCGTCGCGGGAAGCAGGGCCAACCGGGAGCGCTGGCGCGGAAGGTGCGTCAGGGGGGGTGACCGATCCATCGAGGCCGACGAATGCGCATCGAGGGAACGACGAAGCGGTGCGGGTGTGGGAGCAGGGGCAGGGGCGACGTGTGCCTCCCTGGAAGCGACGAGATCGAGCCGAGCGATCACCTCGTGATGGTGTTCGACGATGAGCAGAAGGGATTTGAGAAGCTGCTCGCCGCCCTCCTGAAGAGCGTCCCGGCGGCCTTCGAGAGCGTTAGCGTGAGCTTCGAGGCGCAGAAGGCGACGCTGGACTCGTGGCGGGAGAAGTCCTCCCAGGGCGGCGACCAGGGATCGACCTCCTTCCACACGTACGGTCGCTGGAAGAGCGGCACGACGTAGCGCTTCTCAAGCTAAAAAACCTCGTACACGGTCGCCTTGTCAGGCTTCATGCGAACCTCGGGCTACGTCCCCATCCTGACGCGGGCAGTGCTCGTCGAGGAACTGGAACGTGTCGACCCAGCACGCGCGCGCCTTCTCGCGGAAGTAGAACGCGTGGAAGGCGTGGACCTCGCCCTCGTAGTAGCGCGCGGTGACGGGGACGCCCAGCCCCTCGAGGGCCCTCGCCAGACGCCGCGTGTCGTCGAGCAACGGATCCTTCGTACCGACCGGCAGGAAGAACGGGGGGATGTTCCGCGCCGGCCGGTCGCCTCGCTCGAAGACCGTGAGCGGATCGGCGAGGTCGAGCGAGATCCCGGGGCTCGCGGCGTGCGCCCCGATGTACGCGCGCTCGACCTCGTGCAAGCGGTCGGCGACGAAGCCGGGCATCCGGGGCTTGCGACGCCGGATCCGGGCGATGTCGCTCACCTGGAACACGCCGCACGCGGGGATGACCGCCCGGGGCACGAGGCCCTCGTCGAACGCGCGCCGCGCGAAGGGCTCGGGACGCTCGTACGTCAGGGCCATCGTGAGCGCCGTCACCAGGTTCGCGCCCGCGGACTCGCCCGCGAGCACCATGCGCGAGGCATCACCGCCGTGGCGCGCGGCGTTCGCCTTCACCCACGAGAACGCGGCCGCGCAGTCCTCGAGGCCCATCGGGAAGGGGTAGCGGGGCGCGAGCCGGTAGTTGATGTTGAAGACCACGTACCCACGCTTCGCGTACGCGAGCCCCATCAGCCAGTGGGACTCCTTCGACAGGATGCGGAACCCGCCGCCGTGGACGTACAGCACCACGGGGCGTAGCCCCTCGGGGTCGCGCGACGCGCCGGCGCCCCGGTCTCCAGCGGGGCGGTACACGTCGAGGAGGTGCTCCTTCTTGCCGTCGCCCACGTACGGGATGTCCCGCAGCACCTCGACCCCGTGACGCGCGGGCCGGGCCTTCGGGTGCAAGCCCGCGAAGCGCGCCGTCCCGTTGAAGAAGCCCTCCGCGATGCGGGAGCCGACGGCGAGCCTCACGTCGTCGAGGAGTGCCATGCTGCCGTGGTATCGTAGCGCATCTCGCCCGCCATGACCCAGAAAGGCCGCGCCTGGCTCGAGGGCCTCGCGCTGGCGGCCCTCGTCTTCGCGTGCCTCGGCTGGGATCTCGCGGCGCGCGGCGGAGGGATCGCGAGGCCGAGCGCCGCGCTCACGGGTGCCCTCTCGGCGGTGCCACGGATCGTCGCCGCGGCGCAGAGCGTCCTCCTGTGGAGCGCCGCGACCGCGTTCGCGACGACCCGGTGGAGACGGGCCGGCGTCACGCTCGCGCTCGCGGTCCTGCTCACGGGCGACTCTCTCCTCTTCCGCTACTACCACGCGCCGTTCGACCGGCAGATCGCGGAGAGCGCCTTCCTCGCGTGGGCCGACGTGCGGCGCGTCCTTCGCGGCGTCGCGCCGACCCTCGCCGGAGCCACGCTCGCCGTCGCGGCGATCGCCTACGCGCTGCTCGCGTTCACGTCGTCGCTCCGCGCCAGGCTCGCGCGCGCCGTGGGGCCAGGGGCTCGCGCCGCGTTCCTCGCCGGCTTCGCGACCTCCCTCGTCGTCGTGCCCGTGGGCGCCGGCACGATGGACACGTTGCCGTTCGGCGCAGTCGCGCTCGTCTTCGCGAGGCCGTCGCCGGTCGTCGCGGGGGCCGTCGCCCTCCCCACCTTCGCCACGCGCCGCGCGGAGGCGCCGAACGTGCTCTTCATCCTCACCGAGAGCGTCCGCGCGTCGGACTGGTGCGGCGATCCGGCGGCTCCCTGCGAGGTGGCCCCGGAGACGCACGCCCTGACGCGCGATCGCGTCGCGCTCGGGCAGATGCGCGCCGTGTCGAGCTACACCGCGGTCTCGTTCACCGCGCTCACCACCGGGCGCTCGCAGGGAGGCGCGAAGGAGGAGCTCGCGCGCATCCCCACGCTGTTCGACTTCCTGCCTGCCGCTCGGACGCCTCGCGGCGAGCGCATTCACACGGCTTACCTGTCGTCCCAGTCGCGCACGGTCTTCGAGCGCGAGGAGGTGCGTCGCCTCCTCGACGTGTTCGTGTCCGTCGAGGATCTCGTCGGTCACGAGGTCGAGGACGAGGACACCGTGCTCCCGCTCGGTGTCGACCGCCTGCTCGCCACGCGCTGCGAGCAGACGATCGTGCGCCGGGACGGCCCGTCGTTCACGTTCGTCCACTTCGCCGGGACACACGCCCCCTACTTCGTCGACCCCGCGCACGCGCCGTTCTCTCCGTGGGAACGCACCGTGTCCTGGTCCAAGCTCGATCTGTTGCACCGCGCGTACCGGAACGCCATCTTCGAGCAGGATCGCAGCGTCGCCCGCTGCGTCCGCGCGTTCCTCGCGGCCCAGGGCGCCCGGCCCTGGGCCATCGTCTTCACGAGCGACCACGGCGAGGCCTTCGGCGAGCACGGCGCGATCCACCACGGGCAGGGGCTCCACGACGCGCAGATCCACGTCCCCGCGTGGATCCTCACCTCGCGCGTGGATGACGGGGCGCTCCGCGCCCGCGCGGCGGACTTCACGACCCACCTCGATCTCGCGCCGACGGTGCTGGATCTGTACGGCGCGCTCGGCTCGCCGTTCATTGCAAAGTACACAGATCTCTTCCCCGGGGCGAGCCTGCTCGGACCGCGCCAAGGAGCGCGACCGCCGCTCGCGATCACGAACTGCACAGCGATGTTCCGGTGCCCCGTGAACACGTGGGGCGTGCTCGGCGACGGGCGGGCGCTGCTCGCGCAGCCGTGGGACACCGACTTCCGCTGCACGCGCCTGCCCGGGAACGAGCCGGCGGACGCGGCCGATCCGGCGTGCGCGCCGCTGCGCGACGCGGCCGGGCGGAGCTTCGATCGCCACCCGAACGGGACGCCGCTCGTCAGGTGAGCGTGATCGCGAGCGTCACGGGTAGCACTCGACGACCTTCGTGCCGCCGCCGAGCATCGGGTAGTTCAGCGTGAGCTTGGCCGCCGTCGCCATCCAGGTCCCGAGCTTGTAGCTCGTCCCCTGATCGAACCACCCGTCGCAGCGGAGCGCGGTCGTCGTGCGCGTGTTCACGCAACGCGCGCCCTGCGTCACCCACGGGTCGGAGAACCCGTTGCACGCCCACGCGCGATCGCAGGGGCCGCACGCGAAGGTGCCGCCGGAGCTCGAGGACGTCGACCCGCTCGAGGACGTCGACCCGCTCGAGGACGTCGACCCGCTCGAGGACGTCGACCCGCTCGAGGACGTCGACCCGCTCGAGGACGTCGACCCGCTCGAGGAC
>SXNL01000047.1 GCA_005777185.1 Myxococcales bacterium
CGAGCTGGTCCGCCCCCGCCACCAGCTCGATGCTCGCACGGTAGACGTCGAGTCGCTCATGTTCGAACCCGTCCATGCCCGCCAGTCGGCACGAACCGCGGGTTCGTTGCGCAGGAATCGGGCTCGGGCTCGGGCGCGGGCGCGGGCTCGAAAATGAGGGGATTCCTCAGGGGGACGGGGGGTGAGGTCTGCGCGGGCGCCCCACCGCCTCCACGGAACCTCTTCGCGCGCGAAGCGCGACGGGTGGGGGCACCCTCGCTCGAACGAATGCCTTATCCGATCGGCATTGGGACTAGGTCCCCACGATGCGCCGCCGGACCGGAGACACCTTCGACGAGGGCAGCGGGAGTGGGGCCCGCAGGTTGAAGACGACGTGCGACGTCGTCCGGTCCCTCATGGGGAGCGACTCGTGCGCGACGGCGCCCACCGCGCGCACGGTCGCAGGTCGACGGGAAACGACGCCGCGGCTCCTTCCCGGGGGCCCCGAAGCACGCGCCGGCCCCTCGTGGACGAGGACGGCGGTGCCGACCGACGCGGAGCCAGCATGCTCGAGCAACTCCTCCTCACCTCGCGCCAGCCTCCGACCCAACACGTGCGTGCCGTTGGCGCTGCCGAGGTCGACGATCGAGACGACCCCGTCCCTCACGAACACCCGCGCGTGATGACGCGAGACCGAGGGATGGTCGATGACGAGGTCGCATGTGGGATCGCGCCCGACGAGCAGGGATCCATCCTCGGGCAGCGCGGCCAGCGACACCTCCCCGGCGCAGAGCGCGACCAGCGTGGGGCACGCGAGCGCGTCCTCGTCCAGGTCGTGGAGCGTGGCCGCGGCCCTGTAGCGAAGACGGCCCGCGGGGAGTGAAGCCATGGCCGCGCCGCCAGGGTCGGAGTCGTCTTCCATCGATGGCAGCGAACGGAACGACGGCCCATCCGTTGAGGCCCGTGTCCCGGAGCAAGACCGAGCTGAACACGGAGGGAAGCGCCTACGGCGCGACGACGGTGGACGTGTCGTCATTCACGCGCACGGCCACTTCGAGCACGGGAGGCGCGAGGAGGGTCTTCTTCACCTTGCACGCATCGACGGCGGCGCGGACGCCGGCGCGGTGCCGCTGGGGGAAGCTCGAGGGGAGCACGAGCGTCATCTCGACGCGCTCGAGGCGCTTGCCGGTCGCGTCAAACGTGCAGCGCTCGTCGATGCGCACGCCGTCGAGCGGAATGGACCGCGCCGCGCAGAAGGCGGCGACGTAGGCGCCCGCGCAAGCGCCGAGCGCAGCCAGGAACGTGTCGAACGGCTCGGGCGCCGTGCCCTCCCCCCCGTGCGCGATCGACTGGTCGGTGTGGATGACGAACCCGGGACCGGCGACGTCGACGCGGCGGCCTCCAGCGAAGCGAACGACGAGATCCATGGTGTCCTTCGGGTTGAAGCGCAACTTTCGACCCGGAGCGATCGGGCCGACGCGGGGGACGAGCACACATCGTGCCGGTGGGACGCGTGGCGTCGTTTCGGGCGCCGCGGTGGATGGGCGATTGGCGCCGCTCCGGGCCGCGTGGGCACGAAGCCGCACGGCGTGTCGACGCAGCCGCCGGCCGAGGCGGGCAGCGTCACGAATCGTCCACGCCGCGCGCGGGGGCAGACGGGCCACGCGCCGTCTGCGCCGGGCGCACGCGTTGCGGGCAACGAGCCGATATGGGGTACATCGTGCGACGATGTCACACGGGCAGCCGACGGAGGCCCGCGCTGACGCGATCCGGGGGCACCCTCGCTGCACTCAGCGCTTCCCCCACCCTCGCTGGACGATCGCCAGCACCACCGCACAGGAGATCACCGTCGCCGAGAGGATCTCGGGGGCACGGTCGGACCACGCCGCGGTCACGAGCGTCGAGAGGAACAGGATGGCCGCGATCCAGCCAAGCGACGGCACGAAGGCGATCGCAGCGGCCGCCGCGGCGAGGCCCGTCAGCAGGAGATCGCATACGAAGACCGCTATCACCGGCGCGCCGACGTGCATGAATGCGAGGCGGTGGAGGAACATCGCCGCCGCGGTGACGAGGACGAGCCCGATCATGCGCCGGTTGATCGCGTTCACGAGGTGGCGCCGACCCACGATCGCTCCGAGGAGCGTGACCGTGAAGAGGCCCGCGGGCGCGATCAGCGACTGCTTGTAGTCGAACCCGAACCGGCGGATGGCGTACGATCCCCACACGGCCAGGAGCGACGTGGCGATCGCGACGCCCAGGAAGAGGAGCGTCCGGGAGCGCGCGCCCACGCCGAGATCGAGCGCGTGCGCCATCTTCTCGAGCTCGTGGCCGCGCTCCCGTCGCAGCCGGAGGGCCTCCTCGAGGGCGTCGATACTCGCGGCGAGCTCGGGTCGCGGCGTGGGTAACTCCGCGAGGATCGCCCGGGCGGTGACCGGGTTCTCGTCCGCGATCTCCACCTCGATGTGGGCCTCGAGGCAGGACTGGAGGCCCGCCTTCGCCGCGGCGTTCTCGCTCCACTCGCGGAGCGCCTGCTCGAAGCCGAACCGGCACTCGCCGAGGAGGCGGTAACGGCGGCGGCGCTCGCTCGCCGGGTCGCCCGGCTCTCCCTCCTCGCGGGCCTCCGCCAACCGCTGCCGGGCGACGTCGGTGAGCGCGATCGAGCCCTTGTGGCGCAGGAAGTCGGCGAGCCGCTGCCTGAAGGCGAGGGGCGTCTCGGGGCGCAGGGCGGGATCGAGGCTCGTCGCCTGCGTGCACAGCTCGGCGAGCTCCGCGGGCACGTGCTCGCCGTGAGCGCACGGGCGCGAGCGGTGTGCCTGCTCGAGCACGTCGCGGAGCGTGTCGCCGTCGTGGCGTGTACGGCCCGTGAGCACCTCGTGCAGCGTCGCACCGAGGAGGTAGACGTCGGTGCGCGGGCCGATGGGGCCCCGCGCCGGATCGACCATCTCGGGGGCCATGTAGAGAGGGGTACCCACGAGCTGGGCCGGTGGGCCGCTCCCGTCCTGGAGCCGCATGGCGACGCCCCAGTCGACCAGGTAGACCTCTCCGAACTCCCCGATCATGACGTTCTCTGGCTTGATGTCCCGATGGACGATGGAGTGGCTGTGCGCGTAGTGGACGGCGTGGCACACCTGCGTGAGGATCCCCAGGTGCGCCTCGAGGCGGTCCGCGCCGAGCCCCGCGAGTCGCTGCCATGCGGGGTGCGCCTCGTCGTGCAGCAGGTCGCGCCACGCCACGCCGTCGATGCGCTTCATCAGCAGCACCGGACGATCGCGGGCGTCGCGTCCAAGGGCGTGGACCGGCACGATGTTGGGGTGCTCGAGGTGACCGGTCATCACCGCCTCCGTGATGAGCGAGGCGATCGTGGCGGCCGCCGTGGCCTCGGGCTTGAGCGTCTTCACGGCCACGTCGCGCACGAGCGATCGTTGCCGCGCGCGGTAGACGCGCCCCATGCCGCCCTCGCCGAGGAGCCCGAGGAGCTCGATGTCATGCCCGGTCGAGTCGTCCGGGCCGTGGACCTGCACGACCGGCTCCCCGGGCGCCGGGAGCCGCAGCGACATCTCCGGCAGGCTCTTCAGCGAGCGCGCGAGATCGTCCACGGGGCCCGCGCTCGCGGCGGCCGCCGCCACCGTGGCCGCGCTCCCGACGTCGTTCGCCGCGAGCGTGAGGGCGGTGATGGTCGCGTCGTGAGCGATGCTCAGCCGATCGAGCCCGAGCGTGCTCCAGACGGCGTCAAAGGACGGGGGGCGTTTGTCGTCGACCACTTCAACGCCCCGGCGTCCCCCACTTCGGCCCGCTGGCGCGCCACCCCTCGGGCTTGCTCCACCGATCCGCCGGCCCCTTCGGATCCACGATCTCCAGGGTGCGCCCTGCGCCGTCGGTCGCGGGGTACCACGCGTCGGAGTAGGTGAAGTCCTGGATGACGAGGTCCTTGCCGTAGACGAGCACCACGCGCTCCCCGCTGTTGGACAGGCGGTCCTTGAACGGCCCAGCCACGGTGATGTCCGTGGCGCCGTAGCTCGCCCGGAAGTCGTCGACGTCCTCGACCACGACGACGCGTTGGCCCGGCGCGAGCGTCTTCACCGGTCCGTCGGCGAACCGGAAGCGCACGCCCTCGGTGAAGGCGACCGAAGACAGATCGATGGGCACGGCGCCGACGTTCATGAGCTCGATGAACTCCTCGTGCCGGTCGTTCGTCGGGTGGTAGTGGATCTCCGTGATCCGGAGACCGGCCGCCGCCGCGGGCACCTGCGCGGGGGGCGAAACGACGAACGCGAGCGGCGACGACCAACGGCTCCAGCGCCCCGTGCTGTCCATCATCCGCACCCGCGCGCGATGGACGGCCCCGACGCGCAAGACCTCCGGCGGGACCGCGATGGTGTCACCAAACGTCGTGAGGAGCGGGCTCTCCCACGCCGCGTCGATCTCGTAGCGCCGCGGGGTCTTCAGATCGGGGACGGTGGACGCGGGCGTCACCTCGGCGACGCGCCACTTCATGGCCCCGAACGTCCCAGCGCCCTGCGGATCCGAGAACGCGCTCGCGCGGAGACGGATCCCGTCCATCGGGAATCCGGCGGCGCCCGCGTACGTGATCGTCGGCCTGTCCGGGATCGCCGCGTCCGCGATCTCCGTCGCGAGGCGCCCCGCGCCATACCCGGTGAGCGTGAAGTCCTTGATCCACTGCACCATCCCCGCGTGATCGGGGGTGGCCAGCGTGCGCGTCACGGTCCCTCCGCGGAAGCTGGTCGACGCGGGGCTCCGGTAGAACGCGCCACGATGGGCCGAAGCCGTCCGCGGGTGGTGGTTCCACATCGCCTCGTCGAGCTGCACGAAGCTCAGGCCCCCCGGCGTCGCCGGGCGCCCCACGAACGCCGCCTGCTCGTCCACGAGCGCGCCGAGCTGGTCGTCGGTGAGCAGGAGGTCGACGAGCTCGCGTGCTCGGTTCCGGTACTCGGTGTAGAGCTCCGCGTGCTGCAGGATGGAGTTCTGGAGGTTGATGACGCCCGACCAGTGCGTGACGGGCATGTAGAGCATGTCGAGGTCCCATGGGCTCGGCGTCCAGAGGTTCGTCACGGGGTTGTGGTACTGGCAATGGTTCCAGCCGTCCCGCAGATCCATGTTGTTGACGGTGGTGTCGATCGCGCGGAACGCGTAGTACGCAGGTAGATCGAGGTTCGCGCGCCACCAGGACATCGGCTGCGCGCTGTTGAAGCCGGTGCGGAAGGCGTTGTAGTCCGCCGACGTGGTCGGCGGCAGCGGGCCCTGGTTGCGCTTGTCGCCCTGCGCGGCCTCGATCTTGTAGGTGTTGCCATCCGGCAACCCGCGCTCGTCGAGGAACGCGCCGTCGGTCTGCTCGATGGTGCCGTAGAGACCCCACAGATCGCCACGGTACTGGTCCGTCGGGACGGACTCCTCCGCCTCGTCGATGACCCGGAAATGGAGGTAGTTCATGTGCGGCGACGTCGTGGCGGCCATCCCGTACACGCGGAACGCCACGCTCTCGTCGAGGCAGCCCATGCCGCGGTTCAACGGTACCCACGGCGTCGCGCACGCGGACAGGTTCATCGTGCGCCACCGCGCGCGGTACGGCCGGCCGAAGTCGTCCTTTGCCTGGAACTCGTGGCCGCGCTGGAAGTGGAGCCGCCATTTGTTCTTGCCGGAGACGTACGTCGAGAACTCGCCGCGGTTCTCGAACTCGACGTGGTCGTAGACGACACCGCCCTCCACGACGGTCCCCCAGAAGTGCGCGCTCTCGTGGGCGCTCTCGTACTGGCTCCGCGTCACGTCGATCGCCTGCGCGATCAGGTGATACACGGGGAGGCGGGCCATCACGTCCGCCCCGAAGTCCCGCGCCGGCGTCACGCCCGGCTGGCTGGCGCCACGCCACGTGGGCACTCCGTCGTAGACGAACAGCGCGAAGTTCGGCTGCGGATCGTCGGCGTACGGCACGCGGACGGTCCTCGACTTCGCGTCCGTGGCGGCGATCCGGTAGCGGAGGAGCCGCCGGTGCTTCACGATCGCGGCGTCGATCACCGCGGTGAAGAGCCCGTCGCCCGCCTTCGCGTCGCCCGCCTTGCCGTCGTCGCGCATGACAGCGGGCGTCCAGCCCTCCTGGTACGCGGGGTCGGTGAGCCTCACGTAGGCACCGGGCTCGACGATCTGGTGCTCGAGCGTCACACTCGCGACGCCGTCCGCGTCGGTGACGCGCGCCGTGATCGTGACGGGATCGCCCGTGCGCGGCGTCACCGGGAAGTGCGCGACCTCGTCGACGAGGGGGGGCGGCGAGTCGTCGTGGACCGAGTTCTTCGCGCCCGGCGTCGGCTTCCCCGTCGGATCCGTGGGCGACGCCGGGTCGATGGAAAGGCGCCACGCCCCACCGCGACGCCCGTCGAGCGACGGCTCGACGTGCTCGATCGAGCGGCCGCTCTCCCCGCCCCCCGTGGGCCACGGGAAGCCGCGCCGGTAATCCACCTCGTCGCGTCGGCGGCCGAGGGGGTCGCGCAGGACGAGGAGCTCCCCCATGCTCTTGAGTCGCCCGGTGAAGGGCCCGAGGGCGGTGACGCCGAAGCGGCTCTTCAGCACGGTTGGGTCCTGTGCGACGACCACGTGACCGCCCGGCGGAAGGGTCGTCCCCGCGGGGACCGTGAACTCGACGCCGCCCGTGATCTTCCATCCGGACAGATCCACGGCCGCAGCGTCGACGCCCAGGATCTCGATGAACTCCTCGTGCACGGTCTTGTCGGCCGGCGCGTAGTGGATCTCGTTGAGGATGGCCACGCGCGGCGGAGGCGGCGGATCGGGGGGGTCGACCTGGGGAGGAGGATCCGTCGTCGCCGTCGGACCGGGAGGGGGTGGCGATGCGGGCGGCGACGCGGGATCGCTGGGCGCGCCGGGCGTCGGGCCGTCCGTGCCGCACGAGAGGACGCAAAGGAGCGCGGCGGCGAGAGCGGTGCGCGGGGCCTTCATCATCGCTCGAGTATACCCGCAAGCCTGTTGCAGCGGCGAACCGCCCTTCCGGGTGAGACACACGCGCCCGAGGCGATCTCCACGCGCGTTCCCGGTCGACGCGCCCGGGGCCGACTTCCGGCTGGGTCGCGCGGCGGGATGGCGACGTTCACGCGTGCCCCATCGAGGCGCGTGGAGCTTCGGCGGACAGCGGAGGGCGTACGGCGGACACCCTGAGGCATCCCCTCATTTTCCTCACGTCGAGCCCGAGCCCGAACCCGAGCCCGAGCCCGACGAAGACGAGCCGAGCTTCAGCACCATCGCGGTGAGCATCGCCGTGATCCGCAAGAGGAGGGCTCGCACAGCCACCAAGCGTTGCGCATCGGCGAGCCCGAGCACGGCCAGAGCGTCAAGGACGGCTGCGGTCTCGGTCGCCGAGCGGCGCGCCATGCGGTAGAAGCGCGCCTTGTCCGCCGGAGCGAACTCCCCGGCGCCTTCCGCGATGTTGAGGGGGATCGAGGCGACAGCTCGCCGAAGTTGATCGCTGA
>SXNL01000381.1 GCA_005777185.1 Myxococcales bacterium
GCTGCCTTCGCCGTGAAATGAGCGGCTCGGCTCCCGGATTGTTCATCTGTCGAGGCTGCAAGTTTCACTTCATGTTGCGGCCCGCGTGCTCGCTCGGTCCGTCGACCCTTTCGACGCCCCGCTCGGCCGTCGGGATCTCTCCCGCTCGGCTGGAGCCTGCTACCCGGTGCTCCGACGCCTGCCGGGACGGGACTCGCACCCGTTGGAGAAGCGCAGCTAGAAGTCGCCCGCTCGCCTCGCGGCTCGCGATCGGCTTCGTCACGGCGCACCATCGTGCCCATCCTATCACGCCGCCCGCGCTCGAACACGCGCGCCGCAGGTTCTCCAGTCCCACGACACGCATCTCGCGCGACGGGCCGCCGAGGAGAGCGGGGGGCGGTCACTCCGTGTCGAGCCCGTAGCCGTGGTCGAGCGCGGCCTTCCAGCCGGCGCCGACCGGGGTCGTCTGCACCCACTTCTTTCCGTTGCCCGTGCCCGCGTGCGTGACGTCGTAGACGTCCTTCGTGCCGCCGAGATCCAGGAACATTCCCACCGTGGGCGTCGTGAGCGTGCCGAGCCCCGCGCTGCGGTCGGTGTCGAACACCTCCGACACGCCGAGCGCACGCTCGCCGGAGGCGCCTGTGATGTGGTACGCGTCGTCGCCGCCCTCGTTGATGAGGACGCCGAGGGCGGGGTGCCTCGCGAAGCCCATGATCCAGCCGATGTCGACCGGGAAGCGGTAGACGTCGGCGTCGTTCCCGCGGTCGATGTGGAACGCGACGCCGTGGTCGTAGCCGAGCCCGACCCCCTCGCCGCCGCCGGTCCTGCCGTGCCCGAGGTACGTGTAGGTGTCGGCGCCGCCGTAGTCGAGGAACACGCCGACCGACTGGTGGGTCGCGCCGCCGATGCCGTACTTGTGCGAGACGACGTACTCGTCTCTCCCCGCCTTGTCGTAGAGGATGCCGGTGCCGAAGAAGTAGCCGAACCCCTGGCACATCACCGCGCACTTGAAGCGGTCGTCGCCGCCGAGATCGAACAGGCCGCCGAGGCCGCCCGAGAGGTAGACCGCGGGCGAGTTCATCGACGCGAAGATGCGGGTGCCGAAGCCGAAGCCCTGCGATCCGGACCAGTTGGTCCCTTCGCCCGCCCATTCGAAGACGATCGGGTCCTCGATGGCGAGGTACGCGTCGTTGCCCCCGTCGTCCACGAGCCACCCGATCCCGCGGGTGCCGCCGTAGCCCTGGCTCGTCTGCAGCGTCTCGTACGTGTCGTCCTTGCCGCCCGTGTCGAGCAACAGGCCGTAGCCGTACTCCGCGGCGCCCTGGCTGAAGTCGTATCCCGCGTAGCTGTCCTTGCCTCCGCGATCGACGAGGACGCCGACGCCGAAGAGGCCGTACCCCTGGCAGAAGTGGAGGCACTTGTACCTGTCGTCGCCGGCGGCGTCGTCGAGGATCGCGATGCCGAACATCCCGGCGGCCTGCCTCGCGCTCTTGGTCCGGATGCTGGGCAAGGCGCCGCCCTTGATGTCCCAGGCGAACGACGGCCTGTACACGTCGTCGCCGCCGAGATCGACCACCGCGGTCACGGGGTGGAAGATGTCCAGGTTCGTGGCGGTGTCGTCGAGGTACGTGTCGTTGCCGCCGCCGTCGACGAGCAGGAAGAAGTCCGCGCCTCGCCAGGTGTCGTCCTTCCCTTCGAGAGAGAGCGCGATGCGGCCGAGCGGTCCGACCAGATCGAGCGTCGCGCCAGGGACGAGCGGCTCGTTCGCGAGAGCGACGCGCATCGACTCGACGGAGCGGACGGCGATCTGGCCCGCGCGCGACAGCGTCTCGTAGTCGAGGGCGTCGCTCATGGTCTTGGCGATCGGGTAGCCGGTGATGGCGAGCCGCTTCTTCCAGTAGTCGGCGGCCATCGCGACCCACGCGTCCATGGCGAGCTTGCCGCTCCTCGTGAACGCGAGATCGCGCAGCTCGGCCGCGACGAGGAGCCCGCGGATGCACTGCGCGACGGCGATCTGGGCCTTCTTCGAGAAGCGGGCCGCCTGCTCCGCCACGAGCGGCTCCACGTCGGCCCAGGCGGCCTCGGGCACCGCACCCCCCGCGACGGGGGCGTGCGTGTAGAACGCCTCGAGGGCGTCGACGAGCGGCCGGCCCCCGGCGGTGACGGAGATCGCCTGGTCGAAGCGGCTCGCGAGGTACGCGTCGCGCTGCCCGTAGACGCCTTCCGCGACGAGGAGATCGCGCGCGCTCCTCGCCGGATCCGGGTTCGCGACGGCGGCCTCGACGTCGGCGGCCACCATGCTCGCGAAGCCGGGCGCGAGGTCGCCCTTGTGCCGCACGGCGTCCGTCCAGTGCAGGCGCGTCGTGTCGCTCGCGAACGTGAGGCCGATGTCGGGGTAGCGGAGGTCGGCCGGCGCCACCTTCATCTCGTCGAGGGCCGCGTAGAACGGCTTCGGAAGCGTGTACGCCGGCGTGAGCTCGCGCCGGGTCCGTTCGTCGACGTTCTCGCCCACGGTGGCGAGCTCGGGCGCGACGAGCGGCGGGTCGGGCTTCACGGCGCCGGGCGGCCTCGCGTCGGACGAGCCCGAGCAGGCCGCCAGGACGAGCAAGCAGAGAGGGGCGTGGTTGCGCATGTTTCCTCGCGGAGCAGGACGGGGAGAACCCAGCGTAGCGCGACGTCGGGGGGGGCGCGCCGCGGTCAGGGGAGGCGCGGGGGCAGCACCACGACGGTGAACCAGTAGTCGCTGAGCTGCTGGATCACCTGCTGGAACTTGGTGAAGTCCACCGGCTTGGTGATGTAGGAGCTGCAGCGAAGGCGGTACAGCTCGAGCACGTCGCTCTCGGCGCTGGAGGTCGTCAGGATCACGACGGGGAGTCTCTGCAGGACCTCGTCGGCGACGATCTGGGCGAGGACCTCCCGGCCGTCCATCCGCGGCAGATTGAGGTCGAGCAGGACGAGGTCGGGCGTCGGCGCCCCGGCGAACTGCCCCTCCTTGCGAAGGAACGCCATGCACTCGACACCGTTCTCGACGTGGTGGAGGTTGAGGCGCAGCTTCGCCCGCTCGAAGCCCTTGCGCGTGAGGAAGACGTCATCCGCGTTGTCCTCGACCAGGAGGATCTCGGCCACCCGACCTTGCTCTTCTTCCGACACGCCGGCCTCCCGCGCACGAGGCATCCGTGGCGCCCCTCCTCCGACTAGACCATGGCTCCATGGGGCGGGCAAGCCTGGCCTGACGCAGCGGCAGCGGACGCGAGAGGATCGGGGATCGTGAAGAAGAAGCGAGAGCCCTGGCCGAGCTGGGACTCGACGCCGATCCGGCCACCGTGCCGCTCCACGATTCGCCGGCAGACGGCCAGCCCGATCCCGGTGCCCGGGTACGCAGTCTGGCTGTGGAGACGGCGGAAGATCTCGAAGATCCTCGCGTGGTGCTCGGGTGAGATGCCGATCCCGTTGTCCTCCACGGTGACGGTCCAGGCCCCGCCGTCGCGGGACGCCTCGACGCGGACCGTCGGTGGGGTCTCACCGCGGTACTTCAGCGCGTTCTCGACGAGGTTCTGCATGAGCTGGGCAAGCTGCACGGGGTCCCCCTGGACCTCCGGCAGCGCGCCGCGGGTCACGCGTCCCCCGCTCGCCTCGATGGACGGCGAGAGCATCGAGACGACATCGTCGAAGAGCGCGTCGAGCCTTACCGGGGCGAAGGGCACGGCGCGCGCTTCGACGCGGGAGTAGCCCAGCAGGTCCGAGATGAGCGTCTGCATCCGCGCCGTCCCGGCGACGATCCGTCCGATGTACTGCTTCGCCGTCTCGTCGAGCTCGCCGCCGCATTCGGCCTCGAGGAGCTGGGCGAAGCCGGCGATGGCACGCAGGGGGGTCTGGAGATCGTGCGAAGCGACGTACGCGAACTGCTTGAGCTCGACGTTGCTGTCCTGGAGAGCCGCCGTTCGATCGCGGACCAGATCCTCCAGGTTCGCGGTGAACCGCTGCAACTCGGCGAAGCCCTCGGCGTTCTCGAACGCTGCCCCGGCCAGGCACGCGATGAACTCGGCCAGCCGCCGCTCCTCGTCCCCGAACAGGCCCACCACCTCGTGGTGCACCGCCACGAGCACCGCGACCGCGCGGCCGCGAGCGCAGATCGGGACGCACAGGGCGGAGCGGGCGGACGAGACGAGGGAGTCGTGGCCCGTGGCCGATGCCACGCCGTCGGTCGGCGAAGCGACCGCCCGCCCCTCGGCCAGGGCGTGGCGCGCGATCTGCTCGACGGCCGGATCGTCCCAGAGAGGGGAGGACTGCGGGAGGGCCGTGGCGAGGTCGACCGCCACGACCTCGCAGCGCTGGGCCTCGGGCAGGAGCTCGGTCGCGGCCCGCCGGGCCTGATCGAACACGTCCTCGCGCGACAGCGCCGTCGCGACGCCGCGGCCGGCGGCGAGCACGGTGTCGAAGCGGTGGGCCAGCGAGAGCGTCACGGCCGCGGCCGACTCGGGGCGTGGTCCACCGAGCTCGTCCAGCGCGAAGTGCGCGCCCAGGTCCCTCAGCGAGGCCCGAGCCAGCTCCACGTCCTCGTCGGCGCCCTCCCACTCCAGCTGCTGGCCCACACGGCCGCGGGCGAGCCGGGTCTGCGCGTGCTCGAAGCGCGCGTGGAGGCGCTCCGCCTCCACCAGCGACCGGTCGAGGGCGCGGCGCGCGCGGCGCCGCTGGCCTCGAAGCGCCGCGATCAGGCCGACCTCCCGTAGCGCATGGGGCAGGTCGTTCGGGAACACCCGGCCGAGCCACGCGGCGAGGCTCGCCCACCGAGCAGCCCGCTTCAAGAGGGTCGCCCTGCGTTCGGGATCGAGGTCGGATACCGATTGAGCCTGGCGGCGCAGGGCGGTCGCGAGCTCCGCGATCAGAGGCAGCGTGTAGGCGTTCAGGACCTGGGCCCGGAACGCTCCCCCCAGCCCCTTGCGGAGGGCGTCCGCGGCCTCACCGTGTCGACCCGCCGCCATCAGGCGCTCGGCTTCGGCGACGAGGACCTGGGCCGTCACCTGCGCGTCGTCCTCGCGCGACCGGGCGAGCTCACTCTGCAGGACGTCCCGCGGGACCCCGCCGCCTGTCGCGCGGGCCCAGACGTCGAGGCCGAAGCCTGCCGCCGCGGCGTCACCGACCTCGCCGGCCGTCTCGTGCACGAGACGCGATTTCTTGACGCACTCGGCGAGGCGCCCGAGCCGGAAGAGGCTGAACGCGGCCTGGACGCGGGCGGCGTTGACCTCCCAGTAGTCTCCGGAGCGCACGAGCAGGGCTTCGGCGCGCGGCTCGATGGCGACGCAGTCCTCGTAGCGACCGGCCGCGTAGAAGACGAGGCCCCGGAAGCCGAGCGCGTGCCCCTGCCCCCACGGGTCGTCGAGCTGCGCGTAGATGTGCTCCGACCGCTCCGTGTACCGCCTCCCCCGATCGAAGAGCCGCACGATCGCCATGACCGGGGCGTGGCTCGCATAGACGTCCGCGAGCTCTGCCGTCGGCGGGTACCGCTCGGCCAGGTTCATCGCCCGCAGGTGCGCCCCGAGGGTGCGAACCGCTCCGCGCGAGAAGTAATAGGCATAGGTGAGGCGCCCGAGGATGCGCGTGACCAGCAGCTCCCGTTCGGCACCGTCGACCGGCCGGCGCCCCGTGAACAACCCCGGAAGCACCGTGTGCAGCACCTGCGCGGCGACCTCGCGCCCGAGGCGGAACAACGCCGCGACGAACGAGCGCGGCGTGCGCTCCCCGACCAGGAGCAGCGCGGCCTCGAGACGCGCGATGCCCGCGGCGATGTCGCCCTGGCGAAACGCGAGGTCGCCCAGCTGCCGTTGCGCGACGGCGCGGCCCATGACGGTGTCCGCGAGCTCCGCGGCCCGCGTCGCCGCCGCGCGCGCTTCGTCGTAGTGCCCGGCCAGCGTCAGGACGGCCGCCAGATCGGACGCGATGCGGTAGCTCGTCGGGCGGTCGTCGGCGCGCACGCCCCGCTCGGCGATCCGGTACTGCTCGACCGCCAGATCGAGGGAGTGGCGGGCGCGGGCCTGTTCGGCTGCCGCCAGCGCGTGGGGCAGCGCGCGACGGAGCTCGCCGGCCGCCTCGAAGTGGAACGCCAGCTCGAAGGGCCTCGGGCGCTTTCCTGCCTCGATCCGTTCCGCGGCCTGGAGGTGCATCTGGCGGCGCTCCTCCTCTCCGAGGCGCCGGAGCAGCGCCTCGCGCAGCTTGTCGTGGGTGAACGTGCCCACGCCGCCGTCCGGCTCGAGCCAGACGATCTGCCCCCGCTGCGCCTCCTCCAGCGCGGCTCGTGCCGGGCCTGCTTCGAGGTCCGCCATCGACGTCGCAAGCTCGAGCTCGAACGCCTTGCCGAGCACCGCGGCGACCGACAGGAGGCGGAGGGCGCGCTCGCTCAGGCGCTCCAGGCGGCGGACGAGGAAGTCGCCGGCGTGCCGGGACGCCTGGACGTCCTCGAGTCGCTGCGTCTCGACCCGCCAGCCCTCCCCGGAGGGGAGGAGCGCGCCGGCCTCGACCAGACCGCGCAGGACCGCCGAGGCCATGAACGGGCTCCCCGCCGCGAGCCGCGTGACCAGCGCGAGCGCGGCGTCCGGGAGCGCGCCGGCCATGGACCGCGCGACGAGCCCGATCTCGTCGTCGGAGAAGCCCTGCAGGACCACCTCGCCGCTGCGCGCGAGACCGCGCAGGCGATGTCCCTCGGGCACCTCCTCCGAGCGGAACGCGACCACCACGAGCACGCCCGCGGCGCGGTCGGCGGTCGCGGCATGCGGGCGCTGGGCGGCGCGCTCCTGCCAGCGAGCCAGCACTTCGATCGACTCGCGATACGCCCACTGGCAGTCGTCGAGCAGGACCAGAGCGGGTCCCTCCCCTGACCCGACGGCGGAGAGGAGCACGCTCAGGGCCTCGACGCTGCGGGCTCTCCCGAAGCCCTCGGGGAGCGCGCCGCCTTCGCCGGCCGTGTGCAGGACTTCCGCGAGCTGCGGCAGCGCTCCGACGACGGCGTCGATGTGCTCCCCGAGGAGCGCGCGGACCGCCTCGATGCGCGACGGCGACTCCCGCAGTGCGTCGACGAGGCCATCGGCGACGCCGGCGAGCATCTGGAACGGGCGGCGGGCGGACTGGTCGAGCCCCTGCCCGCGCAGGACCCGGGCGCCGCGGTCCCGGCAGCGATCGCCGAGCTCGACGAGGAGGCGGGTCTTGCCGAGGCCCGAGTCGGCCTCGAGGAACCACAGCGAGCTGGTCCCGGCGGAGCAGCGGTCGAGCTGCTCCTCCAGGGTACGGAGCGCGGCCGATCGACCGATGAAGCCCGGCTCGGCGAGCGTGATCCGGCGATCGTGCAGACCGAGCACGATGGATGGCGGATCGCTGCCGCGGTCGAGGGCCGCGGCGAGCTGCTGCAGGTCGGCGGCGACGCCTCGCGCGGACTGGTACCGCACCCGTGGGTCCTTCTGAAGGAGGCGCCGGAGCAGGTCGTCGAGGATGGGGGGTGCCCGCACGCCGGCCGCGGCGAGGCGGGGCACCGCGCCGCTCATCTGCTCGTGCAGGATTTCCCCGATCGTGTCGGCGCCGACGAGCGGAGAACCCACCAGGCACTCCCAGAGGACCGCACCGAGCGCGTAGAGGTCCGCCTCCGGCCCGACCGGCCTGTCGAGGAGCCCGGCCTGTTCCGGCGCGAGGTAGCGGGCGACGCGCGGGTCGTTCGGTGCTTCAGGCGGGTCGCGGTCCGGCGCGTCCCCCGGCGCCTCGGCCAGGCTCGCCCGCGGCGGTCCGCTTCCGGTGGTGGTGAGGCGGATCCGCTCCGGTCGAACGCCCAGGTGGAGGCGACCGCGCTCGTGCAGGTCGCCCAGCGCCGCGCAGAGGTCTCGGCCGACCGCGACGGCCGCGGCGACGCCGAGCGGACCCGCGGCGAGGCGATCACGCAAGGACGCGACTCCCGTCGGGGCGGCCCGCCCGTCGGCAGCCGGGGATCGCTCACCGGGTCGGCCGACGACGGGCGCCTTGTCGTGGAACGTCATGATGGGGGTCCCCGGCGGGATCATACCTCCGGGATCTCGTCTCTGCGCGTGTTCCGGAGACGATGAAGTCCCTCTACTCGCAGCACCACGCTCCGCGACGACGGCCGCGGCGGGCTGGGAGCGTGTGGTACGATCCCGGCGTGCTCCGTGATCCCTTCACCGGCGAGCTGTTCTCCAGGATCGTGGGACGACGCGTGCGTCCCGCGATCGGGGAGCCGCCCACGGAGGAGGCGCAGAATGCACACGCGTCGCTGCTCGCCTACCGGACGCGTGCGCCCAAGGGCGTCTTCATCTATCGCAGCCACGAGGAGATGGATCTCGATCGGCTGCGGTGGACCGTCGAGGCCATGGTCGAACGCGCGCGCGATGGCTGACGTCACCCGACCGGCGACGTGGGAGGACGTGAAGGCGGTCGCAAGGCTCCTCGACGAGGAGGGGACGCGGTGGGCGCTCGTGTCCTGAGCTACGCGGCGGCCTTCAGCAGCCACCGTGCGACCGTCGCAGGCAGGTGGGAGCCTCTTCCCCCCGGGACCCCACCGTGGATGGGTGCGTCTCGGTACTGTCTGTAGGGCCTCTAGGGCGTCCGCCCCCTCGTCCACCGTCTCGCGCTCGCCGCGCCTACCCCTTCCGCCGTCGCCCCCAGAAGCACGCGGCCGGGATGGGCACGGCGGCGAACGGCTCGAGCACGAAGTCGTCGTCCTCCCCGCCCCACGTCCCGGTGAGCACATAGCGCTCACCCTGGAGCCGCAGCACCTCGAC